>NZ_JBFRFI010000006.1:0-262281 GCF_052114745.1 Brevundimonas sp. 2YAF1 | reverse complement strand
ATGTTCTTCACGTAGTCGGCGTGGCCGGGGCAGTCGACGTGGGCGTAGTGACGGTTGGCCGTCTCATATTCCACGTGCGAGGTGTTGATCGTGATGCCGCGGGCTTTTTCTTCCGGGGCGGCGTCGATGTCGGCGTAGTTCATCGCCTTCGCGCCGCCGGCCTTCGCCAGCGTCATCGTGATCGCAGCCGTCAGCGTCGTCTTGCCGTGGTCAACGTGGCCGATCGTGCCGATGTTGCAGTGCGGCTTGTTACGTTCGAACTTTTCCTTGGCCATGGCCAAACTCCTGTGGCCCGGGTCCAAAGCGGAGGGGCGCTTCTGCTCAGTTCAAAAAACCTGGAGCGGGTAGACGGGATCGAACCGACATCCTCAGCTTGGAAGGCTGCTGCACTACCATTGTGCTATACCCGCGCGAAGAATGCGTTGCCCCAACCCCGTGAGAGGTTGGCGTTTCCGCACCCGATTCCTTTTTGGGTTTCCGTCCTCTCGGCCTTGAAACGCGCGTGGTGGGGGAAGAAGGACTCGAACCTTCGAAGCTTACGCAGGGGATTTACAGTCCCCCCCCTTTGCCACTCGGGACATTCCCCCAGCGCGCGTTTTCAAAACCGGTCTGGATACGCAACGGAACGATCTTTCGATCATTTTCGTCGCGAAAGCCTTCGTGTCCGGCGACGCCTGTAATAGAGGAAGCGCCTGACCCGAAGCCCTAGGGCCCAAATCGGAGGCCGTCTTATAGTGTCGTCATTTCCAGAACGCAACGACCGGAAAACCGGTAAAAAGCAGTCTTTCCACAAGCGCGTGGAAAGCCGGCCTGAGAAAGGCTGGTCGCCCACCCCCACAAGCCGTTCTGGGGGCGATTTCGCCCCCAAAGCCCCGCGCGGCAAGGTCGAAGCGGATAATTTTGTCTGGGGCCGCCACCCGGTTCTAGCCGCTTTGGCCAATCCGGCCCGTCGCGGCATGGGCCGTTTGATGGTCACGGAGGACCGCGCCGCTGAAATCGAACGGGAAAATCTGGCGAACGGCCACCGAATCGAGGTGATTGATTCGACCGCCCTCGCCCGGCTGCTGCCGGCCGGCGCCGTTCACCAGGGCATGGTCTTCAAGGTGCAGCCGCTGGAAGGCGTCGCCCTGGAAGAGCTCGCCGAGGACGCCAGCGGCGTCATTGTCATGCTGGATCAGCTGACCGACACCCAGAACGTCGGCGCCATCTTCCGCTCGGCCCTGGCCTTTGGCGCCAAGGGCATCGTCGTTCAGGACCGGCACTCGCCCGCCCTGGCCGGCGCTCTGGCCAAGGCGGCGGCCGGCGCGACCGAACGCCTGCCCTGCGCCCGCGTCACCAATCTCAGCCGCGCGCTCGAGAAGCTGGCGGACCTGGGCTGGCGCGCCGTCGGTCTGGACGGCTCCGCCGAGCTGACGCTGGAACAGGCGCTTGATTCGCGCCCGACGGTTCTGGTCATGGGCTCGGAAGGCGACGGCGTCCGCCGTCTGGTGGCCGAGCATTGCGACGTCATGGCCAAGATCCCCATGCCCGGCGGATTCGAAAGCCTGAACGTCTCCAACGCCGCGGCCATCGCCCTGTACGAGACCGCCCGCGCCCAGCGCCCGGCCTGATCGACCCTTTCCTCCCGCCGGCCTAGCGTCGGCGGGAGCGAGTTTGCTGCGGCGTCTTGGCGCAGCTTCTAGCGGGGCTTAAAGAGCGCCGATGGAATTCCTCTCAGATCCCCACCTCATCAGCCAGGCCACCGCGCTCGGCAAGGTCATGATGATCGACCTGGTCCTGGCCGGCGACAACGCCGTCGCCGTGGGCCTCGCCGCCGCCGCCCTGCCCCAGGAACAGCGCCGCAAGGCCATCCTGATCGGCCTGGCCGCCGCCGTCGTCATGCGCATCGGCCTGGCCCTCGTCACCGTGCAGCTTCTGGCCATCGTCGGCCTGCTGCTGGCGGGCGGCTTCCTCCTGTTGTGGGTGTGCTGGAAGATGTGGCGCGAACTGCGCGAGCAGGCGACCCACGATCAGGCCGAAGCCGAGGCCGAGATCGAACGCGCCATGGCCATCGAACACGGCGGCGGTCCCAGCCCCGAGGAAATGGGCCTGAAGCGCAAGACCTTCGGCGCCGCCCTGCTCCAGATCATGATCGCCGACCTGACCATGTCGCTGGACAATGTGCTGGCCGTCGCCGGCGCCAGCCACGACCACCCGTGGATCATGGTCTTCGGCCTGATCCTGTCGATCGCTCTCATGGGGCTGGCCGCCAGCTTCATCGCCAAGCTGCTGAACCGTTATCGCTGGATCGCTTACATCGGCCTGGTCATCGTTCTCTACGTCGCCCTGCACATGATCTGGGACGGCGGACGCTCGGTGATCGTTCGCACCGGCCACGCCGATGAGTTCAACGCCTCGGCCCCCGCCTTCCTCGACATCGGCCCGGAAGAACAGGCCAAGCATATGAAGCACGCCAGCGCAGGCAGCCATGAAGCCACGCCCGCCGGCCTGCCCGGCGCGAGGGAACAGCGAACGCCGGCTGCGGCCGCGGCAACGCCGACGAACTAGAAACGTGAAAGGCCCGGAGCGATCCGGGCCTTTCTTTTGGCCGGTTCCAGGCCGAGCCGCGATTGCACCGTGCGACGAAAAAAACAGTGCAATTCGTGCAATCGGCCGGCGGTGGACGCTTGGCGATGGGCGACGCGAGAAGGGCCGAAGCCCGGCGTCAGGCAGCGATGTCAAAGACCGAGGCGCCACTATAGCCCCGGTCTTAAGCGCCGCGAGCCGATGGGCGTGTTTGGCCCGCAAACGCCTATGGCGACAGGAATCGGCGTGATGGGAATTTAGTTTTGCTCGGCGCCGGGAGAGGATGATGGTGGAAGGGGATGAGGTTCAGCGACCGCGCAGCCACCCTGTAACGGAAAGACGCTCCGCCCCCGCCGACAGCGCCACCTGAGTGACGGAATGCGGGGCCGGCACTCTCAAGAGGTTCAACGTATTGAAGCGCGGAGTGAAGGCTTCGGCCACATTGCCGTCGTCGCCGTGGAAGGCCAGAAGCCCGCCCCAGTCGATCCGCCAGGCCGGCGTCAGTCCCAGCACATAGGCGAAATAGCGTTTTTTCCCTTCGGCGGCGTCGTCATGCTCCGTCAGGAAATGGCCGCGGCGAAATCGGGTCAACTGAGCATCCGCCAGCGCGATCCCTGCTTCGCCCGTCAGGTCGCGCATCAGGTTCAGGAACGGCTCGCTATTCAGGAAGCCGACCAGACCCGACCAGACCGGGTCCGCAGCGCCGGCCTGAGCAAGGTCATAGATGGGGTGGTTGTCATAAAGGTACTGGAAGCCCTGCGTGGCGGAGGCCTGAACAGCCTCCCCCAGACCTTGTTTCTGCACCGGCTCAAGACTGGCCAACCATGCCGCCGGAAAGTCGACATGGCCGCTGCCCCGCCGGGTCACGGTGTTATAGGGCGCGTTTGCAGCCTGTTCCGCCAGGTGCTGGGCCTGGCTCGGCGAGAGAATGCCGCTGACCTGGGTCCGGCCCGTCAACGCCAACCTATCTCTGATTTTCTGACGCTGGTCGGTCGAAAACTCTACTAACTCAGGCCTCATTCAGCCCCGCCGAAACGTTCGGTCCATTCTGCGACCTGGGTGTCTTCAATCTTCTTGAACAGGACCTCGGCCGCGGCGACGGTCTGACCGGCCGGCAGCATGTTCAGCAGGTCGGCGTCGGCCTGGGGCCAGCTCAGGTCCGTCGCGCCGACGCTGGCGCCGATGCGTTCGGCGCTGCCCGGCATGAAGGGGGCGGTGACGCGGGCGAACAGGGCGACCAGCGATAGGCCGGTGCGCACCACCACAGCGGCGCGGTCGCGGTCGGTCTTCAGGGCCGTCCAGGGGGCGGCTTCCTGCAGATACTCGTTGCCCAGCACCCAGAGGGCGCGCGCCGCCTGAGCCGCCTTGCGGAACTCCATGGCCTCGAACTCGGCGGTCAGGGCTTCCAGACCGGCCTTCAGATCGGCCGCCAGCTTTGCTTCCAGCGGGCCGGCCTCGCCGCCCTCGGGCACGACGCCGTCGAACTTGGATTCCGTGAACTTGACGATGCGGTTGACGAAATTGCCCAGCACGTCGGCCAGGTCCTTGTTCGTCGTCGACTGGAACTGCTCCCAGGTGAAGGCCGCGTCGGAATGCTCCGGGCCATAGGCCGTCAGGTGCCAGCGCCAGTAGTCGGCGGGCAGCAGTTCCAGCGCCTGATCCATGAAGACGCCGCGGCCCATGCTGGTCGAGAACTTGCCGCCGTACCAGTTCAGCCAGTTGAAGGCCTTCAACTGGTCGACCGTCTTCCACGGCTCGCCCGAGCCCAGGATGGTGGCGGGGAAGCTGACGGTGTGGAAGGCGACGTTGTCCTTGCCCATGAACTGGACGTAGCGCACGGGGTTTTCAGGATCGGCGGCGCCCTCGTCCAGACGCCACCACGAACGCCAGTTCCCACCCGACTGCTCGGCCCATTCCTCGGTCGCGGCGATGTATTCGATGGGGGCGTCGAACCAGACGTAGAAGACCTTGCCCTCCATGCCCGGACGCGGGCCGCCGTCGGGACCGACCACCGGCACGCCCCACTTCAGGTCGCGGGTGATGCCCCGGTCGATCAGGCCTTCATCCAGATGCTTGTAGGCGATGGAGCGGGCCAGGGGCTGCCACTGCGGCGAGCGAGCATCGACCCAGGCGCGCACCTGGTTCGCCACCCGGGTCTGCAGCAGATAGAGGTGGCGCGTGTCGCGGACCTCCAGATTGCGGCTGCCCGAGACGGCCGAATAGGGATTGATCAGATCGGTCGGATCCAGCAGGCGGCCGCAGTTGTCGCACTGGTCGCCACGTGCCTTCTCGTAAGCACAGTGCGGGCAGGTCCCTTCGACGTAGCGGTCGGGCAGGAAGCGGGCGTCGTCGATCGAATAGATCATCCGGTCGACGCGCTCCTCGATCAGGCCGCGCTCTTCCAGAACCTTGGCGAAATGTTGGGTCAGGCGGGTGTTCGGCGCGTTGGAGCTGCGGCCGAAGATGTCGAACGACAGGCTGAAAGCCTCGCCGGCCTTCTTCTGAACCTGATGCTGCTCGTCGCAATAGGTCCGCACGTCCTGTCCGGCGGCGGCGGCGGCCAGTTCGGCCGGGGTGCCGTGCTCGTCGGTGGCGCAGACATAGAGAACGTCGTGCCCCTGCCCGCGCTTGAACCGCGCCCAGACATCGGCGGGCAACATGGACCCGGCCAGATTCCCAAGGTGCTTGATGCCGTTGATGTAGGGCAGCGCCGAGGTGATGAGGATGCGGGCCATGGTCGTCCAGTCTGCGGGAGGAAGCAGACGGATATAGAGGGCGATCTCCTGATCGTCACCTTTTGCGGGACATTCACGTCAGAAGTGTCGCCTGAGACGCCGCTAGGTTCTCCGATCTGCGCTGCGCTTCGTCGGAGAATGACGGAGCGATCTGATTTCCGTCATTCTCCGGGCCGCGAAGCCTTAGGCCGGAAGCCGCCTGGCGATCCGCACGAACCGCCCGGTCAGCAACGCCCCCGAGATCAGGCTGGCCACGATCACCGACCAGACCAGACCATTAACGCCGATCCGGTGTGCCAGCCACCAGCCCAGCGGGATCATGACGATGCCGTAGGACAGCAGGTGCATCAGCGTCGGCCAGACCACGTCGCCCGCCGCCCGGTTGGCCTGGGCCGCCACCACCTGCATGGCGTCGGCGACGAAGAACAGCGTCGCCAGCACCAGGGCCGGGGCCGCGATGGCCAGGATGGCCGGGTCGGTCGTGTAGGCGCTGACCACCAATCCCGCCGTCGGCCACAGCACCAGGGCGATGATAAAGGCCAGCGCCGTCACCACCCCGATGCCCGCCAGACCGCCGCGCATGACGCCCGCGGAATCCCCCGCGCCGTAGCTGCGCCCCACCAGGACGGCCGTCGCGGACGACAGGCCCATGGGCACCATGAAGACGATGGCGGAAATGTTGATGACGACCGCCCAGCTGGCGGTCTCGGCCGCGCCCAGCTGACCCGCGAACAGGGTCATGGCGGCGAAGGCGCCGACCTCGATGAAGTTGGACGCGCCCGCGCCCAGGCCGACCTTGGTCTGCTGGCTCTCGACCGCCTTGTCGCGTTTCGGCTTGGCGAAGATTCCCAAGGCCCGCGCCTCGGGCAGGCGCAGGATGAAGATGACCAGGAAGATCGCCAGCGCCGTACGCGCGCCGAACGTGGCCCAGGCCGAGGCGAACGCGCCATCGACGCCGATGCCGAACAGGTCGGGCACCAGCAGCAGATTCAGGCCCAGGTTGACGGCGTTCGCGACCCACATGGCGACCATGCCAGCCTTGGGCCGATGCAGACCCTCAAGGAAAAACTGGGCCGCGACCGAAATCAGATAGGCCGGCATCGACAGGGCGAAGACCGTCAAGACGGGAGAAGCGCCCTCGCCCAAGCCGTCCTCAAGCCCCATGTGTTTCAAGCCGAACGGCCCCAGCAGCAGCAGGGCGATCATGGAGACGACGCCGATCTGCAGCGCATAGACCATGCCCCGGCGCAGCACGGCGCCGACCTCGTCCTTGCGGCCCTCGCCCAGCAGGCGGGCGGTCATGACCTGCACCCCCATCATCAGGCCGACCGCCGTGGTCAGGACGACCGACGACGGCGCCCAGGCTAGGGAGTGATAGGCCAGCTCGCGGCTGGCGTAGTGGCCCACGACGATGGCGTCGGTCAGGCCCATGGTCATGATGCCCAGACGCGCCAGCACGACCGGCCAGGCCAGCTTCAGCAGCTCGGACAGGGTCGCGCGGGTCTTGAAGCTGAACAGGGCGTTGGTCATGGGAGCCGGCACAGGCCATGCCGGCGAACAAAGGTCAACACCTCGAGCCTATCGCCACGAAAGGGTCACCAAGCGCCCAGCGCCCGCAGTTGCTTGGCCAGTTCGACCGGCAGCTCGCCCGCGTCCATCGTCGACAGGTCCGGCGGCGCGTCCTTGGGCTCCAGATAGCGCCAGCCCTGGAAGGGGCGACGGGCCTGGGGCGCGGTGCGGATCACCTCAGGCGACAGGCGGATCAGGCATTGCGACGCCTTGCCCTCGCCCTTGGTCGAAATGTCCAGGATCGGCATCCGACAGACGACCGAGCCCTTCATCACCCAGAACAGAGAGCCGCCGTCCTCCAGTTCGCTCGCGCGCTTGGGCGTCATCCGCGTGTTGACGGTCAGCCACTCGCCCTTGGCGGCGCGCCGCTCCAGCGTCTCGACCTTGGCGACGCCGACGCAGAGTTTGATCATGTGAAGGGGCATGAAACGCCGCCTGCTCTTCCGCTCATCCCGGCGGACGCCGGGACCCAGTGAGAGCCCCGCACACGGCGCTCGACAATATGTTCGCTCAAGTTCCCGCGTCGTCACCGAAGCCAAAGAACTGGATCCCGGCGTCCGCCGGGATGAGCGCGATTTAGGTAGCCGCCTTCACCACGGCCAGAACGGCGCCGTCTACGACCTGATCGCCGACGGCGACGTTGAACTCGGCCACCACGCCGTCGAAGGGCGCGGTCAGGGCGTGTTCCATCTTCATGGCCTCCAGCACCACGATGGGCTGGCCCTTGGTCACGACGTCGCCGGCCTTGGCGGGCGCGGCGACGATCTTGCCGGGCATGGGGGCGCGAAGGCCGCCGTCGGAGGCGGAGCCGCCCGCGCCCGCGCTGGCCTTGCGGCGGCGGAACTCGATGACGTCGCCGTCGTCGAAGACCACGATCCGTTCGGCGTCGGGGGTCAGGGCGCTGACGACCTCGCCGTCCACGACCACCAGATCCGGCTCGCCATAGACGCGGGCCGTGCCGAAATCGCCGGACACATCGAAGCTGGACTGGCGACCTTGCCAGCCGGGTTCGCCGGCCAGGGTCACAGCGTGGACGCTGTCGCCGTGGTGCAGGGCCGTGCGCGCCTCGGCCGGGGCGTTCATGCGGAAGCCGAACAGGCCCGCGCGCCACGGCACCAGTTCGGCATCGGGTGCGTCAAAGGCCGCAGCGTCGGCGTCCAGACCGATCAGGCCCGCCGCGCCGGCCAGAGCCCGAGCTGAGACAGGGGCCGCGATCAAGGCCGCCTCTTCCGCGCCGATGAAGCCCGTGTCCACGTCGCCTTCGACAAAGCGCGGGTGGTCCAGGCAGCGGGCCAGGAAGCCGGCGTTGGTGCGGACGGGCCAGACCTCGACCTCGCGGCAGGCGTCGGCCAGGCGGGCGGCGGCGGCTTCGCGGGTGTCTTCATGGACGATCAGCTTGGCGATCATCGGGTCGTAGAACTGGCTGACCTCGCCGCCCTGCTCCACGCCGGTGTCGACGCGGATGTCATCCGGCAGGACGAAATGATCCAGCTTGCCGATGGACGGCAGGAAGCCGTGAGCGGGGTCTTCGGCGTAGAGGCGGGCCTCCATGGCCCAGCCCTTCATCGGGATGTCGGCCTGCGCCAGCGGAATGGGCTGGCCCGCCGCGACGCGCAGCTGCCATTCGACCAGATCGACGCCGGTGATGGATTCCGTGACCGGATGCTCGACCTGCAGCCGGGTGTTCATTTCCATGAACCAGATGCGGTCGGCCTTCAGCCCGTCCGAGGCGTCAGCGATGAACTCGATGGTGCCTGCGCCCTGATAGTTGACGGCTTTCGCCGCCCTCACCGCAGCCTCGGTCACCGCTGCCCGCGTGGCCGCATCCATGCCGGGCGCCGGAGCCTCCTCGATCACCTTCTGGTGGCGGCGTTGCAGCGAGCAGTCGCGCTCATGCAGGTGGACGACATTGCCGTGGCTGTCGCCGAAGACCTGCACCTCGATGTGGCGCGGGCGGGTGATATAGCTCTCGATCAGGACGCGCGGGTCGCCGAAGGACGACTGGCCCTCGCGCTGGGCCGAAGCCAGACCGTCGGCGAAGTCCTCGGCGCGGTCGACCTTCTTCATGCCCTTGCCGCCGCCGCCGGCGACCGCCTTGATCAGGACGGGATAGCCGATGCGCGCCGCCTCGGCGGTCAGGGTTTCGACCGACTGGTCCTCGCCCTGATAGCCAGGGGTGACCGGCACGCCCGCCTCGATCATCAGCTTCTTGGCCGCGTCCTTCAGGCCCATGGCGCGGATGGACGCCGGCTGCGGGCCGATCCAGACGATGCCCGCCGCCATGACCGCCTCGGCGAAGTCGGCGTTCTCGGACAGGAAGCCGTAGCCGGGGTGGATGGCCTCCGCCCCCGTCGCCTTGGCCGCCGCCAGCACCTTGGCCGCATCCAGATAGGATTCGCGCGCCGCCGCCGGGCCGATCAGCACCGCCTCGTCCGCCTCGCGCACATGCAGCGCGGCGGCGTCAGCCTCGGAATAGACGGCTATGGTGCGCAGGCCCATGCGGCGGGCGGTGCGGAATACGCGGCAGGCGATCTCGCCGCGATTGGCGACCAGGACGGACTTGAACATGGCTTGTCCTTATCCCTTCTCCCCTTGCGGGAGAAGGTGGCGGCCGCAGGCCGACGGATGAGGGGTTTCGCAAGGCAGGATAAGGCGAAGCACTACGCAACCCCTCATCCGACCTCGCTTCGCTCGGCCACCTTCTCCCGCAAGGGGAGAAGGAGAAATTACTGCGCCCAGACCGGCGGGCGCTTGTCGAGGAAGGCGCGGACGCCTTCCTGGCCTTCGTCGGAGACGCGGGCGCGGGCGATGCGCTTGGCGGTCTCTTCCAGCAGGCGGCTGTCGATGGCCTCGCCGGCGATGTCGTTCACCAGACGCTTGGCCTCGCCCATGGCGCCGGGCGCGCAGGTCGTCAGGCTATCGGTCAGCATGGAGATGAACTCGTCCACCGAGCCTTCCGGCAGAACCAGGTCGATCAGGCCCGCGTGCGCGGCATAGTCGGCGTCGAAGGTGTTGGCGGTCAGGAACAGCTGGCGGGCGCGACGGGCGCCGACGGCCTCGATGACATAGGGGGCGATGGTCGCGGGGATGAGGCCCAGCTTGACCTCGGAGAAGGCGAAACGCGCGCCCTCGACGGCCACGGCCATGTCGCAGGCGGCGACGATGCCCGCCCCGCCGCCCATGGCCGAGCCCTCGACCAGGGCCACCGTCAGGGCCGGCACGTCGTGCAGCGCCTTCAGCATCTTGGCCAGACCCATGGCGTCGTCGCGGTTGTCGGCCTCGGACCAGCCGGCGGCGTCGGCCATCCAGTTCAGATCGGCCCCGGCGCTGAAGGTGCCGCCCGCGCCGCGGATGAAGACCACGCGCACCCGGTCGGCGCCCTGCAGCGTCTCGAACGCTTCATAGAGGGCGGCGATGGTGGCCGCGTCGAAGGCGTTGCGCTTTTCCGGGCGGTTGATGGTCACGAAGACCACGCCCGACGGCAGGGCGTCGATCTTGACCAGATCGTCGTTCGCGTCCGGCGCCGGATCGGCCAGGAAGGGATGGGCGATGGCGTTGATCTCGGCCGCCTCGGCGTCGGTGACGTCCAGGGCGTTCAGGTCGGCTTCGGTGGGGGTCTTGGGGTCGGTCATGGAAAGCTCCTTCAAGCTCTGAACGCCTGAAATGTCTTCCTTCTCCACTTGGGGGAGAAGGTGGCCTGCGGAGCAGGTCGGATGAGGGGGCGATTTCCCCATTTGTGCCGCGCGAAGGCGGATCGCGTCCAGCAGGATATTGGGATTGTGCAAAAATGCTTCGTTTGAGAAGCGAACAACGGCGAACCCTGCCTCAGACAGACGATGATCGCGGAGGGCGTCTGCGGCCTCGCGCAGGCGATGAACGCCGCCCGTCCAGCTCGATGACCAGCTTGAGGTCAAGACAGAGGAAGTCGGTGACATAGCCGGCGACCGGGGCCTGACGCCGGAATTTCCAGCCTTCGAAGCCGCGATTACGGAGCAGGGTCCAGAGGCTGGATTCGGCTGGCGTGGTGTCGGCTCGGAGACGACGGGCGCGGCGCGTTCGGTCTGGCGACTGATGCATGGCAGATAGCCTAACCCCTTCTCCCCTCGGGGGAGAAAGTGGCTCGCGCAAGCGAGACGGATGAGGGGGCCGTCGGCTCCATGCTCATTTTCGCGTTTGCCTGCGGACAGCGCCCCCTCATCCGACCTGCTCCGCAGGCTACCTTCTCCCCCGACGGGAGAAGGATTTTGAACACTACATCCGGAATACGCCGAAGCGGGTCTCAGGGATGGGGGCGTTCAGGCTGGCGCTGATGGCCAGGCCCAGGACGTCGCGGGTCTGGGCCGGGTCAATGACGCCGTCGTCCCACAGGCGGGCGGTGGCGTAATAGGGGTTGCCCTCGTCCTCGTACTTCTGGCGGATCGGGGCCTTGAAGGCCTCGGCTTCGTCAACCGTCCAGGTGTCCGCGTCGCGGTGGACGGTGGCCAGGACCGACGCCGCCTGCTCGCCGCCCATCACGCTGATGCGGCTGTTCGGCCAGGTGAAGAGGAAACGCGGGGAATAGGCCCGGCCGCACATGCCGTAGTTGCCGGCGCCGAAGCTGCCGCCGATCAGGACGGTGAATTTCGGGACTTCGGCCGAGGCGACCGCCGTGACCAGCTTGGCGCCGTGCTTGGCGATGCCCTCGGCCTCGTATTTTCCGCCGACCATGAAGCCCGAGATGTTCTGCAGGAAGAGCAGCGGAATCTTGCGCTTGCAGGCCAGTTCGATGAAGTGCGCGCCCTTCTGGGCGCTCTCCGAGAACAGGACGCCGTTGTTGGCCAGGATGGCGACCGGATAGCCCCAGATGCGGGCGAAGCCGCAGACCAGGCTGGTCCCATACAGGGATTTGAACTCGTCGAAGTCCGAGCCGTCGACGATGCGGGCGATGACCTCGCGCACGTCATAGGGGGCGCGGACGTCGTCGGGGATCAGGCCGTAGAGCTCCTGCGGGTCCAGGGCCGGGGCGCGCGGCTCGCGCACGTCCAGCGGCACGGTCTTCACCGTGTTCAGATTGGCGACGATGGAGCGGACGATCTCCAGCGCGTGCTCGTCGTTCTCGGCCACGTGGTCCACCACGCCGGACTTGCGGCCGTGGGTCTCGGCGCCGCCCAGTTCCTCGGCCGAGATGACCTCGCCCGTCGCGGCCTTCACCAGCGGCGGACCGGCCAGGAAGATGGTGCCCTGATTGCGCACGATCACCGTCTCGTCGGACATGGCCGGGACATAGGCGCCGCCGGCCGTGCACGAGCCCATGACGCAGGCGATCTGCGGGATCGACTTGGCGCTCATCCGCGCCTGGTTGAAGAAGATGCGGCCGAAATGGTCGCGGTCCGGGAAGACCTCGGCCTGGTGCGGCAGGTTGGCGCCGCCCGAATCGACCAGATAGACGCAGGGCAGATTGTTCTGCTCGGCGATTTCCTGCGCCCGGAGGTGCTTCTTCACCGTCAGGGGGAAGTAGGCGCCGCCCTTCACCGTCGGGTCGTTGGCGACGATCATGACCTCGCGGCCCGAGACGCGCCCCACGCCGCAGATCATGCCCGCGCCGGGGGCCTCGTCGCGATACATGCCGTTGGCGGCCAGTTGACCGATTTCGAGGAAGGGCGAGCCCGGGTCCAGCAGGCGCTCGACGCGGTCACGCGGCAGCAGCTTGCCCCGCGCCACATGGCGGTCGCGGCTGGCGTCGGAGCCGCCGCGCGCGGCCTTGGCGACCTTCTCGTAAAGCTCGTCCCGCAGGGCGCGATTGTGCGCGTCCAGCGACTTGAAGGCAGGACTGTTGCGATCGACGGCGGAAATCAGCTTGGGCATGCCTCAAGGTTTAGGAGGCTTCCGCGCCGGGGGGAAGTCGTTCGGTTTCCTGTCCGCAGGAATCCGGCCTAAACCACCCTCATGGCTGCTGAACGTCCCGACACGCTGGAAGCCGCCCTCGCGCGCGTCTTCGAGGGCACAAAGAACACCCGCGCCAGCTGGTTCGCCCTGACGCGGGGCGAACGGCTGTTTTCCGCTGGGGATCCGGCCGACACCCTCTACCTGCTGCGGGCCGGACGGCTGGGCGTGTTCCGCGATGACGACGGACGCGCGCCCCAGTTCGTCGGCGTCATCAAGCCCGGCGATCCGGTCGGCGAAATGGCCATGCTGGCGGGCACCACCCACATGGCCAATGTCGTGGCCCTGCGTGACAGCGATCTGGTCGCCCTGCCCCGCGACGCCTTTTTCGAGGCGGCCCGCGCCGAGCCCGCCCTGATGGCCGAACTGGGCCAGGTGATGCTGACCCGGGCGCGAGCGCGCAATACGACCGGCGTCGCCCCCAGCGTCTTCGGCTTCATCTCTGGCCGCGCCCGACCGATTCGCGCCTTCGTCGAACGGGTGGCCCACGCCGTCGAGGCCCAGGGCTTCTCCTGCCGGGTCATCGACCACACGGCGCTGACGTCCGCCGCCGAGTGGTTCTCGGGCGTCGAGGACGCTCACGACTACGTTCTTTATGTCGCCGAATCCGACGAACCCGGCTGGGCGTCGCTGTGCGCCCGTCAGGTGGACCGAGTCTTCCTGGTGGGCGACGCCGACCATCCCCCTCAGACGCCCCCGCCGCCTCAGGACGTCGAAGACGAAGCCCACCCCCTGACGGATCTGATCCTGCTGCGCGATCCGCGCATGTCGCGGCCCACCAACACCCGCGCCTGGCTGGAGATGTTCAGACCCGGTCGCTGGTTCCATGCGGTCGAGGGCCTGTTCAGCGACACCGCACGGATCGCCCGCATCGTCACCGGCTCGGCGGTCGGCGTGGTGCTGTCGGGCGGGGGCGCCCGGGCCTACGCCCACATCGGGGCGCTGAAGGCCCTGACCGAGGCGGGCGTGCCGATCGACTTCATCGGCGGCTCCTCGATGGGGGCGGTGATCGCCGCCGGTCCCGGCCTGGGCTGGTCGGACGAGGAACTGACGGAGCAGATCCGCAAGGCCTTCGTCGTCTCGGACCCGCTGTCGGACATCGCCTTTCCCATCATCGCCATGACCCATGCCCGCAAGGTCGGCCGGCTGATGCAGGACGCCTATGGCGACGTGGCCATCGAGGACATGCCCCTGCCCTTCTTCGCGGTTTCGACCAATCTGACGGCTGGCAAGGTCGAGGTGCATCGCCAGGGGATGCTGCGCCACGCCCTGCGGGCCTCGATTTCCATTCCCGGGGTCATGCCGCCCGTGGTCATGAACGGTCAGGTGCTGGTGGACGGCGCCGTGCTGCGCAACTTCCCCAGCGAGGTCATGCGCCGCCTGAACAGCGGTCCGGTCGTCGGCGTGGACGTGTCGCAGACGCGCGGCGTGGACCCGAGGGCGCTGGAGGATCCGCCGTCGTGGTGGCGCTGGATCGCGTCAGGCGCCTGGAAGAAGGGCCCGCCCATCGTCTCGATCCTGATGCGCTCGGCCACCCTGTCGACCGAGGCCGAACTGATTCAGGCCCGAGCCGACACCGACCTGCTGATCCTGCCCAAGCCCGAGGGCGTCGATATCCGCGACTGGAAGGCCTATGAGCCCGCCGTCGCCGCGGGGCATGAGGCGGCGCAGACGGCCTTGGCGACGCTGAAATGCCCGGTCGAGCACCTGCATCGCACCCCCGTCAACGACGCCGCGCAACAAGAAACAGACGAGGAAATGGTAGAAGCGTTGACCCGTCCGCTCGCTGCGGAAACGCCTGCGAAAGCCGGTCGGACAGCGCGGAAAGAAAGGCCCTCCGCATAGGCAGATCGCCCGCCAACGCGGTCATATAGGGCCGCAGCGCCGTGCCCTTCATCCATTCCAGCACCGCGTCCTCGCCGCGCAGAACGTGCAGATAGGTCGTCATCCAGATGTCGATGTCGTCGCACAACGGCGCTAGGGCCTCGTAATAGGCCTCGGCCGGCAACAGGGGCGCGATCGTATCCACGCCCGTCAGGATTGAGGCCCACGCCCCCTCGGCCGCCGTCTCGCGCATGATGGTATGGTGGCGCGTTTCCCAGGCCATCGGCATCTGCACCGCCAGCAGGCCGCCGGACGCCAGGGCGCTGGCCAGATGGGCGAACAGCGCGGCATGATCCGGCAGCCATTGCAGCGAGGCGTTGGCCAGGATCAGATCGGCCGGCTGCTCCGGCGCCCAGGTCGCGATGTCGCCGACAGTCCATTCGACATCAGCGGACAAGGCGCGGGCCTGCTCCAGCATGGCGTCGCTTGAATCCATGCCATGCACCTTGGCGTGAGGATGCCGACGCTTCAGCAAGGCCGCGTGCTGCCCCGTGCCGCAGCCCAGGTCCCAGATCTCGGCCGGGTCCAGGTCCTCGGGCAAACGCACCAGAAGATCGAGCGCGGCGCGGTCGCGCTGGGCTTCAAACCGGTTGTACTGGCGGGGGTCCCACACGGGGGAAGCGTCGCTCATGTCGGCATCACTCCAAGTCGCTGAAAGCGATTCGTTGAAGTGATGGTACCGCCTCTCAGGCTTGAACTGAGGACCTCCGGTTCCACAAACCGGCGCTCTAACCAACTGAGCTAAGGCGGCGCGATCAACGCGAGGGCGGTTCTCTAGCGGGCCTCGCCCCCGTGGGCAATATGCTTGTGACGGATTTTCGCTTTATCCCCCGTCAGTTCCATCCGCGGCTGGCGATATACTGCTGCAAGGCCGCGATCCGGGTCTGATCCGACGGGTGGGTCGAGGCGAATTCGGGCGTTCCGGTTTGGCGCTGCTGCGCCATCAGCCGCCACAGGGCGATGGATTCGGACGGTTTGTAGCCGGCTGCGGCGACGTAATCGACGCCGATGCGGTCCGCCTCCAGTTCGTGATTGCGCGAGAAGGGCAGCAGCAGGCCCAGTTGCGCGCCCAGGCCCCCGACGGCGCCGACGGCCTGGGAATAGTCCCCCGCCCGGCTCTGGACCGCCCCTAGCACCAGGCCGGTCGTCGACTGGGTCGAGTAGCGTTCCGCTGCGTGGCGGGCGACGACATGGCCGACCTCGTGGCCGAGAACCGTGGCCAGTTGGTCGTCGTTCTGGACCAGCACCAGCAGACCCGTGGTCACGCCGATCTTGCCAGACGGCAGGACGAAGGCGTTGGGGCTGTCGTCGATAAAGACCCGATAGTCCCAGGGTCGGTTCGCCAGCCCGGCGGCTTGCACGATCCGCCCGCCGACACGGCCCACGCGCTCGTTCTGGGCGGCGTTGGTCGAGAGTTTTGCCGTCCGCAGCGTTTCCGCCCAAGCCGCATCCGACTGCTGGATCAGGGCGCTGTCGTCGACGATCAGAAACTGATTGCGGCCCAGACTCTCATTGTAGGCGCAGGCCGACAGGGCCAAGCCCAGCGAGGAGACGACAGCGACGACAAGGTGTTTCATGCGATTTCTTTCCGTTCGGATGCGCTTCCGGACGAGGCCCCAAGACCAGGGGGGCGCCGCCCAAGCGCCAGACGGCGACCTTAAGGGCGATCTCGACGACCTTCCACCGGCGCCTGGACCTGCCGCGACGGATCGGCCGGTGAGAAGAACGGCACACGAACGACGAACTTGGCGCCGGGCCGGGTGCCCTTGACCGTCCCGGCCGAAAGCCGCCCGCGCTGGACAATCTCGAGGGCGGCGGCGCCGAAGCCCATGCCGGCCGGCGCTTCCGTCAGAACGCGGCAGTCCGCCGGATGACCGCTGGAGGTGACGGCGCACTCAATCCTGGCGAAACCCGCTTCCCCGTCAGCCGATATCATCCGGCCGGCGCATCCTGCCGCCGCCAGGGCCGGCAAGGCGACGACAGCGACCGCAGCATGGCGCATCAACCGCATCGGCTTCTCCCTCTCCTATTCGCAGCCATGCCGCGCGACGACGGCGACGCAATCGTAGTTCGTTAGAGCAAGGCAAAGAAAAACGCTCCGAGGCAAGCCTCGGAGCGTTCTTCATTTCGACTATCGATCGTGTCAGTCGCCCAGATTGAAGGGCACCCGAACGACGAATCTGGCGTTCGTCGCCGCACCATCGACCGTACGGGGCGAAAGTTGCCCGCGCTGGACGATACGAACGGCGGCGGCGCCGAAGCCCATGCCGGCAGGATCTTCCGAGACGACGCGGCAGTCCTCAGGACGCCCGCTCGGAGTCACCGTGCACTCGACCGTGGCAGAACCACCCACGCCGCGATCCAGGGCGCGTTGCGGGAAGTCCCGTTCAGTCGGACGCGGCGGACGCGCCCAGCTCGGGTTGGTGATGACCGAAGGTTTCGGCGGCGCAGGCGGAGCCGGCGGAGGCGGAGGTCCGGGGACGATCTGGGGCGGACCCGAGTATTCGACCCGATCTTCCTTCTTCGTCGGTTCGATGGCCACAGTCACCGGAGGCGGAGGCGCCTGGGTGTTGATCTGCGGTTCACGCACCTGAAGCTTCGGCGGCGGGGGCTGATCCGGCGGAGGCGGCGGGGGCGGCGGCGGCGGCGGCGGAGGGGGAACCTCCATCAGCTCGACGTCGACGGCCTCGTCCTCGTAGGTCATTTCCTTCAGCTTGAACTTGTTGTTGTACAAGTACAGGCCCGCCAGGGCGTGGACGATCACCGAAATGGTGATGCCCACGATGGCGCCGGTCGAAAGCTTCTTCTTCTTCTTCGGCGGATCCAGGATCGGATCACGGTGGACGTGAGGTTCAGCTGTCATGCTATGCGCCCCGCCCCCTTACGAGTTGTCTTCGCCAACCAGGGCGACGCTGTAGAAACCATTATCCTGGAGGGCGTTCATGACCTGCATGAAGTCGCCGTACCGAGTCTGTTGGTCTGCACGAATGAAAATACGTTCTTCCGAAGGGTTCCTGCGTCCAATCTGCACCCGCAGGTCGTCACCCAGAGCACCGGGCGAGGACTTGAGGTCGCCGATCCACACGTCGCCATCGTTCTGGATGGAGATGAAGACCGGCGTCGGCGGATTCTTGCCCGGAGGAGCAACGGCGCGAGGCAGTTTCACCGGCACCGACACGGTGGCGAGCGGAGCCGCCACCATGAAGATGATGAGGAGCACGAGCATGATGTCCACGAAAGGTGTGACATTGATCTCGGCATTAGCCTCGACGGTGTACTTGCCGCCGCCGGAACCGGAAAGTTTGGCGGCCATCCGTCTTACGCTCCCTTGTCGAGCTGACGCGAGATGGCGTTGATCAGTTCAGCGTTGAAGCCGTCCGAACGCGTGCCGTAGTTCGAGATGCGCGTGTTGAAGTAGTTGTAGAAGATAACGGCCGGGATAGCGGCGAACAGGCCGATACCGGTGGCGAGCAGAGCTTCAGCGATACCCGGAGCAACGACGGCCAGGTTGGTCGTGTTGGACTCGGCGATGCCGATGAAGGAGTTCATGATGCCGTAAACGGTACCGAACAGACCGACGAACGGACCAGTCGAACCGACCGACGCCAGGAACTGTTGGCCGCCCGAGAGGCGCTTGGGCAGACCCGACTGAACAGCAGCCACAGCGGTCTGGGCGCGCAGCAGCGCCGAGTCGCGGTGATCGCCGGTCACTTGCAGGCCGGCTTGACGCGACAGTTCGATTTCCTCGGTGGCGGCGGCGGCCATGTCGGCCAGCGGGTTGCCGTCAAAATCTTCCGAGGTCGAAACGCGACGCATGTCAGCGATCGTGCGGGCGCCGCGGAAGGCTTCCAGGAAGCGGTCGGTCGCCTTGTTCAGGGCGCCGAACTCCAGCAGCTTGATCAGCAGCAGGGTCCACGAGAAGATCGAGGCCAGCAGCAGGCCGGACATGACGACCTTAACCACTGCGGTGGCTTCCATGAACATGGAGACCGGGGTGATGCCGCCGCCGTGACCTTTGCTGACCGAGTCAGCAACCGTCGACGGATCAGCAGCGGGAGCGGCGTCAGCAGCGGGAGCAGCAGCGTCGGCGGCCGGAGCGGCAGTCGAAGCAGCGGCTGCCGGAGCAGCGGCCGGGGTTGCGGCGGATTGCGCCAGAACCGGCGAGCTCGCCATCAGGACGGCAGCGCCGGCCAGTGCGAGGAGGATATTCGTCTTCTTGCTATCGAGCATTGTTCGCCAGTTCCTGCTTTGGTCTGACACGTGGAACCCAAGACACGGACCGCGTCAGTCGGCCGTCCCTATAATGAAATCTCACCACCGAAAGGATCGAGCCCGTCGAGTGGAACCGCCGCCCGCCACGACCGTTCGAAAACGATCGCCGCCGCCAAGGTCCGGAAGACAATATCTTCGTGACCCCGACCTGCAAGCAGGAATGCGATTAAGTCCCTTTGGCGAACGCCTATCTTAGCGTCAAGTGCGCAAAGTTTCTTTTCCCCCCGGCACATCGGGCGGCAGGGCCGTTGGGCAAAAAATTTGCCAAATTCATCACCAAAACGACACGAACCGGTCGCGGCGACAAAGATTAACGGAAAGCAATTCCCAAGGCGAAATTTAGGCCATTTCGGGGCGCGGATTTCGAGGTGATGGGATTGGGCGACAAAAGGGAAATGGTGCCTGGAGGCGGGTTCGAACCACCGACACGCGGATTTTCAATCCGCTGCTCTACCAGCTGAGCTATCCAGGCGCGCGATTTCCGTCGCGAGAGGCGGGTCTATAGGCGAGGCCGGACGGGGTGTCCAGACGCCAATTCACTCAATTCCGCGATCTTTTTCATCATCGACCGCATCCTCGGTCGGAATGGCGTAGCCGCCGGTGAACCAGCGCTGCAGATCAACGTCGGCGCAGCGCTTGGAGCAGAAGGGCTTGTAGGCCGGGTCCGGCTTCTGACGGCGGCAGATGGGGCAGAGCGACATTAGACAGCCTCTTCAATTCGGACGGCGCCAGGAGCCAGGGAGGGATCGGCCGCCAACCCGGCCCTCGGCCCCAGTGCGGCGACCAGGGGCGCGGCCAACGCCGCCTCCTCGGGGCAGCAACGGGCGATGAAGCGCGGCGTCGCGGGATCGGACAACATAGCCAGACGGATTTGACGCGCGACGGCGATGGCCCGGGTCTCAAGTGTCGGACGGCCCCTCGCGTCCAGCAGCCGTTCGTCCAGCGGGGTCCGCCGCCACGGCAGGGACAGTTGCATCAAGCCGAACCGGCTCAACGGCCCGAACGCCGCCTGGGGTTCCGCAGCGAAGGCCGCGCGAACGCCCTTCATTATAGTGTCGCCGTGCAGGCCGACGCCGATGAGGTCGATCACGACCAGTCCGCCCCACCCTTTCAGCGTCAGCAGCCGGGCGGCCTGGGTCAGGCCTTCACGATTCGCCGTCTCGCGGCTCTTGCGGGAATCACGGCCCGGCGCGGGGGCATGGTCGATGTCGACGGCGATCAGGGCGCGGGTGCGCTGGATCATCAGGTCCAGACCGCAGGCGGGATCGACGACAGAAGCAGCCAGCGCGTCCTCTTCGGCCTCCAGAGCCGCGCGTACCGCGACCACGCCCGTCTGGGCCGCGACGCCCGGCGCCAATGCGGCCAGGATTGCGGAGACGTCCGGCCCAGGCGCCAGCAGGCGCGGCTCGCCGGACGCGTCGCCGAGACGACGCAGCACCGGGCCTTTGCGCTCGCGGGGTTCGGCAGTGACCTCGACCTCGATCTTGGCCCCCTCCCCCGGCTTTTCGTTCTGGCCCAGCGGCAGGAAGCCGAACGGCTCGCCCGCGCCCAGATCGACAAAGGCGCCGCGCAAGGCTGGTTCGATCCGCGCGAGACGGCCGACGCAACGTGCGCCCAGCCGATCGCTCGGCCGGTCGCTGTCGCGGTGGAGGATCAGATGATGGAAACGCCCCCTGCGGGCGACGACGCCGCGGGTCTCGCCCGGCGTCTGATCGAGGAAGACCTCGACATCGGCCATGTCAGGCGCTCTTGGGCCGCCAACCGGCGCCCCGAAGCAGATTGGCCGCCTCATAGAGGGGCAGACCCATGACCGCCGGGTGGCTGCCGACGATGCGGCGCACGAAGGCCGCAGCCGCTCCCTGGATGCCGTAACCGCCCGCCTTGCCGCGCCATTCGCCGGAGGCGACGTAGGTCGCGATGTCTTCGGTCGACAGGGTCTTGAACGAGACGCGGGTGTCGACGACCCGGCAGGTCGTTTCGCCGTTGGCGATCACGACGACGCCGGTAAAGACGCGGTGATTGCGACCCGACAGCAGTTCGAGGAAACGCTTGGCCTCGGCCTCGTCCGCCGGCTTTTCCAACAGGCGACGGCCCAGGGCCACCACGGTATCGGCGGCCAGAACGATGGCGTCGGGCGAACGCGCCGCCACGACCTCGGCCTTGCCGCGCGCCAGGCGCTCGGCCAGACGCGTCGGCGTCTCGCCTTTCAGCGGAGTCTCGTCGATGTCGGCGGGATCAACATGATCGGGAACCACCCCGATCTGCGCCAGCAGTTCGATGCGGCGCGGGCTCGACGAGGCCAGAATCAGCCTCGGAGCCGAAAGGTCAGGACGCGACACGCGCGTCCTTACTTGAAGCGATAGGTGATGCGACCCTTGGTAAGATCGTACGGCGTCATTTCAACCAGCACCTTGTCGCCCGCCAGGACGCGAATGCGGTTCTTGCGCATCTTGCCGGCGGTGTGGGCGATGATCTCGTGGTCGTTTTCCAGCGTCACGCGGAAGGTGGCGTTCGGCAGCAGTTCGCTGACGGTGCCCGGGAACTCGAGAAGCTCTTCCTTGGCCATGCGGTCTCTCTCGCCCGATGAAACGGCATAAGGCTCGCGTTGGGCGTGAACGCGAGCCGTCGAAGGAGGCGCCTAATGCACCAAAATGCTGAAATAGTCGAGTTCAGCCGCGTCGATAGAGGGCGCACACCAGCGTGAACAGGCGACGGGCCGTTTCCTTGTCGATCTCGACCTTGCCTTCGAGGCGTCCCTTGAGCAGTTCGGCGCCCTCGTTGTGCAGGCCACGACGGCCCATATCGACCGACTCGATCTGGCTGGGCGACGAGCCGCGCAGGGCTTCGTAATAGCTTTCGCAGATCAGGGCGTAGTCGCGGATCACCGTCTTCATCGGCGACAGCGACAGCACGTGGGTGCGCGCAAAGTCAGGCCCGGCGATATCGAAGGCCAGGCGATTGTCCTGCGACGAGAGACGCAGCGTATAGGGGCCGCCTTCGGCGCCCTCAGGCGCGAAACTGTTGGCCTCGACCAGGTCGAAGATGGCGACGCGGCGCTGATGCTCGATCTCGGCAGTGGCGGCCGGCAGGGTCGCGGCGTCCACTTCGATGACCGAAAGTTTGTGCGGCCCGCTCACGACTGGCTCTCGTCAGAAGGCGCGTCGTCCAGATGGGTCGGCGCCACGCGCGCGGGCCAGCGGTCCGACAGGTCGGTCAGCACGGCGTCCAGGCATTCCACGTCGATGCGCAGGTCTCCGCCGCCGGCGAACATCAGGATGACCCGGCCGCCCGGCGCTTCGGTCGGCTCGAAATCGAGCGCCAGGAGCTCCAGCGCCGATTCGGGCGCGCGCGGCAGGCGGCGGCTCTTGACCGCCTCGACGTCGCCGAACTGCATGGCGGACATGACTCGGGCGCCGCCGCATTCCCAGCAGAAGCGCGACAGGACGATGGTCAGGCGCCGGGCTTCCTTTTCCCACCTGATGTCGACGGGACGCATGATGGCGTCCTGAAGCGCGGCCGAGATGATCTGCAGATCGACGGCGTCCTCGGCCAGCAGGCGCAAGGGCTCCATCGGCGCCAGGGCCTCCTCGGCCGCCGCGTCGGTTTCAGAGGTCGCCTTGGCCTCAGTGCTCATCCGCCTCGCCTTTCACGCGCCGGACATCGGCGCCGCAGGCTCCCAGCTTTTCTTCCATCCGCTCGAAGCCGCGATCCAGATGATACACCCGCCCGACCGTGGTTTCGCCCTCCGCGACCAGACCGGCCATGACCAGGCTGATCGAGGCGCGCAGATCGGTGGCCATGACCGGCGCGCCGGTCAGCTTCTCGACGCCGCGCACGTGCGCCTCGCCGGCGTGGACCGAGATGTCGGCCCCCAGACGCGCCAGTTCGGGCGCGTGCATGAAGCGGTTCTCGAAGATGTTCTCGTGGATGATGCTCTCGCCCTCGGCGGTCGTCATCAGGGCCATGAACTGGGCCTGCAGATCGGTGGCGAAGCCCGGATAGATTTCAGTCGTGATGTTGACGGCCTTCAGCCGCTGCGTCGGATCGCGGCGGACGATGACGCCGTCGACGGTCGGTTCGACCTCGACCCCGGCCTCGATCATCTTGTCGGTCAGAGCGGTGATCAGGTCGGCCCGCCCCTTGGTCAGGCGCACCTCGCCGCCGGCCATGGCGGCGGCCAGAGCATAGCTGCCCATCTCGATCCGATCGGGAATCACCGACCAGGTCGCGCCGCTCAGCGACGAAACGCCGGTGATGGTCAGGACGTCGGTGTCCAGGCCCTCGATCTTGGCGCCCATGGCGATCAGGCAGCGGGCCAGATCGCCGATCTCGGGCTCACGGGCGGCGCGTTTCAGCACGGTCGTGCCGTTGGCCAGGACGGCGGCCAGCAGGGCGTGTTCGGTGGCGCCGACCGAGACGAAGGGAAACTCGATCTCGGCCCCTTGCAGCCCCCTGGGCGCCGTGGCCGAGACATAGCCCTCTTCCAGTTCGATCTCCGCGCCCAGCGCCGTCAGCGCCTGAAGGTGCAGATCGACAGGCCGCGCCCCGATGGTGCAGCCGCCCGGCAGCGACACCTTGGCGTGGCCGGTGCGCGCCAGCAGCGGCCCCAGGACGTTGAACGAGGCCCGCATCTGGCGAACCAGATCATAGGGAGCGAAGGTCGAGGTCAATTCCGGCGCATGGAACAGGGTCTCCTGGCCGTCGGCGCCATTGCGCTCCGTCACCTCGACGCCGAACTGTTGCAGCAGTTGGCCCAGGAACTTGGTGTCGGCCAGACGCGGCATATTGGTCAGCAGCAGGGGCTGATCCGTCAGGATCGACGCCGCCATCAGCTTGATGGCCGAATTCTTGGCGCCGCTGACCTCGATCTGGCCGTTCAGGCGGTTGCCGCCGTGGATGACGATGCTGTCCATGGAATCTTTCGCGGCCGGAAACACTGCGCCCCGGCGAACCGGCTATCTAGCAAGCCGCCCTACCCTCGCGAAAGAGCCGGATGCGACGCAGGGCGATGACTTTCAGTTGCGCTCGGTAGCAGGGCGCGGCGGGGCGGTCGGCGCCTTGCGGCGCTTCAGGTTGGTGCGCAGAGCGGCGGCCAGACGCACGGCCCGCTCAGCCTTGGCCTTCTGCTCGCGTGAGGGCTCCACGACCGGGGCGGCGGGAACGGCGTCTTTGGGCGGGGTATCCATGTTGCACAGCAGACCGCGTGCAAAGTTTTTGATCAAGCATGCATTTTGCACTTGTGCCGCCCCGAGGGTCTTGGCTATACGGCCGCTTCCTCAGTGAGGGCCGCCGTAGCTCAGTGGTAGAGCGCATCCTTGGTAAGGCTGAGGTCGTGGGTTCGATTCCCCCCGGCGGCACCATCCGGACCCTTGCAGATCAATGATTTGCAAGGGTCCGGTCCAATCTCCCCGACAATCAGATGCTATGTCCTGACGCGGTCGAATTGCGCCCGTTCGACACCTGACGGCTGGTCAAAACCTCCCCGCGCCCGCTAGACCTTCCGACCTCATCAGTAGGGGTCTTGGGGGCCTTCCATGAAGCGCAGTTTGTTGACCACCGTCGCGGCCCTGGCCGTGGCCTTCCCGGCGTTCGCCCAAACGGCTCCGGCCGGCGATTCGACGGCGACCGCCGCCACGCCCGCCAAGCCGAAATGGGATGTCCAGAACCCGCCGGGCGCGTCGCACGACGCGACCATCGACGTCACCGAAGGCACCTGGATGTCGCTGGACGTCAGCCCTGACGGCCGCGAGATCGTCTTCGACCTGCTGGGCGACATCTATGTCATGCCGATCGGCGGCGGCGAGGCCCGCGCCATCGCCTCGGGCGTGGCCTGGGACATGCAGCCCAAATATTCGCCGGACGGCCGCTCGATCGCCTTCACCTCGGACCGGGGCGGCGGCGACAACCTGTGGGTCATGGACCGCGACGGTTCCAACGCCAAACAGGTGTCGAACGAGACCTTCCGCCTGCTGACCCAGCCCGACTGGTCGCCGGACGGCCAGTTCATCGTCGGCCGCAAGCACTTCACCTCGTCGCGCTCGCTGGGCGCGGGCGAGATGTGGATGTATCACCGCGCGGGCGGCGGCGGCGTGCAACTGACCGAGCGCCGCACCCAGCAGAAGGACACGGGCGAGCCCGCCTTCTCGCCCGACGGCCGCTACCTCTACTTCAGCGACGATTCCACGCCAGGCGGCCAGTTCGAATACTCCAAGGATCCGAACAGCCAGATCTACGTGATCCGGCGCCTGGATCGCGAGACGGGCGAGGTCACGCCCTTCGTCACCGGGCCGGGCGGCTCGATTCGCCCCACCCCCTCGCCCGACGGCAAGTCGCTCGCCTTCATCCGGCGCGACCGGTACAAATCCGTCCTCTACGTCATGGACCTCGAATCGGGCCGCGAGACGCCGATCTACGACGCTCTGGACCGCGATCTGCAGGAAACCTGGGCCATCCACGGCGTCTATCCGACGATGAGCTGGACCCCGGACAACAAGGGTCTGGTCTTCTGGTCGGGCGGCAAGATCCACCGCATCGACGTGGCGTCCAAGGCCGTCAGCGAAATCCCCTTCCATGTCGCCGACACCCGCCGCGTGCAGGAGGCCGTGCGCTTCCCCGTCGAGGTCGCGCCTGACAAGTTCGACGTGAAGATGGTCCGCTGGGCCCAGACCTCGCCCGACGGCTCCAAGGTGGTGTTCGAGGCCCTCGGCAACCTGTGGGTCCGCGACCTGCGCAACGGCGTGGCCGGCGCCCCCCGTCGCCTGACGCGCCAGAGCGACCATTTCGAGCTCTATCCGTCCTGGTCGCGCGACGGCCGTTCGATCGTTTACACGACCTGGAACGACAAGGACCTGGGCACGCTGCGGGTGATTCCCGCTGGCGGCGGCGAGGGCCGCGTCATCAGCGCCCACCCCGGCCACTATCTGGAACCGCAGTTTTCGCCGGACGGCCAGACCGTGGTCTATCGCACCTCCAGCGACGGCTTCCTACGCACGGCCCTGTGGAGCCGCGAGCCGGGCGTCTATCGCACCCCGGTGCGCGGCGGCGAGCCGACCCTGATCACCGACAAAGGCTCGAACCCGCAGTTCGGGGCCCGCAACGACCGCATCTTCCTGACGGCGCGCGACGGCGACAAGCGCGTGCTGAAATCGGTCAACCTGTCGGGCGAGGACGCCCGCACCCACCTGAGCAGCGAATGGGCCGCCGAGTTCTCGGTGTCGCCTGACGAGCACTGGGTGGCCTGGACCGAGCGGTTCAACGCCTATGTGACGCCCTTCGTCGCCACCGGCCGCGCCATCACGGTCGGCGCCGACACCAAGGCCCTGCCCCAGACCCGCGTCACCCGCGACGCCGGCGAATGGTTGCACTGGTCAGGCGATTCCAACCGCCTGCAATGGTCGATGGGACCGGAGCTGTTCTCGCGTCCGCTGAGCGAGAGCTTCGCCTTCGCCGAGGGCGCGCCCGCCGAACTGCCCAAGCCCGCCGAGCACGGCGTCAAGATCGGCTTCAGCGCCGACTACGCCAAGCCCTCAGGCCGCGTGGTCCTGACCGGCGCCCGCCTCATCACCATGAAGGGCGACGAGGTCATCGAGGACGGCGTGGTCGTGATCAACGGCAACCGCATCGAGGCCATCGGCCCGCGCGGCTCTGTCACGGTCCCCGCCGACGCCCGCGTCATGGACATGGCCGGCAAGACCATCATCCCCGGCCTAGTGGACGCCCACTGGCACGGCTCGATGGGCTCGGACGAGATCATCCCGCAGCAGTCATGGGTCAACTACGCCGCGCTCGCGTTTGGCGTGACCACCATCCACGACCCGTCCAATGATTCGAGCGAGATCTTCGCCCACAGCGAACTGGCCAAGGCCGGCCGCGTGGTCGGGCCGCGCATCTTCTCGACGGGGACCATCCTCTACGGGGCGGCGACGCCGTTTACGGCTCAGGTCAACGACCTGGACGACGCCCTGTCCAACCTGCGCCGGATGCAGGCCATCGGGGCCTGGAGCGTCAAGAGCTACAATCAGCCGCGCCGCGACCAGCGTCAGCAGATCCTGGCCGCCGCCCGCGAACTGGGCATGATGGTCGTGCCCGAGGGCGGCTCGCTGTATCAGCACAACATGAGCATGGTGGTGGACGGCCACACCACGGTCGAGCACTCGATCCCGCTGGCCCATCTGTACGCCGACGTGCACCAGCTGTGGCGGCAGACCAAGGTGGCCTACACCCCCACCCTGATCGTGGCCTATGGCGGCAACTGGGGCGAGAACTACTGGTATCAGGCCACGGACGTGTGGAACGACCCGATCCTGACCCAGTACGTCCCCCGCCGCATCCTGGACAGCCGCGCCCGTCGCCCGGTCCAGGTGCCGCAGGACGAACTGAACCACATCTCCATCGCCCGCGAGGCCAAGCGCCTGTCAGACGAGGGCGTGTCGGTGCAACTCGGCGCCCACGGCCAGCGCGAAGGTCTCGGCGCCCACTGGGAGCTTTGGATGATGGAGCAGGGCGGCATGACGCCGCTCCAGGCCCTGCGCGTCGGCACCCTGAACGGCGCCACGGCGCTGGGCATGGACAAGGACATCGGCTCGCTGGAGACCGGCAAGCTGGCCGACCTGGTGGTGCTGGAGGCCAACCCGCTGGAGAACCTGCGGAACACGGTGAAGATCGGCTACACGATGATCAACGGTCGGATCTTCGACAACCACATGAACGAGGTCGGTCAGGCCCCGCGTCAGCCCTTCTGGCATCAGGGCGCCGATGGTCAGGCCTGGAGCGCCGGGGCCGCCTCGACCGAGGCGCACAGCCACGGACACGGCCAGGACTGACGGTCGTCAGACCAGATACGAAGAGGGCCCGTCCGAAAGGACGGGCCCTTTTTTCATGCTCTGAAACGTCATCCCGGAAGCGGCGAAGCCGCTATCCGGGACCGCAAGAAACGCGACGCAGGAAACGCGGCGTCTTGAGCGGTCCCGGCTCTCCGCTGCGCTGCGGCCGGGATGACGGTTGGTTGGGAAGCTACTTGACCGTCGCGGCCAGCAAGGCAGACCGCTTGGCCGCCCTGCCCTTCAGCCAGCGCATGGCGACGACGGCGACGACGACGAAAGCTCCAAAGGCGATCAGCATCAGGGTGGGGCCGTGGGCCTCGCTGAGGACCTCCAGCCGCGCCAGTCCCCTGGCGGCCAGATAGCCGGGCGCCAGCATGGCCAGAACCCAGACGAAGGCCGATGTCACATTGGCGAATTGGAAGACGCGTCGACGCATCCGCAGCACGCCGACCATGACCGGCACGAAGGCCCGCAGAGGCCCGAAGAAGCGTCCGATGAAGATGGAGGCTACGCCGTAACGACGGCAATACAGCCGCGTCCAGGCGATCTTGCGCCGGTGCGGCAGCAGCATGGGCTGGCGCAGAACGCCCGTCCCCAGCCGCCGACCAATCCAGTAGGAGATGGCGTCGCCCATCACGGCGCCGATGACGCAGCCGACGACGACGGTCATGGGATCCAGAACGCCCGCCGCCACCAGTCCCCCCGCCGCCACCAGCAGACCGGTCGCCGGCACGAAGGCGCCGATCACCACCAGGGATTCAAGGAAGGTGACAGCCCCTAGAACGACCCCGGCCCAGACGTGGTGTCTGGCGATGAAATCGGCGGCCGAACTAAGCAAACTATCCATACTGGTCCTCTATCTCCCACGCATATGGGAGATCGCCGCCCGAAGGGAATGCGGCGATGGGACGCCCCGAGCGAAACACGCCGGCCGTGGCGCGAACGCCTCAGTTCGATCAACCGGTTTGGGGCCTTTAACGGCCAGTTTGCAGGGAAATGCCGATGGACTGGGTGGTTTCCTGAACCGCGCCGGAACGCAGCGGCGGATAGGGGCGAGCACGGAAATAAGTTCCCTCATAGCCCGGTGGCTCCATGACGCCGAACGGACGACCGTAGCCGCCGTAGGGATAGTCCCGGAGCGAGCCGTAACCGTAGCCCCAGGGGCTGTTTTTGGTCTGACGGACGCTCAGGTTCAGCGCGCCGTTCTCTCCCAGCGGCAGCGACACCGCCGCCGAATAGTCGCGATAGCCGCCGGTGCCCATGCCGACGCTGAACTCGCCGTGCATCTTGCGGGGCTCGGCCTCGGCCCAGGGATCGGCGGGCGCGATCGACGCGTCCGATGTGCGGTCGCCGACCCAGCGGGCGATCTGTTCGTCGGTGCTGAGTCCATGCGGTGCGGCGCTCTGCACCGTCGTGCTGGGCGACGCGTCCGCCGTGGTTTCAGCCAGCATGGCCGCCGTGGCGGTCGGCACCGATTGGGTGCCGCGCGGAGCGGTCGTGACGACGCCGTCCGGGTCGAATCCCGTCATCAGCGTCGCGGCGGCGACCAGTTCGATCATCATGCGCCCATACTCCCGTTTCCGACCACCCTAGCGCCAAATGCGGCCAAGGTCAGGCGGAGCCGTCGCCGCGCCCCAGCGGATCGGGCAGAGGCTGGCCCTCGGGCACGAAGCTGAGAGCCACGGAATTGATACAGTAACGCAGGCCGGACGGCGGCGGCCCGTCGGGGAAGACATGGCCCTGATGGCTGTCGCAGCGGGCGCAGCGGGTCTCGACGCGGACCATGCCATAGCTGCTGTCGCGTACGGCGCGGACGTGAGCCTCGTCCACCGGCTGGCTGAAACTGGGCCAGCCCGTGCCGCTCTCGAACTTGGTCCCCGTGCGGAACAGCGGCAGGCCGCATTCCCGGCAGCAGAAGACCCCGGCGCGCTTCTCACCCAGCAAGGTCCCGCAGAAGGGCGCCTCGGTGCCGTGGGCCAGCAGGACGCGTTTTTCCTCCTGCGACAGATCGGCTTCCAGCGCCACGCGCTGGCTCTCGCTGGGCGGCGTCAGATCATAGCCCGAAGGCGAGCGTAGCGGCGCGGGGGATTCGGTCTGGGTCATGTCCCACAAATAGTAAGGGCCGGACGGCGTTTCCACCGTCCGGCCCCATTCATCGGCCCAAACGGGCCTCAAGTAGCCCGAAGGGGCGCTAGGCCCCTTAAAAGAGCGTGCCGACCCAGGCGCGCACGGCGGCTTCATCGGTCGGGTTGCCGGCGAAGGCCAGGCCCTGCGCCGGGGTGTAGGGCTGATTGTTGCCGCGCTGACGCGTCGTCCAGGCCTTGTGACCATAGCTGAGATCAGCATAGTTCGACGGCAGGCGCTGCACGGTCGGCTCGATGAAGATCGAGTCGACGGCGGTGGCCGACCCGACCAGACGCACGTTCGGCAGGCGGGTCAGCAAGTCCAGCGTGTCCAGGCAACCGCCCGAGCAGCCGCCGTCGACCAGAACCACGACCGGCCCCTGCATCGGGTTGGCGGCGCCGGTATCGGCGACCGACGGACGGCCCGGCATGACGAAGGTCTGCTGACCGGCGGCCAGGGCCGAATCGAAGGCGGCGACGATGGCCTGGGTCTGTTCGATCACGGCGCCCGATTCCTGCACGAAGCGCGGATCGGCCTGCATGCGGTTCAGGGTGTCGGCGAACCATTGGCGGTTGGCCGGAGTAGCGCGATAGGTGATCTGACCGGCTGCCGGCTGGCGGCTGACGGTGAACTCGGGCGTCCACAGGCGGTTGGCCAGGCCATAGCCGCGCGAGGTGGCGTTGATCGAGGCGCCGTCGGCGCCGCGCAGATCGATCACCAGGCCCTGCGAACCGCGCAGGGCGGCGACCTGGCCTTCGACCTGGGCGAAGAAGGCGTCCCAGCCGGCGTCGTCGGCAAGGGAGTTGACGTGCAGCCACGGACGACCGTCGATCTGTTCGATCGACAGCTTGGTCGCACCCGGCGTGAAGACCGAGGCGCGATAGGCGGCTTCCAGGTTCGCGGGCGTCGCCGGTTGCGGGCTGAGCGTGTATTCGCGGGCGCGGCGGCCGACCTGGAACTCGCACACAGACGGCACGCCGCCGACCATCGGGTTGTTGCGGTTCCACAGCAGGTAGGGGGCGGTGCGAACCCGGCCGGCTTCGGTAGTCAGATCACCTTCAAAACCGTCCAGCTTGGCCTTGGCGAAATCGGCGATCGGCTGGACGTTGCAGCTCTTGACCACGGCGCCCACCGGCGGCGCGCCGCGCACGCCTGGCTGAACGTAGGAAACGATATACTCGCCATTGCGCCAGGCGGTGGCGACGCCGGGCCATCCGGTGGCGAAGAAGGGCCCAGCGCCTTCAAAGGTCGGGCGGGCGGCGATGTTGGCGTCGCGGAAGCCGTTGGCGTAGTAGCGCAGCAGATAGGCGTGGCTGTCTCCGCTGTTGACCTGCGCCGCCTTGGACAAGGCGTCCTGAAGCCCGGCGTCGAGCCAGCCGCGGAAGACTTGGCTGGCGGCGCCCGGCACGACGGCCGCCGGATGGTTGGCTTTCAGGGCGTCGTGCGTGGCCTGAAGGTCCTTCCGCGCGAGATCGCTGAAGTTCTGGGCCGAGGCGCTGCCAGCCGTCAGGGCCAGAGCGAGCACAGCCGCCGAGGCGGTGAGCAGACGTTGCATGAAAGAAACTCCCAGAGGGCCGTCGAAACGCGGTTTCGCCGTGTTTAAACCCAAGAAAGGTCCCCGTTCCAGCCCCGTGACGAATTGACCGCACCGCTTGCCGTCTGACGCATCGTTTACGCCGCCCCGAACGCCAAGCTATCCTCCTTGCCAACGCTGGCCTTCGCCGGCGTCGAGGGGACGTCGGGGGGACGACATGACATTGAAAGACAAGCTGTTCGGCTTCGATGGCCGCCTGCGTCGCATGGACTGGTGGGCGCTCACGATCCTGATGGGGTTGGCCGGCATGATGTTCAGTGAAACCCTCGCCCTGCTTGTGCTCGGCGGCGACCGCTCGCTGTTCTTCGGCGGCCTCGACGCCATAGCGCGCCGCATGACCGACCCCGTCGGCATCATGGTCAGCGCCGCCGCCGCCCTGCCCTTCCTCTGGCCCGCCCTGGCCCTGGCGGCCAAGCGCGCGCATGACCGCGACAAGAGCGCCCGGCTGGTCATGGGCCTGACGATCGCCAGCTACATTCTCAGTATCGCCCCCGACGGCGCGTTCACCGCCGCCGGCCGACTGGCTGACCGCGGGCTGTGGATCGCCGGCTTTTTCCTGCTGATGGGAGTGGCGGCCACGATCGGAAGCCTCTACCTGCTGATCGTCCTCGGTTTCCAGGACGGCACGCCCGGGCCGAACCGTTTCGGACCGTCGCCCAAGCGCCGCGACCCGGCCCTCGCCCTGCCCCAGACTGAACCCTGATGACGCTGCTGACCGATCTGTTCCTGACGTCCTCCGGCCGCGTTGGACGAACCGCCTTCATCGCGGGCGCCGCCGTCCTGCTGGCGCTGTGGGCGGGATTCGATCTTCTGACGCCGCCGGCGCTGCGGGACATGATCGGCTGGGCCGTCGCGGCCCTGCTGCTCTACGGCGGGGCCTGCATCCTGTCGCAACGGCTGCATGATCGCGGCCGTTCGGGCTGGTGGAGCGGACCGATCCTCCTGGCCGTCGCCCTGGCCTGGCCTCGCCCACAAGCGCCGCTTGACTGGATCGCCGCCGCCATCCTGGTTCTCGTGGCGGTCGATCTGGCTCTGCTGCCGGGTCAAAGGGCGTTCAATCGCTACGGCCCGCCGCCCAGGGCCTGACGCATAGTTCAGAGCGGCGCTTCGCCTGCCTGAACCGGACCAAAGACGCGCTGGAACGAGGCCTTCAACGCCCCGTCCGCCTCGTCCATCGTCGCCAGAACGCCCAGATCGACCAGGCTGGTGACGCCGTGGTCGGTGATGCCGCAGGGCACGATGCCGCCGAAATGGTCGAGGTCCGGCTCCACGTTCAGGCTGATGCCGTGGAAGCTGACCCATTTGCGGACCTTGACGCCGATGGCGGCGATCTTGTCCTCGCGGCTCCAGCCCGCGCCCTTGCGTTCGACCCAGACGCCGACGCGACCCTCGCGCATCCCCGCCTCGACGCCGAACTGATCCAGGGCGCCGATGATCCAGTCCTCCAGCCCATGGACGAAGGCGCGCACGTCCTTGCCGCGCTTGTTGAGGTCCAGCATCACATAGACCACGCGTTGGCCCGGCCCGTGATAGGTGAACTGCCCCCCTCGCCCCGTCCGGTGGACCGGGAAACGGTCCGGAGCCAGCAGGTCCTCGTCCTTGGCCGAGACGCCCGCCGTATAGAGGGGCGGATGCTCCAGCAGCCAGACCATCTCCTCGGCCTGGCCCGCCGCGATGGCGGCGACGCGCGCCTCCATGGCGGCGACGGCGGGCTCGTAATCGACATAGCCGGTCGAGACCGCCCATTCGACGGCATGGCCGTCGGCGCGGATCAGAGATCGTTCGGTCAGGCTTAACGGGTCGGCAAGCATGACGCTTCAATGTGTCTACTGACGCGCCGACGCAAGGTCGTCCGTTGATTGCGAGTACCATTTTGAGCCAGATCGAAGCCGTCGATGTCGAGATTTCGATCGTGCTGGGCCGTTCGGTCCTGCCGATGCAACAGTTGCTGCGCATGGGCCGGGGCGCTGTGATCCCGCTCGACGCGTCCGAAAGGGACGAAGTCTGGATCCTGGCCAACAATCACCCGGTGGCCCGCGGCGAGATCGAAATTCGCGACGACCGCATCGCCATCACCGTGACCCGCACCGCCGACGTCTATGACTTCATGGCCGGCGCGGCATAATTTTGGGGCGGCAGTCAGAAGGCTCCGCCCTTCTCGACCCGACGCCGCCCTGCGGGTTTCGACCCGAACATCTTTGTCGAGCCGCGGTCAGAAGGCTCCGCCTTCTCGACCTGACGCGGCTTGATTCCCCGCGGCTCAGCGGCAAATGGGCAGGAAAAGCCGAGACTTCGCCTATTTCCGCAAAACGCTCTTTTCTTTCCGTTCTCTCTCCGCTATTGCCCGCCCTCCGATGCGAGCGGTCGTGGCGGAATTGGTAGACGCGCAGCGTTGAGGTCGCTGTGGGGCAACCCGTGGAAGTTCGAGTCTTCTCGACCGCACCATCTGATCTGACAGGGCGACACTCGGCTATACCAGGCTGACATTTTCGGGGAGGCAGACACGTGACCAACACGGATTCCGCCTCCCCGGCCCCTGCTCCCGAAATCGAAACCGAAGATCACGTCGCCCTCGGCGAGGACTATGCCCTGACGGCGTCCTTCGTCGAAAAGGTCGTGGACGCCGCAGACGACGGCGACGGCCTGCGTCTGCGCGGCCTGCTGGAAGACCTGCACCCCGCCGACGTCGCCGACCTGATGGGCTTCCTGACGTCCGAGCATCGCGCCGTCGTGGTTCAGTGGCTGCCGCCCGAGCTTCTGGCGGACACCTTGCCCGAGCTGGACGACGGCATCCGCGAGGAAGTGCTGGAGCGGGTGCCTCACCTGACCCTGGCCGAGGCGCTGCAGGAGCTGGACTCCGACGACGCCGCCGCCGTGGTCGAGGACCTGGAGGACGATCAGCGCGAGAAGGTGCTCGCCGCCATGCCCGAGGGCGATCGCGCCGCGATCGAGAGCTCGCTGGGCTATGCCGAGGATTCCGCCGGCCGCCTGATGCAGCGCGAGGTCATGGCCGCGCCGCAGTTCTGGAACGTCGGCGACACCATCGACCACGTCCGCCGCCAGGGCGAGGACCTGCCCGAACTCTTCTTCGACATCTATGTCGTCGACCCGCAGAATCACCCGATCGGCGGCGTCCCCATCAGCCGCCTGCTGCGCGCGCCGCGCACCACGCTCCTGACCGAGCTGATGGAGCCGGTCAACGAGATCGCCGTCGACGTCGACCAGGAAGAAGTCGCCTACATCTTCGAGAAATATAACCTGATCTCGACCCCCGTGGTCGACGCCTCGGGGCGCCTGGTCGGCCAGCTGACGGTCGATGACATCGTTCACATCATTCAGGAAGAGAACCGCGAGGACATCCTGCGCCTGGCCGGCGTCTCGGACGAAGACCGGTCCTCGGGCGTGCTCGAGATCGTGCGCGGCCGCGTGCCGTGGCTGGGCATCAATCTGTTCACCGCCGTCCTCGGCGCCGGGGTCATCGCCTTCTTCGAGGGCACGATCCAGCAGATCGTCGCCCTGGCCGTGCTGATGCCCATCGTCTCGGCCATCGGCGGCAATGCGGGCACGCAGTCCCTGACCGTCACGGTCCGCGCCCTGGCGACGCGCGAACTGAATTCGTCCAACGCCGCGCGCACCTTCTGGCGCGAAATGACGGTAGGCCTGGCCAATGGTCTGGTGCTGTCGCCCCTGATCGGTCTGGCGGCGGGCTTCTGGTTCCATGACTGGCGCATCGGGGCAGTGATCGCCACCGCCATGGTGCTGAACCTGCTGGTCGCAGCCACTGTCGGCGTGCTGACGCCTCTGACCCTGTCCAAGCTCGAATTCGACCCGGCCGTCTCCTCGGCTGTCTTCGTGACAGCGACGACGGACTTCTTCGGCTTCCTGATCTTCCTCGGCCTGGCGACCATCGTCCTGCTCTGATCCGGGACCCGGGTTTTCGGAACACGGCTTGCTGCTTCGCCTTGCGGGCGAGCGCGCCCGTTTCGAAATGGGTCAGTCCGTGTCCGCAGCCCCCTCCCAGCGCATGAAGGTGTCCCGCGAGGGACTGCTTCTGATCAAGAGTTTCGAGGGCTTCCGCCCCCGGGCCGTGCGTCGTCGCGACGGCGCGCTGACTATCGGCTACGGCCACACCCGTTCGGCGCGCACCGGCGCGACGATCACTGAGGCCGAAGCCGAGCTTCTGCTGCAATACGACCTGATGCCGATCGTCGAGGCGATCAACACCCGCGTGGCGATTTCGCTGAACCAGCATCAGTTCGACGCCCTGACCAGCTTCATCCTCTCCATCGGCCTCAAGCGGTTCGAGGGCTCGGACGTGCTGGAACGGCTGAACGACGGCGCGACGGCCAAGGCGGCCGAGGCCCTCAGCGGCTGGCCCGACCGCACGCCCCCGCCTGTCGACGCCCTCTATCGCCGTCGCTCGGCCGAGCGCGCCCTGTTCGACACGGCGCCCGACCGCCCCGCCCCGCTCGACCTGCTGCTGACCGCCCCCGTTCAGGGTCCCGGCGCCACGGCCGACGCCGACGACAGCGCGCCCGCCACCATTCAGGTCCTGCGTCACGAACGTAGGCCCGCCCCCGTAGCCCACGCCGGCGAAACCGGCGCCGTCGCCTTCATCGGCGGCATCGGCCTGCTGGCCTTCGCGACGGGAATCGCCGCCTTCCGCGGACACCTGACGGCGTCCCAGACGGTCGACAGGTCCATGCTGATCGGCGGCGCGCTAATGCTGCTCGGCCTCATCTTCATCGGCGCGGCGGGCTGGACCCTGACCCGCAACCGGAACAATAAGAGCGTCGTCTGAGGCCGCTTTGCGAAGCGCGTGCGCGATGCTACGCCTTGCGGCATGAGCATTCCCTTCGCGCCCCAATCCATGGAATTCGGCCTCGGCGAGAACGCTGACGCCATTCGTGACGTCACCGCCCGCTGGGCCGCCGACCGACTGGCCCCGCTCGCCGCCGAAATCGACGAGAAGAACGCGTTCGCCCGCGACCTGTGGCCCGAGATGGGCGAACTGGGCCTGCACGGCATCACCGTCGAGGAAGAGTTCGGCGGCCTGGGCCTGGGCTACCTGGAACACGTCGTGGCGATGGAGGAAGTGTCGCGGGCCTCGGCCTCGATCGGCCTGAGCTACGGTGCCCACTCCAACCTCTGCGTCAATCAGATCCGCCGCTGGGGCACGCCAGAGCAGAAGCAGAAATACCTGCCCAAGCTGATCAGCGGCGAGCACGTCGGCTCGCTGGCCATGTCAGAGGCCGGATCGGGCTCGGACGTCATGTCGATGCGCACCCGCGCCGACAAGAAGGGCGACCGCTACGTCCTGAACGGCACCAAGTTCTGGATCACCAACGCGCCTTCGGCCGACACGCTGGTGGTTTACGCCAAGTCCGACCCCGAGGCCGGCTCCAAGGGCTGCACCGCCTTCATCGTCGAGCGCGGCATGAAGGGCTTCTCGGTCTCCAAGAAGCTGGACAAGATGGGCATGCGCGGCTCGGATACCGCCGAGCTGGTGTTCGAGGACTGCGAGATCCCGGAAGAGAACGTCATGGGCCCGATCGGCGGCGGCGCCGGCGTGCTGATGAGCGGCCTGGACTATGAGCGCGCCGTCCTGTCCGGCGGTCCGCTGGGCATCATGCAGGCGGCCCTGGACGTGGTCCTGCCCTACGTCCGCGAGCGCAAGCAGTTCGGCAAACCCATCGGCTCCTTCCAGCTGATGCAGGCCAAGGTCGCCGACATGTACGTCGCCCTGAACAGCGCCCGTGCCTATGTCTATGCCGTCGCCCGCGCCTGCGACCAGGGCAAGACCACCCGCTATGACGCGGCGGGCGCCATCCTGTTGGCCTCGGAAAATGCGGTGAAGGTGTCGCTGGAGGCCGTCCAGGCCCTGGGCGGCGCCGGCTATACCAGGGAATGGCCGGTCGAACGCCTGGTCCGCGACGCCAAGCTTTACGACATCGGCGCCGGCACCAACGAAATCCGCCGCTTCCTGATCGGCCGCGAGTTGCTGGGCTGACGGAACCGGGCGGCGGGCGGACGGTTGCCTTTCAGTCGAAAGGAGATCGCCATGCCCGCCAAGTCCGTTGCCCAACAGAGGGCCGCCGGCGCCGCCCTGTCGGCCAAGCGAGGCGAGACGCCGAAGTCAGAGCTCAAAGGCGCGTCAAAAGCGATGCTGGAGTCGATGAGCGAGCAGCAACTTGAAGAGTTGGCCCACACGAAGCGCAAGGGCAAACCCGGACACGTGACGAAACATTAAGCCGCACACGAGGCGTGGGGGATGGCGCGGCCGTGGCGCCGCCCCTACCTTGGCGGGCCTTCGCTCTTGAGTCCCGCCCAATGACGCTCGTCACCCAGCCGCCGCCGGACGAAAGCCGGACGTTTTCCGACGTCCTGGAGCGGCTGGGCTATGGCGACGCCCCGAAGTTGAGCCTGAGGGAAATGGTCGAGGCCTTCGGCGAGCGCGGCTTCGGCGCGATCATCCTGATGCTGTCGCTGATGGCGCTGTTTCCCTGGCCGCCGGGGGGCAAGGCTGTTTTCGCTGTCCCCATCGTCCTGATCGCCGCCGAAATGGCGTTGCATCGCGACGAGGTGTGGCTGCCGCGCTGGCTGCTGAACGCGTCTGTCGCCCGCGCTTCCTACCGCAGATTGCTGGCCGCTCACTTCGCGGCGCCCCGCTGGTTCCGCCGCTTGGCGCTTTTGGGAGAGTTCTCGATAGGCTTCGGCCGAACGGCCAGACGTTACAGATTTCCGCGGTGGGTTCGGCAAGCCGTCAGAAAACGCCCCGATAGCGCAACCACCATAGAGTTGCTGCGCCGCGCCGAACGCCTGACACGGCCCCGCTGGCCGATGCTGACGGGCGAGGCGGCCGATGTGGTCGTCGGCGGCATCTGCATCCTTCTGGCGCTGATGATGGCGCTGCCGGTGCCGTTCGGCGACGCCCTGCCCGGCCTGACCCTGGCGATATTCGGCCTCGGCATCATCCAGAGGGACGGGGTCTTCATCATCGCCGGATTGATCGGCACGGCGATCTGCGGCGTCTATCTGACCCTGGTCTGGGCGACCGTCGTGGCCGTCATCCACGGCATAGCCCATTGGTTCAGCGCCCTGCTCTGACGCTGCGCGAAGGATGGTCGCGGCCTCTGCCAATGCGCTCGAACAGCCCGAAGGGCGGTGGCACCAACAAAAAGCGCCGCCGGGTCTCCCCAGCGGCGCTTCATTGTCTGACCGTGAACGGCCGAACCGCTGCCTTCCCGAAGGATCAGGCCCGGGCCTCCCGAGAGGCCCGGATCGCGGCTGTCGCTCGCGATTGATGACAATGAGACACTGGCCACCTCCTTTCAGCTGCTGAACAGGAAGGTCAGGCTAGGACCGGTCGCGGGGCGACGTAAAGGCCGCTCCCGCCATCGTGATCAGGACGGCTGAGCGGGTCCCGCCAACCCCTGCATGATCATGCGGTTGATATCGATCAGGGTCTCGAAATCGCCCTCGCCGCGCATCACCGCCGAACTGTGGCGGCCAATGAACAGGTCCAGGGAGATGAACTGGGCCCGCATGGACGGAGCCATGGCGTTCGACGAATCGCTGCACGACGTGGACAGGGTCGACCAGAGCCTCCGGTTCCAGTCCAGAGCGTCGATCCGGGTCGCAATGTCCGACTTGTCGACGGTGGCGGCGTGCATCAGCGCGCGCGTCACCTGGCCGAACAGCCGGTATTCCATTTCGCGCGGAGATTCAGCCCGCGTCGCCGCCGTCTTGTACGCCTGGAGCGACATTACCCAGCCTTTGTTCTTCGTATTCGACGATCTTACGGGCGCCCATCAGGGCCTTGTAGTATTGCCGCGCCAGGACGTGCTTGGAGCAGGAAACGCACTCGGTCAGGATAGCCGGGTTGCGGATCGCCCCCATGAACTCGGTCAGGCGCAAGGCGAACTCGTCATAGAAATTCGGCGCCGACGCCTCGTCCAGATACATCATCATGACCTGGAAATAGATGCGCCGCGCGGGCGTGTTCACGTCCTCGGGCTGCATGATGTCCTTCTCGCGAAGAACGCTGGCCTTGTTCTGCAGGACCAGCACGCCACGTCGATCGCCGTTCTGAACGACCGCGCCGTTCAGAACGAATTTCTCGCCGGGTTTGAGCGATAATTTCAGCGGCAAAGGGTCTCTCCGTAGCGCGTCCAACCTGGACGGTCAGCGACTGACGGACCCTAAACGGACGTGGTTAACCATCCCTTCACCGGTGGATCACGGCCATTGCGCGGAGATGACGCACGGAACGCCCGCCGACCTGCGCCGTTACTCCTTGCGAACAAGGAGACGCGGCGGTGGCCCATCCAGACACGGATTTTGAAGCCCAGGATCAGGCGGAAATATACGACGAGACCCACCTCGACGACGAAGGCGAGGGCGATGTCTCGCTCGATGAGGCCGACGACGTTCTGGACGTGACCCAGGCGGAAGGCGACGCCGACGAGGAGCCTTTTGACGAGAACGATCAGGCCCTGGACAGCGAGCTGGCCATGGACGGCGTCGAGGCCGAGGCCGACGCCCTGCTCGGGGTCGATTCAACACGGATCAGCGAAGTCGACGCCGACGGGGAGATCGGCTCCGCCCCCGACGAGGTGGAGTTGGTTTACGCCGGACTGATGCGCAACCAGCGCGGAGCTCAGGCCAGCGCGGCCCACTGGGAGGCCAAACGCCTCTCGGACGACGACATCGAGGACTTGGGCTACGGCCCCGACAGCGAGGAGAAGCCATGACGGAGCGTCATCCTACCAAGGCCCATGAAGACGCCGACCCCAACACCCCGCCGTCCAAACACGCGGAACGGGAAGTGGGCAAGCCGGACCAGTTGAAAGACAAGACGAAGGGGGCCGAAAGCCGTCAGGAGGCCCTGATCGACGAAGCCGTCGAGGAGACCTTCCCGGCCAGCGACCCGGTGTCGGCCAAGCGCATCACCTGACCTGTTCAGGCGTGTCCTGATAAGCTACCTGCTCCCTTCCCCCCGATTGGAGCAGGGTTCGCATGAGCCGGTTCGAAGGCACGTCCGACTATATCGCCACCGAGGATCTGAAGGTCGCGGTGAACGCCGCCGTGGCGCTGGAGCGCCCGCTGCTGATCAAGGGCGAACCCGGCACGGGCAAGACGGTGCTGGCCTATGAACTGGCCCGCGCGCTGAACGCCCCGCTCATCACCTGGCACGTCAAGTCCACGACCAAGGCCCATAGCGGCCTTTATGAATACGACGCCGTCAGCCGCCTGCGCGACAGCCAACTGGGCGACGAGCGGGTGCATGACGTCCGCAACTACCTGAAGAAGGGCAAGCTGTGGGAGGCCTTCACCGCCCCCGTTCGCCCCGTCCTGCTGATCGACGAGATCGACAAGGCCGATATCGAGTTTCCAAACGACCTGCTGCAGGAACTCGACCGCATGGAATTCTATGTCCAGGAAACGGACGAGACGATCCGCGCCGAGGTTCGCCCCGTGGTCGTCATCACCTCGAACAACGAGAAGGAACTGCCGGACGCCTTCCTGCGCCGTTGCTTCTTCCACTACATCCGCTTCCCCGACGCCGGGACCATGCAGGACATCGTCGAGGTCCACTTCCCCGGCATCAAGCCGCGGCTGGTCGCCGAGGCGCTGAAGACCTTCTACGAAATCCGCGATACGCCGGGGCTGAAGAAGAAACCTTCGACGTCGGAATTGCTCGATTGGCTGAAGCTCCTCCTGGTCGACGACGTCAGCCCGGACACCCTGCGTGAAAAGGCGCCCGGCAAGCTGATCCCGCCCCTGCACGGCGCCCTGCTGAAGAACGAACAGGACGTGCATCTGTTCGAGCGGCTCGCCTTCCTGAACCGCCGCGAAGGCATCCGCCCCGGGTCCTGAAGACGCGCCGCGCTCCCGCCGCCTTCGATTACCGCGATTTCACTGGATAAGGCGCGCCTTGCGCGCACAATCGGACCCGAACTGGAGCCGACCATGCATCAGATTCTCTGGCCCATTTGCGCCCTCGCGCTGATGACCGCCGCCTGCGACAACGGGGGGAGCGTGCGGATCACCACGACCTCGTCCGGCAATGAGCCGCGCGGCGTGCTGAAGGTCGTGGATACGCTCCAATGTCCCCAGAACCAGGGCGTGCTGACGCGCAAGGGATCGGCCCGGGCCGATGGGGCCACCTGCATCTACAGCGGCCCGCGCGGCGCCGAGGTCACCCTGCATCTAGTGCCGCTGAACGGGGCCTCGGTCCATGACACGCTGAAGGCGTTCGAGAACCGTCTGGCTGCCGCCCTGCCTGAAGCCATGGCCGAGGTCAGAGGCTCGGAAGACAGCGCGCGCGCCGATGCGGCCGACGCCGACGCCGACGCCGCCAAGGCCGAGGGCGACGCTCAGCGCCCCGAAGTCGCGGCCGCACAGGCAGAAGCGATGGCGGACGCCGCGGGCGATTCCGCCCACGTCAGCGCGCCCGGCCTGCGGGTGGACGCCCAGGGCGACAAGGCTTCGGTGCGCCTGCCCGGCATGCGGATCGACGCCGATGGCGACCGCGCCAATATCAAGATCGGCGGCATCACCATCCGCGCCGACGACCGGAACAGCCAGGTGAACCTCGCCTCCGACAAGGCGACGGTCTCCATCGACGCCCGTAATGGCGGGGCCCGAATTCGCACCAGCGCGCCGGGCGAGGCCGTCCGCGCCACCTTCCGGATGACCGCCGACCAGTCCTCCACGACCGGCTGGCGCATCGTGGGCTATGAAGCGCGCGGCCCGTCGGGCGGGCCGATCATCGTGGCCACCGTGCGCGGCAAGGATCGTAACGAAAACCGGGTGTTCGACGCCGCCAGGGCTCTGGTGACGCTGAACGTCGGGGATTAACCCCCACGAATCGCAACGCTTGCCCTTGATCGGGCGTTCGGGATGCGTCACCTCACCTGCCCCATGCGCAGGATTCCGAACTTGCCCGAAGACTACGAAGACCTGGTGCCCAAGCCCAAGCCGAAGACGCCCAAGCCCCCGCGTGCCTGGCAGAGGATGCTGTCGGGCCGTCGCCTGGACCTGCTCGATCCGTCGCCGTTCGACATCGAGATCGAGGACATCGCCCACGGCCTGGCCCGCGTCGCCCGCTGGAACGGCCAGACCATCGGCGAGCACGCCTTCTCGGTCGCCCAGCACTCGCTGGTGGTCGAGGAGATCGCCGCCCATATCCGCCCCGGGCTGGAGCCGAAATGGCGCCTGGCCGCCCTGCTGCACGACGCCTCGGAATACGTCATCGGCGACATGATCTCGCCGTTCAAATCCGCCCTGGGCGCCGGCTACAAGGATTTCGAGGCCCGGCTGGAAGCCGCCATCCACGTCCGCTTCCAACTGCCGCCCAAGACGCCGCAGACGATCAAGACCCTGATCAAGAAGGCCGACCGCGCCTGCGCCTTCTACGAGGCGACGCAGCTGGCCGGGTTCAACAAGCGCGAGTCGCTGCAGATCTTCGGCACGCCGCCCGCCGGTTACGACCTGATTATCGACCCCCTGCCCGCCTCGGTGGCGCAGCAACGCTATCTGGACCGCTACCGCGTTCTGGCCGAAGCTGTCGGCATCCTGCCCGGCGCCGACGCCTGGCACACGGAATAGGGACTGCATGACGCAAGGGGGGGCGATCCAGGGCAACGAACAGGGCGTGCGGATCGGCCTGTCGGCCGTGGTCATCGCCCTGCGCGCCGGTCAGGCCGTGGTCCTGACCACCCACGCCGCCGACGGCGCCCCGGCTCTTCCCTTTGGCCCCTTCGACCCGGCGCGCGACCGCACGTTTGAGCTCGCCCTACGCGCCTTCGTCACCGAGCAGACGGGCTTTCCCCTCGGCTTTGTCGAACAGCTCTACACCTTCGGCGACGCGGGCCGCGCCTCGCCCCGCGCCACCCCCGGCCCCGAGCGCGCGCGCGAGGTCTCGGTCGGCTACCTGGCCCTGACCGCCGACGCCCCCGAAGCCCCCGGGCTGGACGCCGCCTGGACCCCCGTCTTCGACATCTTTCCCTGGGAGGACTGGCGCGACGGCCAACCCCCCGTGATGAAGACGCTGGAGCCCGCCCTGCGCGCCTGGGCCGACGGCGACGCCCGTCGCCTGGGTCGCGCCGAGACCCTGTTCGCCCTGACGCCCGAGCGCCGCTGGAACGAGGAACGGGTGCTGGAACGCTATGAGTTGCTCTACGAGGCCGGCCTCGTCGCCGAGTCCGCTCGCGACCATGACCGCCCGGCGCCGCCAGCCATGTCCGACCTGCCGATGGCCTCCGACCACCGCCGCATCGTCGCCACCGCCCTGGGGCGCCTGCGCTCGAAGTTGAAGTACCGCCCGGTCCTGTTCGACCTGACACCCGACACCTTCACCCTGTCCGCCTTGCAGGCCGCCGCCGAGGCCGTGGCGGGCCTCTCCCTGCACAAGCAGAACTTCCGTCGCGGCGTCGAACGCGCCGGTCTGGTCCAGGCCACGGGCGTGTTTTCCAGCGACACCGGCGGCCGTCCCGCCGAGCTGTTCCGCTTCGCCGGAGCCGATCCCCTGGGCGGCCCCGCACCCGGCCTGACCCTGCCCGGACAGCGCTGAAACTTTTATCGATTTTCTCGTCTCGAATCGCTTGCGGCCAGCGCCGCCTTTGACTAGAGAAGCCCCTCGCTCGACCAAGCGAATATCGGCCCCGCGGAGAGGTGGCAGAGTGGTCGAATGTACCGCACTCGAAATGCGGCGTAGGTGGAAGCCTACCGTGGGTTCGAATCCCACCCTCTCCGCCACCGGCCTTTGGCCATTTCAACGCATCGATAGCGACTAGGACAGGCCTTCGGGCCAGCGACCGCTGGGCGCGATGTCAGCCCGCCGATCATGATCATGAACGGCCAGGTCGCTCAGAATATCGATCGGTCAGAACGACAAATCAGTCACTTGCGCCGCGGCCATAAAGGGCTTGTTGCGTAATCGATAATTGTGCCCACTGGCCGTCGAGCGTTCGCTGCTGCGCGCGATGATGGTGAGCACGGATTGATGGTCGCGCCCTTTCCTACGGATCAGGTCTTCATCGGCGGCGAGTGGCGCGCGGCGACGGAGGAACGAACACTCCCCATAGAGAACCCCTCGACGGGCGAAACCCTGGGTGCGCTGGCGGCAGGCGGGGCCGAGGACATCGACGCGGCGGTTCAAGCTGCGCGCGCGGCGCTGGACGGTCCGTGGGGCCGGATGACGGCGGCTGAACGCGGGCGGGTGCTGGCGCGCATGGGCCGCGAGGTCGAGGCGCGCATCGACATGCTGGCGCAGTTGGAGGCGCTGGACGTCGGCAAGCCGCTGAAACAGGCGCGCGCCGATGTGGTCGCCCTGGCGCGGTATCTGGAGTTCTACGGCGGCGCGGCGGACAAGCTGCACGGCGAGACCATCCCCTTCCTCGACGGCTATACGGTCTACACCCTGCGCGAGCCGCACGGGGTGACGGGCCACATCATCCCCTGGAACTATCCGATGCAGATCATCGGCCGGTCCGTGGTCGCGGCCCTGGCGGTCGGCAATGCGGCGGTGTTGAAGCCCGCCGAGCAGGCCTCGCTGACGGCGCTCGCCTTTGCTCATATCGCCGAGGACTGCGGCCTGCCCGCAGGCGCCCTGAACGTCGTCACCGGCACGGGCGCCGAGGCGGGCGCGGCCTTGGCGACGCATCCGGGGGTCAATCATCTGTCCTTCACCGGCTCGACCGGCGTGGGCGTGGCCATCCAGCAGGCGGCGGCGGTCAACGCCGTGCCGGTGACGCTGGAGCTGGGCGGCAAGTCGCCTCAGCTGGTGTTCGACGACGCCGATCTGGACAAGGCCCTGCCCTTCCTCGTCAACGCCGGGGTCCAGAACGCGGGCCAGACCTGTTCGGCCGGCTCGCGCGTGCTGGTTCAGCGCGGCGTCTATGACGAGGTGGTCGCGCGGATGTCGGAACGCTATCGCGCGCTCAAGGTCGGCGCCGCCATCGACGACCTCGACGTCGGGCCGCTGATCTCAGCCAAGCAGAAGGCCATGGTCGACCGCTATCTGGACCTTGGCGCCCAAGCCGGCCTGATCGTGGCTCAGGGCGAGATCGCCGCCGACGCCCCCGCGGGCGGCCACTATGTGCGCCCCACCCTGTTCGCGGGCGTGGCCCCGGATCATGCCCTGGCGCAGGAAGAGATCTTTGGTCCCGCCGTCGTCGTCATCCCCTTCGACACCGAGGAGGATGCGGTCGCCATCGCCAACGGCACCGAATACGGCCTGGTCGCCGGGGTCTGGACCGCCGACGGCGGGCGGCAGATGCGGCTGGCGAAACGGCTGCGGGCCGGACAGGTCTTCATCAACAACTACGGCGCGGCGGGCGGGGTCGAACTGCCCTTCGGCGGCGTCGGCAAGTCGGGCCACGGTCGCGAAAAGGGGTTCGAGGCGCTCTACGCCTTCACCACCCTCAAGACCGTCGCGGCCCATCACGGCTAGGGAGTAGGCGTCTTGGGGGAGAACAGAACGAAGCGGCTGGAGGGCAAGCGAGCGATCGTCACGGGCGGAGCCTCCGGCTTCGGCGCCGGGATCGCACGCCGCTTCGCCGAGGAAGGCGCCCGCGTCATCGTCGCGGACCTGAACGCCGACGCGGCCCGCGTCCTAGCGGCTGAACTGGGCGACGCCGATCTTGGCGTGAAGGTCGATGTGGCCAACCCCGCCGACGTGGCCGCCCTGGCCGAGGCGGCGAACCGCCTGCTGGGCGGGGTCGACATCATCGTCAACAACGCCGGGGTCGGCCACACGCCCCAGCCGCTGGACGAACTGTCCGATGAGATGTTCGACCGCATTTTCAACGTCAACGCCCGCTCCATCTACCTGATGTCCAAGGCCTTCGTGCCGGAGATGAAGGCGCAAGGGTCCGGCGCCATCCTCAACATCGCCTCGACCGGCGGGGTCAGCCCCCGCCCGAACCTGACCTGGTACAACGCCTCGAAGGGCTGGGTCATCACGGCGACGCGGGCCATGGCGGTCGAACTGGCCCCCTTCCAGATCAGGGTGAACGCCCTCAACCCGGTGGCGGGCGAGACGCCGCTGCTGAAGACCTTCATGGGCGAGGACACGCCCGAGGTGCGCGCCAAATTCCTCGCCTCCATCCCGCTGGGCCGCTTCTCGACGCCCGAGGACATGGGCGCCGCCGCCGCCTTCCTCTGTTCAGACGACGCCTCGATGATCACCGGCGTGGCGATGGAGGTGGACGGTGGCCGCTGCATCTGACCGCCCCTTCAAGCTGCTGGTCCTGCCCGGCGACGGCATCGGGCCTGAGATCATCCGCGAGACCCTGCGCGTCGCCGACTGGTTCGGCCGCAACGCCGGCCTGCGATTTGAATTGAGCGAGGGATTGGCCGGGGGGGCCAGCATCGACGCCGTGGGCGCGCCTATCGCTGAGGACGTGGTGGATCAGGCCCGGGCCTCCGACGCCGTCCTGTTCGGCGCGGTCGGCGGACCCAAGTGGGACCATCTGCCCCGCGCCCAGCGGCCCGAGATGGGCATTCTGCGGCTGCGTCAGGCGCTGGACCTCTACGCCAACCTGCGGCCCGCCGTCTGTTTCGACGAACTACTGGACGCCTCGGCGCTGAAGCCCGACTTGATCCGGGGCCTCGACATCCTGATCGTGCGCGAGGCCACCGCAGGCGTCTATTTCAGCCTACCCCGCGCCAATGAGGTCGGTCCCGACGGCCAGCGTCGCGCCTATGACACCCAGGCCTATACCGAGGCCGAGATCGCCCGCGTCTGCCGCGTCGCCTTCGAGATCGCGCGCGGCCGCCAAGGCCGCGTCTGCTCGGTGGACAAGGCCAACGTCATGGAGACGGGCGCCCTGTGGCGGACGGTGGCCAGCGAGGTCGCGGCCGACTACCCCGACGTGGAGTTGAGCCACATGTACGCCGACAACTGCGCCATGCAGTTGGTCCGGCGGCCCGACCAGTTCGACGTCATCGTCACCGACAACCTATTCGGCGACATCCTGTCCGACGCCGCGGCGGCCCTGACCGGGTCGCTGGGCCTGCTGCCCTCGGCCTCCCTGTCCGGCCTTGGGCAGGGCGGGCGCAGCCGGGGCCTGTATGAGCCGATCCACGGCTCGGCGCCGGACATCGCGGGCCAGGGCGTCGCCAACCCCATCGCGACCATCCTGTCCTTCGCCCTATGCCTGCGCTGGTCGTTCGACCGCGCCGATCTGGCCGATGCGCTGGAGCGCGCCGTCCGGCAGGTCGTGTCCAGCGGCGTGCGCACCCCTGACATTGCGGCGCAAGGCGTCGCCCCCGTTTCCACCCTTCAGATGACCGACGCGGTGCTGGCCGCGTTGGACGCAGAGTTCGCGTGAGGTTCGACCGATGAGCGCCCCCACAATGCAGACCGTCATGGACCTGATCGACGGGCGCACCGACGAACTGGTCGCCCTGACCCAGGACCTGATCCGCTTTCCCACCGTCAATCCGCCCGGCGAGGCCTATCGCCCTTGCGCCGAATACATCGGCGAGCGGCTGAAGAAGCGCGGCTTCGTCGTCGAATACGTGCGTGGCGAAGGCTCGCCGGGCGACAGCGACGCCTATCCCCGCACCAATATCATCGCCCGCTGGACGGGGGCCGAGCCCGGCCCCTGCGTCCACTTCAACAGCCATATCGACGTGGTCGAGGTCGGCGCCGGCTGGACCGTCGATCCCTTCGCAGGCGTAGTGAAGGACGGCCGCGTCTATGGCCGGGGCGCCTGCGACATGAAGGGGGGCCTGGCCGCCTCCATCATCGCGGTCGAGGCCCTGATCGATTCCGGCCTGCCCCTGCCCGGCGCGCTGGAGATTTCCGGCACGGTGGACGAGGAATCCGGCGGTTACGGCGGCGTCGCCTATCTGGCCGAGCGCGGCTGGTTCTCCACCCCCCGCGTCGATCACGTCATCATCCCTGAGCCGCTGAACGTGGACCGGGTCTGCATCGGCCACCGCGGCGTCTGGTGGGCCGAGATCGAGACCAAGGGCCGCATCGCCCACGGCTCCATGCCCTTCCTCGGCGATTCCGCCATCCGTCACATGAATGCGGTGATGCAGGCCTTCGAGGACAAGCTCTATCCGGCCATGGCGGGCCGTCATTCGGACATGCCGGTCGTGCCCGAGGGCGCGCGCCAGTCGACCATGAACATCAACTCCGTCCACGGCGGCCAGGCCGAGGGCTTCGACGGCCTGCCCGCGCCTTGCGTCGCGGATTCCAGCCGCATGATCATCGACCGCCGCTTCCTGATCGAGGAGACGCTGGACGACGTGAAGGGCGAGGTGAAATCCATCCTCGACGGGCTGGCGGCCCAGCGCCACGGCTTCCGCTACGAAATGCGCGACCTGTTCGAAGTGGCGCCCAGCATGGCCGACCGCGACGGGCCGGTGGCCAGCACCACCGCCGCCGCCATCGAGACCGTTCTGGGGCGCAAGGCCCAGTTCGTCTGCTCGCCCGGCACCTATGACCAGAAGCACATCGACCGCATCGGCAAGCTGAAGGACTGCATCGCCTATGGCCCCGGCGTGCTCGACCTGGCGCACCAGCCCGACGAATGGGTGGGGATCGAGGACATGACCAACTCGGCCAAGGTCATGGCCCGCGCGGCCTATGGCCTGCTGACCCGCAAGCGAGGATGACGCAGATGGCGCGCGGCGATGCAGATGACGGCGACAACATCATCGGCCCGCGCCTGCGGGCGCTGCGGGACCGACTGGGCCTATCGCAACGCGCCCTGGCGCGAAAGGCGGGCGTGCCGTCCAGCACGGTCAGCCTGGTCGAAAGCGGCCGGACCAGCCCCTCGGTCGGCTCGCTGAAACGCCTGCTGGACGCGGCGGGCGTCTCGCTGGGCGAGTTCTTCAGCTCCGAGTTCGAAAGTCCGACCAAGCACTTCTATCGCCACGATGAACTGACCGAAATCTCGCGCGGCGAGGTCTCGTATCGCCAGCTTGGCTCGGGCCAGGACAGCAGTCTGCAGATCCTCCACGAAACCTATCAGCCCGGCTCCGACAGCGGGCGGGTCATGCTGTCCCACGAGGGCGAGGAAGGCGGCCTGATCATTTCCGGCCGCCTGGAAGTCACCGTCGACGGCCAGTCGCGCGTGCTGAAGGCGGGCGACGGCTACCTGTTCGCCAGCACCCTGCCGCACCGATTCCGCAACATCGGCGATGTCCCCTGCGTCGTCATCAGCGCCTGCACGCCGCCGACCTTCTGACGCTGCGTTGCGATTGATCGGAATACTGAGCGAGAAAAATATAATTCCTCGACTTGTCAGTGAATTGGTCTGTTGAAGAAACAGTCTTGCCGACCGCCCCATTTCGCCAGCTACTTCATGCATGACACTTGGATGACACCGGGAGGATGGTCGAGACGCTGCAAAGCTTGCTGCATTGCACAACGTCCTGGACCTGAGGAGTATGCAGGGGTGGCGGGCCCTTCGTCCCGCTCACGGCCGTAACGAGATCGCTCAGAACGATCCGTGCGGTTTCATTGGGAGGGATGAGGCGATGAATCGTCTGTTGGTCAGCGTATCCGCCGGGGCGCTCGCGGCCCTGTGCTCCACCACCGCCATGGCGCAGCAGGCGCCGCCCGAGCGGGCCACGACGGTCGACGAAGTCATCGTCACCGCCCAGCGCCGCGAACAGGCGGCCCAGGACGTGGGCATCGCCCTCAGCGTGCTCAGCGGCGAGAGCCTGATCCGGCAGGGCGTCACCAACGTCAATCAGCTTCAGAACGCCACGCCCAACCTCGAGGTCGAACCCGCCTTCGGCGGCGGTGCGGCCCAGTTCCGCATGCGCGGCGTGGGGTTTCAGGACTACGCCTCGAACAACTCGCCCACCGTGGGCGTCTATGTGAACGAGGTGGCCTATCCGGTCCCGGTCATGACCCAGGGACTGATCTTCGACATCGACCGGGTCGAGGTGCTGCGCGGCCCCCAAGGCACCCTCTATGGCCGCAACACCACCGGCGGGGCCATCAGCTTCGTCACCAAGCGCCCGACCGAGGAACTGGCCGCCGGTCTGATCTCCGAATGGGGCAGCCAGGAGCAGTTTCGCGCCGAGGGCTTTGTCTCCGGCCCGCTGGCATCGACCCTGCGCGGCCGTCTGGCCGTCTCGACCGAACAGGGCGGGGCCTGGCAGCATAACCGCGTCACCGGCGAGAGCATCGGCGACGCCGACCGCACCGGCGCCCGCGCCCTGCTGGCCTGGGATCCGAACGAGACCCTGTCCCTGCTGCTCGACGTCCACGGCGGCGTCGACAAGTCCGAGAACCAGGCCCTCTATCTGTTCAGCGACCTGAGGACGCGCGGCGGAACGGGCGTCCTGATTCCCGCCGACAAGGATCACTCCCATACCGGCTGGGGCCTGTCGCCGCGCTTCGCCGCCTCGATCGGGCGCGACGTGAAGGCCAAGCCGGGTCGGGACAACTCCTCCTGGGGCACGTCGCTGAACGCCAATCTGGCGCTCAAGGATATGAACCTGACCAGCATCACCAGCTATGAAACGCTGAAACGCAGCGAATACGGCGACTGGGATGCGTCATCCTCAGTCGAGGCCGACACCTTCTTCGGCAGCGACGTGGACGTGATCTCGCAGGAAATCCGCCTGGCTTCGGACAATGACAGCCCCCTGACCTGGGTCGCCGGCCTCTATTATTCGAAGCAGGACCTGCACGAGCGCTACTTCTCGGACTTCATCGACATCTACGGCACCTACGGTCAGGTGACCTATGATCAGAAGGTCGAGTCAATCAGCGCCTTCGGTCAGGCGGAGTACGCCTTCAGCCAGCGCATAAAGCTGATCGGCGGCCTGCGCTACGAGGAGGAAACGCGCGATCTGGACGGCTTCGGCACGGCCTTCGGCGGCGCCACCGCCCTGCCGCCGACCACGGTCTCGACCAAGATGACGCCCCTGACCGGCAAGGCGGCGCTGGAGTTCAAGCCGATCGACAACCTCCTGCTGTACGGCTCCGCCAGCCGCGGGGCCAAATCGGGCGGTTTCACCACCTACAACACGGGCAACTCCAGCTCGATCCAGCCCTTCAACCCGGAAATCCTCTGGGCCTACGAAGTTGGCTTCAAGGCCGATCCGTCGCGGGCGGTCCAGATCAACGGCGCGGCCTACTACTACGACTACACCGACCAGCAGGTGCTGTCGGCGGTCTGGGGCCAGAACGGACCGGTCGGCCGCTTCACCAACGTCCCGTCCTCGCACATCTGGGGCGCCGAACTGGAAGCAGTGGTGAAGCCGGTCCAGGGCCTGCGGATCAGCCAGTCGCTCAGCTACAAGAGGGGCGAATACGACCAGTATGAAGCGCTGGACGTCCCGGCCTCGCGCGCGGCGAACATGGCCATCTACGTCGACAAGGCCGGCGATCCGATCCTGTTCCCGAAATGGAGCTACGCCGGGTCGGCCAGTTACGACTGGACTGTCAGCGGCTTCGCCGTCACGGCCGAGGCCAACTACAGCTATCGCGACGACTATCCCTCGTGGCTGGGCGCCAAATACGACGTCGAGGCCTACTGGCTGGCCAACGCCAGCGTGACCGTCGGCCCCGAGGCCGCCAACTGGTCCGTCACCTTCTGGGCGCGCAACCTGTTCGATCAGGAATACGACCTGACGCGCAACTTCTTCACCAGCGCCGACATCGCCCAGCCGGGTCGGCCGCGCACCATCGGCGCGCGCCTCAGCCTGCAGTACTGAGGAAGGCCCGGGCCGGAAGGCGGCGCGTCCGCCTTCCGCGCCCGCCCCTTGATCGGGGCGCCCACGATCCTGATCGTCGACCGCCCAACAGACGAAAAATCAGTCGCTTAGGGCGTACGAATAACAGACTTCCCTTCCCCCGCCATTCATCCGCTACTGGGCGTTCTGAAAGGATGCATGCATGACCGCTCGGGCCGCCAACGACCTCGATCCCTTCTGGATGCCGTTCACCGCGAACCGCAGTTTCAAGGCGCATCCGCGGCTGCTGGCCTCGGCCAAGGACATGCACTACTTCACGCCCGAGGGGCGTCCGATCCTCGACGGCACGGCCGGCCTGTGGTGCGTCAACGCCGGCCACGCCCGCCGGCCCATCGTCGAGGCCATCCAGCGCCAGGCCGAGGTTCTGGACTACGCCCCGACCTTCCAACTGGGGCATCCGCTGGCGTTCGAGCTGGCCGCGCGACTGGCGATGCTGTTCCCCGCCGATATCGACCATGTCTTCTTCGCCGGCTCGGGCTCCGAGGGCGTCGACACCGCCCTGAAGATCGCCCTCGCCTATCAGCAGGCGCGCGGCCATCCCGAACGCACCCGCCTGGTCGGGCGGCAAAAGGGCTATCACGGCGTCGGCTTCGGCGGCATTTCCGTGGGCGGGCTCGAGAACAACCGGCGCGGCTTCCCCACCCTGCCCGGCGTCGATCACCTGTCGCACACGCTGAACCTCGAAGAAGCCGCCTTCTCGCGCGGTCAGCCGACCTGGGGCGCACATCTGGCCGACGAACTGGAATCCCTGATCTGGTCACACGGCGCCGAGACCATCGCCGCCGTCATCGTCGAGCCTCTGTCGGGGTCGGCGGGCGTGATCGTGCCGCCTGTCGGCTATCTGGAGCGGCTGCGCGAGATCGCCACCCGCCACGGCATCCTGCTGATCTTCGACGAAGTCATCACCGGCTTCGGCCGCGTCGGCGGGGCCACGGCGTCCGAGACCCTGGGCGTCATCCCCGACATCCTGGTCTGCGCCAAGGGCCTGACCAACGGCGCGGTGCCGATGGGCGCGGTCGGGGTGCGCGGCGAAATCTATGAGGCCGTGGTCAATCAGGCGACTGCGCCGGGGATCGAGTTCTTCCACGGCTACACCTATTCCGGCCACCCGCTGGCCGCCGCCGCCGGTCTGGCGACGCTCGACGTCTACGAGGACGAAGGCCTGTTCCAGCGCGCCACAGACATGGCGCCCTATTGGGAAGAGGCGGTGCACGGCCTGAAGGGCCTGCCCCACGTCATCGACATTCGCAATCTGGGCATGGTCGCCGCCATCGAGCTGGCCCCGCGCCCCGACGCGCCCGGCGCCCGCGCCACCGAGGTCTTCCACCGGGCCTTTGACGAAGGGGCGCTGATCCGCGTCACCGGCGACGTCATCGCCCTGTCGCCGCCGCTGATCATCAGCCGCGAACAGATCGACGAACTGATCGGACGGCTGGCCGACATTCTGCGAAACACGCCCTGACGCCGCGCGCGTTTTGGGCGATGCTGAATCTTCAAACGGGAGGCAGGACTGCGTGAAGCGGAGTGTGGGGCGTAAGACATGGCTGGGTCGCACCCTGCTGGCGGCTGCGCTGCTGGTCGGCCTGACGGTCTTCGCGCCCGCGCAGAACGCCACTGCGGCGCCCGTCCGCGACCGTCTAGTGCTGGGCCTGCCCCTGGAGCCGCCGAACCTCGACCCGACCTCGGGCGCGGCGGCGGCGGTGGACGAGGTCGTCTATGGCAACGTCTTCGAGGGCCTGACCAGGCTGACCCAGAACGGCGCCGTGGCCCCGGCCCTGGCGGAATCGTGGGAAGCCGCGCCCGACGGCCTCAGCTGGACCTTCCACCTGCGGCGCGGCGTGACCTTCCAGGACGGTTCGCCGTTCGACGCCTCGACCGCCAAGTTCTCACTGGACCGGATCACGGCCGAGGGGTCGACCAACGCCCAGAAGGCCCTGTTCGCGCCGATCCAGAGCGTCGAGGTCGTCGATCCGGCGACCCTGCGCATCCACCTGTCCCGGCCGATGGCGACCCTGCCCTATGTCCTGGCCTGGGGCGACGCGGTCATGGTCTCGCCGAAGAGCGCGGCGACCAACGCGGTCGCCCCCATCGGCACCGGCCCCTTCCGCTTTGACAGCTGGCAGCGCGGCAGCCAGCTGACCCTGAACCGCTGGCCCGGCTACTGGGGCGCCGCCCCGCGCCTGAACACTGTCGTTTTCCGCTTCATCAGCGACCCGACCGCCGCCTTCGCCGCCGTCAGCGCCGGCGATGTCGACGCCTTTCCCAACTATCCCGCGCCGGAAAACGTGGCTCAGTTCCAGCGCGACCCGCGCTTCCGCGTCGTCGTCGGCGCGTCCGAGGGCAAGGTCATTCTGGGGATCAACAACACCAAGGCACCGTTCAACGACGTGCGGGTGCGCCGCGCCCTGTCCTACGCCATCGACCGAGACGCTCTGATCCAGGGGGCCATGTTCGGCTTCGGCCAGCCCATCGGCAGCCACTATTCGCGGCAGGCGCCGGGCTATGTCGACCTGACCGGCGCCTATCCGCACAATGTCGCCAAGGCGCGGCAATTGCTGGACGAGGCGGGCTATCCCGACGGCATCGACGTGACGCTGCGCCTGCCGCCCCGCCCCTATGCCCGACGCAGCGGCGAGGTCCTGGCCTCGCAACTGGCCCAGGCCGGCATCCGCGTGAAGATCGAGAATCTGGAATGGGCCCAGTGGCTGGATCAGGTGTTCAAGCGCCGCCAGTTCGACCTGACCATCGTCGAGCATGTCGAGCCGATGGATTACGACATCTATGGCCGCAAGGACTATTACTTCGGCTACGACAGCCCGGCCTTCGACGCCCTGCTGGCTCAGGTTCAGGCGGCCCCGGACGAACCGACGCGGCTGCGCCTGCTGGGCGATCTGCAACGCCGCATCACCGAGGATGCGGTCAACGGCTTCCTGTTCCAGTCCTCGCGCATCGGCGTGTGGAAGGCGGACCTGAACGGCCTGTGGATCAACGCCCCCATCGCCGCCAATGTCGTGTCGGGCGCCTACTTCACCGGCGCGGGCGCAGCCGGTGCAACGACCGCCGAGCGAACTGGCGGCGGCCTGCCCTGGGGCTGGATGTCCGTAATCGCGGGCGCGGCGCTGCTGGCCTTCGTCGGCTGGCGTTTCGGGATCAGTTGGCTGTCGCGCAAGCTAGGCGGCCACGCCCTGACGCTGCTGGCCGCCACGGTCGTCATCTTCCTGCTGCTGCAGGTCGTGCCCGGCGACCCCGCCAGCTACATGATGGGGCTGAACGCCAGCCCTGAGTCCATCGCCGCCCTGCGTCAGCAGATGGGGTTGGAGGGCTCCGGCGTCGAACGCTACCTCGCCTGGCTCGGCGATCTTCTGACCGGCCAGTTCGGGACCAGCTACACCTATCAGGTGCCGGTCGGCGGCCTGATCGCCGAGCGGTTGGCGGTCTCCGCGCCGCTGGCCTTGATGGCGACGATCCTGTCGCTGGCCGTCGCCCTGCCCGTCGGCGTCATGGCCGCCAGCCGACGCGGCACGGCGGTCGACACCGGCCTGATCGGCGTGACCCAGGTGGGCGTCGCCCTGCCCAATTTCTGGATCGCCATGCTGCTGATCCTGCTGTTCTCGGTGAACCTCGGCTGGTTCTCAGCCGGCGGCTTCCCGGGCTGGGGTCAAGGCTTCTGGCCCGCCTTCAAGGCCCTGATCCTGCCCGCTGTAGCCCTGGCCGCACCGCAGGCCGCCATTCTGGCCCGCGTCCTGCGCACCGCCCTGCTCGACACGATGAACGAGGACTATGTCCGCACCGCCCGCGCCAAGGGTCTGTCGGTCAATCAGGCCCTGTGGCGACACGCCCTGAGGAACGCCTGGATTCCCGTCCTGACCATTCTGGGGCTGCAGTTTCCCTTCCTGCTGGCGGGCGGCATCATCATCGAGAACGTCTTCTCCCTGCCCGGTCTAGGTCGACTGGTCTTCCAGGCCATCACCCAGCGCGACCTGATCGTGGTGCAGGGCGTGGTGGTGGTGCTGGTCTTCGCCGTGGTTCTGGTCAGCTTCCTGATCGACCTGGCCTATCTGTTCGCCGATCCGCGCCTGAGGGGACGCCGCGCATGACCGACGCCCCCGTTCCTCTCGCCTTGGCCGCCAAGCCGCTTTCCCGCTGGCCGCTGTCGCTGGTCGTCGGCGGTGCCCTGACCGCCGTGGTGGTGCTGACCGCCCTGATCGCCTTCGTCTGGACCCCCTATGACGTCGAAGCGGTGAACATCGCCGCCAAGCTGACCGCCCCCTCGACGGCCCACCCGTTCGGCACCGATCATTTCGGCCGCGACGTCCTGTCGATGATCATGGTCGGGGCGCAGAACTCGTTGGCCGTGGCTCTGATCGCCGTCGGCATCGGCGCGGGGGTCGGCGTGCCGCTGGGCCTGACCGCGGCGGCGCGTGGCGGCTGGGTCGATGAGCTGGTGATGCGCGGCAACGACCTGATCTTCGCCTTCCCCGCCCTGCTGCTGGCGGTGATGATCACCGCCGTCTTCGGCCCCGGCGCGATCAACGCCATCATCGCCATCGGCCTGTTCAACATCCCCGTCTTCACCCGCGTCGCGCGCGGCGCGGCCATGGGCCTGTGGACGCGCGAATACGTCCTGGCGGCGCGCACGGCGGGCAAGTCCAAGGCCCTGATCTCCATCCAGCACATCCTGCCCAATCTGATGAGCCTGCTGGTCGTGCAGGCGGCGATCCAGTTCGCCGTCGGCATCGTCGCCGAGGCCGGGCTCTCCTACGTCGGTCTCGGCGCCCAGCCGCCCATGCCGAGTTGGGGCCGGATGCTGGCCGAGGCCCAGACCATGATCGGCTTCGCCCCCTGGCTGGCCGTCATGCCCGGCGTGGCCATCTTCGTGACCGTGCTCGGCCTCAGCCTGACCGGCGACGGCCTGCGCGACCTGTTCGACCCGCGCGTGCGGCGGGAGCGTTGACCATGAGCGTCCTGAGCATCCGCGACCTCAACCTGTCGATCGGTCGGGTGCCGATCCTCAAGAACGTCAGCCTGTCCGTCGCCCCCGGCGAAATCCTCGGCCTGGTCGGCGAAAGCGGCTCGGGCAAGTCCATGACCGCGCTGGCGGTACTGGGCCTGACGCCGCCGCGCGCGACGATGACCGGCGAGATCCGCCTGAACGGCCAGCTCATCTCAGGCGCGTCCGACGCCGCCTTGCAAAAGGTGCGTGGCCGCGACGTCGGCATCATCTTCCAGGAGCCGATGACGGCCCTGAACCCCGTGATGACCATCGGCGATCAGGTCGCCGAGACGGTGCGCCTGCATAAGGGCGCGTCGCGCAAGCAAGCCCTCGCCGTCGCCCGCGCCGTGCTGGACCGGGTCGGACTGCCCGCCGAACGCTTCCCGCTGGGCCGCTTCCCGCACGAGTTGTCGGGCGGCCAGAGACAGCGCGTCGCCATCGCCATCGCCATCGCCCTGACGCCCAAGCTGCTGATCGCGGACGAGGCGACGACGGCGCTGGACGTGACGACGCAAGCCCAGGTGCTGGAGCTGCTGAAGCGGCTGGTGCGCGAGGACGGCATGGGCCTGATCCTGATCACCCACGACCTCGCTGTGGTGGCCGAGACCGCCGACCGGGTGGCGGTGATGAAGGACGGCGAACTGGTCGAAGAGGGCGATACCCGCCGCATCTTCACCGGCATGACCCACCCCTATTCGCAGCGGCTGCTGGCCAATGCGACCCACGCCCCGACGCGCAAAGCCGCCGTCCAGCACGACGCCGCGCCGGTGTTGCAGGTCGAGGGACTGGTGCGCGAATACGCCGGCGCGCGGCGCCTGTTCGGCAAGGCGGACGCCTTCCGCGCCGTGGACGAAGTCAGCCTGTCGATCCAGCCGGGCGAGAGCGTCGGTCTGGTCGGCGAGAGCGGCTGCGGCAAGTCCACCCTGCTGCGCGCCGTCCTGGCGCTGGAGACGCCGCAAGCGGGCCGGGTTCTAGTCCGCGGCCGCGACATCACGTCGGCCAAGGGCGCGGCGCTGAAGGCCATCCGTCGCGACATTCAGGTGGTGTTCCAGGACCCCTACGGCAGCTTCGATCCACGCTGGACCGTGGCGCGGCTGGTCGCAGAAAACTTCCATCTGCTGGACCAACAGCCCTCGCCCGCCGAGGCCCGTCGTCGCGTCGATCAGATGCTGGAACAGGTCGGCCTGCCCGCCTCGGCCGGCGACAAGTATCCGCATGAATTCTCGGGCGGTCAGCGCCAGCGCATCGCCATCGCCCGCGCCCTGATCACCGACCCGGCGGTCATCGCCCTGGACGAGGCAGTGTCGGCGCTGGACGTGTCGATCCGGGCGCAGATCCTCGACCTGCTGGCTGACCTGTCCAGCCGCCTGGGCGTGTCCTATCTGTTCGTCTCCCACGACCTGACCGTGGTGCGCGCCGTCACCGACCGGCTGCTGGTCATGCAGGCCGGGCGGATCGTGGAACAGGGCGACACCGCCGCCGTCTTCGCCGCCCCTTCGCACCCCTATACGCAGAAACTACTGGCGGCGACGCCGGATCTGGCCCGAAATATCGGCGCGCTCGACGCCGCGCATAAGGAGACCGTTCGATGAACCGCAGAACCCTGCTGGGCTCGGCCCTGATCGGCGGCGTCGCCTCGGCCGCTGGCGCGGCTTCTGCCGCCCCCAACACCGAGCAAGCCGCCGCGCCGCGCGCCAGCGGCCGCACCGGCCCGCTGAACCTGATCACAGATGTCGAAGGCATCAAGATCGGTCAGGCCCATGACGCGGGCGTCCGCACCGGCGTCACCGTCATCCTGGCCGAAAAGCCCGCCGTGGCCGCCGTGGACGTGCGCGGCGGTGGTCCCGCCGGACGCGAAACCGACGTGCTAAAGCCCGAAAATCTGGTGCAGGAGGTGGACGCCATCGTCCTGTCGGGCGGCTCGGTTTACGGCCTGGCCTCGGGCGACGGCATCGCCGCCTGGATGGGGATGCGCGGGCGCGGCTACGGCATGGGGGGCGCGCCCGGCGTGCCGCCCTCGCCCATCATCCCGACCGCCTGCCTCTATGATCTGGCCAATGGCGGGAACAAGAAGTGGGAGATGGACCCGCCCTATCGCCGTCTGGCCGTCGAAGCGTTGGAGGCCGCAGGCGACCGCTTCGATCTGGGCACCGCCGGGGCCGGCTATGGCGCCGAGGCCGGCGCGCTGAAGGGCGGCATCGGCTCGGCCTCGGCCCTCATGGCCAATGGCTGGACCGTCGGGGCCATCGTCGCGGTCAACAGCGTCGGCGCTGTCGTCGCCCCCAACGGCAAGACCTTCTGGGCCTCCCCGTTCGAGATCGGCGACGAGTTCGGCGGTCTGGGTTCGGCAGGCCTGGCCGCCTCGGCCGAGGACTGGGGCCTGTCGAAAGGCCGCGCTCGCCCGCGCGAGAACACCACCATCGCCTGCATCGCCACCGACGTGGCCCTGACGCGGGTGGAGTGTCAGCGGCTGGCCATCATGGCCCAGGACGGCATGGCCCGCGCCATCCGCCCCAGCCACGCGCCGTTCGACGGCGATACCCTGTTCTGCCTGTCTACTGGCAAGAAGCAGATCACCGACCCGGCCATGCGCCAGATCGCAGTGGCCCAACTGGGCAATGTCGCCGCCGACGTCCTGGCCCGCGCCATCGCGCGCGGCGTCTATCACGCTACCAACTACGAGGGTCGGACCGGCCAGACCTGGCGGGAGCTTTAAGCCGGCCCCGACCCTTCTCCCCTCGGGGGAGAAGGTGTCATGCGCAGCATGACGGATGAGGGGGCGGTCGGCAGTACCTTAATGGCCGAAGGTCGAGAGGCAGCAAAACTCCCCCTCATCCGACCCGCTAACGCGGCCCACCTTCTCCCCCGGAGGGGAGAAGGGTTCATCGCATTTTACAGCCAGTCGTCGCTGCCGATCGGGGCGCCGGGGGGAATGGGCTGAACCGCCCGTTCGCCTTCGGTCAGCGCCTTCAGTCCCTCGACCGGGCCGGTCAGCAGTTCGGCCAGATAGGCGCACTGCGCCGTTTCCAGTCGGTCGCCGCGGCAGCGTTTCAGTTGTTCGCCGAAACGACGCGCGCCGTCGCGCACCACGCCCTGAGCCGTGGACGACAGGTCCTTGCCTTGAATCAGGGTGGCCAGATCGGCGGCGTAGCGGGCGCGCACGGCGCGGCGCAGTTCCATCTGGCGCGGGCTGAGGCCGACGCCGTTACCAAGCGTCGACGACACACGATCCAGCACCTCGGGCAGGCCCAACTGACCCGCATCGCGGCGTTGCTGCTCCACCAGACGATTCAGGCGCTCGGGCGCCAGCAGGGATTCGAACACCACCTCGGACGCGGTCGCGGCCGCCGAGGACGGGTCGAACACGGCGTCCGTCTTGCCAGCGAACAGTTCGATCTCGGTCTGGCGGTCGGTATTGCCCGACTGGGCCGAGGACAGCAGGTCGATCAGCGGATCACGCAGGTCCAGCACCTCGGGCGACAGGGCCTGCATCAGGGCGTCCAGCGCCGCGCGCTGACGGTCGGCGGGGACGACCTGGGCCGTCTCGGCGCCGTCGCCCTTGACCGCATAGCGATAATCGACCCCGGCGATCAGCCGCGCCACCGCCGTCGTCTGATAGCGGTGATAGAGGTAGATGGGCACGATCACGCGCTGCAGGTCGGCCGCGGCAGCGCCATCGGGGATGTTGTCCAGGCCGAAGCGATCCAGGGCGATCTTGCGCACCGCCATGACATTGGCGAACTCGGCCACCGGATCGGTCCCGTTGTCCCACATGGCGCTGTAGGGCTGGGCCCCGCCCAGCGTCCGCGTGTCGCTGTCGGAGACGAAGCGATAACCGCGCGCCTGCCCGTCGGCGATCAGGGCCGCGCGGCGCGCCGCCTGATCCTGCCCTGGCCTGTCGCCATACAGCCAGTCCACGACGTATCCGTCCCAGGCGCCGACGCCGGTCGTATAGGCGCGGCTGAAGTCCAGCCGGTCGCCGTCCGCGATCACCCAGGGCGCCGGATAATCCATGACCGAGGCGCGGTCGGCGAAGGTGCTCGCCGCGAAATTGTGGGCGAACCCGAGAGCATGGCCGATCTCGTGCGCCGCGAGGTGTCGCAGGCGCTGATAGGCCAGACGGTCCGGGTCGTCCTCGCCGCCGGTGCCGCTCTTGGCGGCGCCGACCAGGCCTTCGAAGATCATCTTGTCCTGCCGGTCGCGCAGCGAGCCCAGTTGCACCACGCCCCGCACGATCTCGCCGGTGCGGGGATCGTTGACGCTGGTGCCGGTGGACCAGCCGCGCGTCTCGCGGTGGACCCAGGAGACGATGTTGTAGCGCGCATCCATCGGATGCGCCCCCTCGGGCAGAAGCTCGACCCGGAAGGCGTGGATGTAACCTGCCCGATCAAAGGCTTGGGCCCACCAGTTGCCGCCTTCAACGAGAGCCTGCTGAATGGCCGGAGGCGCCGCACGGTCGACGTAGAAGACGATGGGCTTCTTGACCGGCGAACGGGCAGCGGTCGGATCGGTCTTCTCCAGTCGGAAGCGACGCGCCAGACGGCTGACCACCGGCTGATCCAGATCGGCGGCGAAGTCCGTCACCAGCACCTGGGCCGAGGCCCCCGCGCGCGGATCGTGCGGCGCTGTGATAAAGCCCTCGTCCGGCAGGCGGATGAAGGAGTGGCGCACGGCGATGGTGACCGAGCGGGCGTCGGGCGCGACGCGCGACAGCTCCATGCCCGGCTCGTCGCTGGTGAAGGTCTGGACGGTCTGGAACTCGACATTGTCGGGGAAGACCAGGGTCTGGTCGAGGTCCAGATAGCCCAGGGTCGGCGCCGGCTTGAAGGTCCCCTGCCGGCCGCGTTTCAAACGTCCGGCCGCGTTGACCGCGTCGCGCTCGAGGAAACCGGACAGGTCCACTGTCACCGAACCGTCAGGGTGAGTCTCGGCCACGTCAGCGGCCCAGATCACCGAGGGGGCGAAGGATGCGGCCACCGCATTCTGCTGATCCGCTCCGGCGCCGACGGCGCGGAAGCGGGTGTTCTCGAACCGGGCCAGAACGCGGTTGCCCACCTTCTGGAAGGCGACGATCTGGGTCTGGCCCAGACCCGAGCGGTCCAGCCCGACGCCGTCCATGCCCAGCCCCGCCGACAGGCCGGGCTGGTAGAGATAGCGGCCCAGCACGCCGCCTTCGCCGGGCGCAGGCAGGCGCACCAGAACCTTGCCCTTTTCGCGATCCAGCCGAACCCCGAACAGGCCTTCCTGGAAGGCCGCCGTCGCCGCGGGACGCGAGGCCCCCGCCTCGGCCATCACGGGCGCGGCGCCCGCGATCAGAACCAGGCCGGCGACGCTCGCCAACAGAACCTTGCGCAACATGGGCCGCCCCCGCGGATGACTGAGACTGAAACGCTTACTGGACGCCGAGCGCCAGGGCGTCGGGCCGACGCGTGTCGGCGGCGCCGAGGAATCGGTCGCCTTCGATCATGATGGACTGGGTGCTGCCCATTGTCATGGACGGACGGACCGTGTGGCCGCGCGCCGTCAGCAGGCGTTCGACGTCGGGCGAGAAGCCGCCTTCAAGCTCCAGCGGGCTGTCGCCGCCGGCCTGATTGAGGCGCGGACGCATGGCGGCCTCGGCGATGTTCAACTGGTGGTCGATGACGTTGACGATCAGTTGCACCATGGTGGCGATGATATAGCCGCCGCCCGGCGTGCCGGTGACCAGCCAGGGCTTCTCGTCGTCGAAGACGATCATCGGCGTGATGGTCGAGCCCAGACGCTTGCCCGGCGCCGGCGAGTTCGGCTCGCCCCGCGTGCCCCACGAGAAGTTGTCGAGCGAGTTGTTCAGCAGCACCCCCGTCCCCGGCGCCGCGACGTGCGCACCGTAGGAGTTGGACAGGGTGTAGGTGTTCGCCACCGCATTGCCGTGGGCGTCGGCCACCGAATAGTGGGTCGTGTCCTGGCTCTCATACGGATAGGGGTTGCCTTCGGGGATATCGGCGGCGTCCAGCGAACGGTCCATCGCGATCAGCTTGACCCGCTCGGCGGCGAATTCCTTGCTGGCCAGGCCGCGCGCCGGCGTCGTCCACTGCGGCGCGCCGCCGATCAGGCGACGGTCCGACGAGACGATCTTCATCGCTTCCGAGATCAGGTGCAGGCTGTCGACGCTGCCCCAGCGCAGGTCGCGCATGGGGAAATGCTCCAGCAGGTTCAGCCCCTCCGCGACGCTGACGCCCGAGGCGGTCGGCGGCATGTAGGCGATGCGATGGTCGCGATAGGTCGACCAGATCGGCGCCGAGACATCGGCGCGGTAATCGGCAAGATCCTTCTCGTCCATAATCCCGCCGCCGGCGCGGACGCCGGCGACGATCTTCTTGGCCAGTTCCCCACGATAGAAGGCGTCGGCTCCGCCCTGCTGCACCTGGCGCAGGCTCCAGGCCAACTGCGGCTGCTTGAACAGGTCGCCCGCGCGATAAGGCGTGCCGTCCGCCTTCAGATAGGCTTCGCGCGCGCCGGCGTCGGTCGCCAGAACGGTCGCGCGGCCTGCGGTGGCGTCGGCCTCGCCGTCCGACAGGATCACGCCGTCCTGGGCCAGCTTGACCGCAGGGGCCACGACCTGGGCCCAGGTCAGGGCGCCGAAGCGTTTGTGCGCCTCCCACATGCCCGCGACGGTGCCGGGCACGGCGACATTGCGGAAGCCCGAGGGCGCGCGCCGGTCGAATTTGCCGTTGTCGTCCAGCAGCAGGTCCGGCGTCGTCGCGCGCGGAGCCGTGCCGTAATAGTTGATGGCGACGTCCTGGGCCGGGCGATCCGCCGTCGCGGCCATGTGCACGATCATATAGCCGCCGCCGCCGATATTGCCGGCGCGCGGCAAGGCCACGGCTTCGGCGAAGGCCACGGCCACGGCGGCGTCCACGGCGTTGCCGCCCTGTTTCAGAATATCGACGCCGACCTGGGTCGCGATGGCGCTCTGGCTCACCACCATGCCGCCGCGACCAACGGTCGGGCTGTGGATCTGGCCGTAGTTGACGATGTCGCCGCCGCTGCCGACCGCGGGGCGCGTCTGAACCGGCGCCTGCTGCGCCATCACCGGCATCGCCATCAATAGGGCCGCTGAGGCGACCGCCAGAACCGTCATATGAGAACGCATCGCCACCCCGTCATATTTGAACTCGACCGGCGGACGCTCAGAAACGAGATTCCGTCTCCGCCCACCGTAAATATCGAAGCGAGAGCGATAGCATTGCCCAAACCGCAACAACAAGGGTGATTTCAGGTGATTATTGGGTCCAATATTCAAATAACGGCAATATTTTTTCTGCCGCGGTTGACGTGGTCATTGTGTCCGTTTCTAGTTCTAAACGGGGTGGAATCTCCGGGCGCCGTCGAATCCAAGAGACGACCGGCGGATCGCGAAATCGCCTTTCCAAAAATCAAACACCGGCCGCCGCCGGACGAGCATCGAGGGGACTTCGGGCTCGATGATCAATAACTGGGGATGAAATGACCATGCGTGCAGCCTTCGCTCGTCGAAGCTTGAAGACGGCCATGTTGGCCACCACGGCGCTGTTCGGCGCCGCCACAGCCGCGGCCGCCCAGGACGCGCCGCAGCAAGACGCCACCCAGGTCGACGAAATTGTCGTCGTCGGCTCGCAGATTCGCGGCGCCAAAGTGACCGCCGCCCTGCCCGTGACCGTAGTCGGCGAGGAACAGATTCTGGCCTCGGCCGCCGTCTCGGGCGACGACCTGATCCGTTCGATCCCGCAGATGGGCGACGTCACCTTCAACTCCGCCTACCTGCCCGCCAGCTCGAACTCGGCGCGCGGCGACACCGGCTCGGTCAACCTGCGCGGCCTCGGTATCGGCAACACCCTGGTGCTGCTGAACGGCCGTCGCGTCGTCGGCCACCCGACCAGCCAGGCCAACGAGCATCTGGTCCCGGTCCTGACCTACAACACCAACGCCATTCCGGTGACCGGCCTGAAGCGTCTGGAAGTCCTGCGTGACGGCGCCGCCGCCATCTACGGCGCCGACGCCGTGGCCGGGGTGATCAACACCGTCCTGCGCGACGACCTGAACGGCCTGACCGTCTCGGCCCAATATGGCGGCGCCGAAGGCACCGGCATGCGCGAGACCAATCTCAGCGCCTATGGCGGCCGCGACTTCTTCGACGGTCGGGGTAATCTGTCGGTCTTCGTGAACTACGACCAACGCACCGAGCTTTCGACCACGGATCAGGACTACACCGCGTCGCTGGACAAGCGCCCGCTGTTCGCCGGGACCGGCTATGAGAACAACACCACCCTGAACGGCCGCTCGTCGCTGACGCCCTGGGGCCTGTTCCGTCCGACGGGCGGCACGGTGAAACTGACTCCCGGCGGCGCCAATGTCACCGCCTTCACCATGCAGCCGTCCAGCTTCACGGGCTGCTCGGCGCCGGCGGCCAACGGCCTGTGCCTCAAGTCCGCCACGAGCACCGATGCGCGCCTCTACTCGGACTCGGCGGCCCAGGGCCTGACCGTCATGCCCGAGGTCGAACGCCTGAACGTGTTCCTGAACGGCAAGTACAAGCTGAACGACAGCATCGAGGCCTTCGGCGAGCTGGGCTATTACCAGGCGGAAACCACGGCCTGGCAGGCGCCCATCAGCACCCTGTCCTCGATCATCCTGACCATCCCCAAGGCCAGCTATTACAACCCGTTCGGCCCGATCACCTTCGCTAACGGATCGGTCAACCCGAACCGCCTGCCTGGAATCACCGCACCGGCCGGCGGCGTGGATCTCCAGCTCAGCGGCTATCGCTTCGACGACCTCGGCCCGATCGAGGTCAACGTCACCAACAAGCAGTATCGCGCCCTGGGCGGCCTGCGCGGCGAGTTCGCCGGTTGGGACTGGGAAAGCGCCCTGGTCTACTCCGAGGCCAGCGCCCTGGATATCAGCGACAACGTCTCGACCACCGCCCTGCAAAAGCAGCTCGCCCTGTCGACGCCCGACGCCTACAATCCGTTCAACGGCGGCGACCTGAACAACCTCAGCTTCGGCGACGGCACGCCCAGCAACAAGGCCGCGCTGGACGCCATCCGCGTCAAGATGCGCCGCTACACCGAAACCACTCTGGCCCTTTGGGACTTCAAGGTTTCGCGCCCTGACCTCTTCGCCCTGCCGGGCGGCGACCTCGGCATGGCTGCCGGGGTCGAGGCCCGCCGCGAGACTCAGCTGGACGACCGCGACCAGCGCATCGACGGAACCATCACCTTCACGGACGTCTCTGGCGCGGTTTACGGCGACCTGATCAACGGCTCGTTGAACCCGGACACCACGGGCGACCGCACTGTCTATTCGGCCTACGCCGAGCTGGCTGTGCCGATCGTCTCGCCGGAGATGAACATCCCGTTCGTGCACAATCTGGAAGCCCAGATCGCCGGCCGCTACGAGCACTATTCGGACTTCGGCGACATCGCCAAGCCCAAGGTCGCCGTGGCCTGGGACCTGGCCGAAGGTCTGCGCCTGCGCGGCTCGTGGGCTCAGGGCTTCCGCGCCCCGAACCTGGAACAGATCAACGCCACCGTGGTGACCCGTTCCAATTCGAGCACCGACTGGGCCTACTGCGAGGCCCTGACCCGTCGCGGCGCGATCACGGGCCTCAACAAGTGCGTCAGCCCCACCATCACCCCCGGCTTCTCGGACGCAAGCTCGGTCAACACCGCCCGCATCCGTCGCAACGTCGCCGAACAGCGCGCCGGCAACCCGAACCTGAAGCCGGAAGAGTCGGAAACCCTGTCGTTCGGCACGGTGATCCAGCCCGACTTCACGCCCGCCCAACTGGGCAACTTCACCTTCACCATCGACTGGTGGAACGTGAAGCAGACCGGCATGGTCGGCGTGTTCCGCGGCCAGAACGCCCTGACGCTGGACTACCTGCTGCGTAAGCAGGGCAGCTCCAACCCGAACGTGGTCCGCGCTGCGCCGACGCCGGAAGACGTCGCCATCTTCGCCGGCACCGGCATGCAGGCCGCCGGCGAGATCCTCTACGTCAAGGATCTCTACGACAACCTGCAGCCGCAGGAAGTCGAAGGCATCGACCTGGGCGTCATGTGGAACCTGCGCGGAACCAACATCGGCGACTTCAGCGTCAACCTGAACGCCTCGCACCTGCTGAAATATCATCTGGAGCCGTCGCCGGCCGTTCAGGCTCTGATGGACGCCAAGGCCAAGGGCGACATCGACGCGGCCGTCGCCTTCAGCGGCAGCGCCGGCGACCTGATCCGCGCCGGCGGCCGGCCCGAATGGAAGTGGTCGGCCTCGGCCACCTGGCGCTACGAGAACGTCACGGTCGGCGCCTACACCGCCTATACCGGCAGCGTTAAGCAGGACGGCCTGACCAACTCGGTCGGCGAGATCTGGACCGTCGATTCGCAGATCACGGCCAACCTCTATGGCGAGTATGAGTTCAACGACGGCCTTCTGGGCGGAACCGCCGTACGCCTCGGCGTCCGCAACCTGACCAACGAAGCCCCGCCGCTGGCCTCCGACGGCTACCTGGGCACCGTTTATCAGCCCTACGGCCGCTACTGGTACGCCAACATCCGCAAGTCGTTCTAACGGTCCTTGCTTCTAATCGGGGCGGAAGGCGAGCGATCGTCTTCCGCCCTTCTTTCTATCTTGATGCCTGTTTGTGGAGTTCCCGATGAAATCCGTCTCGATGCGCGTCCTCGCCGTCGCCGCTGCCCTGGCTGGCCTTGCCGCCCCAGTCGCCGCCGCCGAACTGTCGCCTCAGGCCCGCGCCCAGATCACCGCCACGGTCGATCACAACCAGGCCGCCCTGGACACCGCCGCGCTCGAAATCTGGAAGTTCGCAGAGCTGGGCTATCAGGAAACGCAGAGCACGGCCCTGCTGCAGGGCCAGCTGACCCAGGCGGGGTTCACGGTCACGCCCGGCGTGGCCCATGAGCCCACCGCCTTCATCGCCAGTTTCAAGAACGGCGCCGGCCCGGTCGTCGCCGTCCTGGCCGAGTATGACGCCCTGCCCGGCCTGTCGCAGACGATGAACCCGGTGCAGGAATCGGCGGGCGGTCACGCCGGCCACGGCTGCGGCCACAACCTGTTCGGCGCCGCCTCGGTTCATGCCGCCATCGCAGTCAAGGACTGGATGGTCGCCAACAACATCAAGGGCGAACTGCGCGTCTATGGCACGCCCGCCGAAGAAGGCGGCTCGGGCAAGGTCTATATGGTCCGCGACGGCCTGTTCAACGACGTCAACGTCGCCGTCCACTGGCACCCGGGCAACGTCAACAGCGCCCGCCAGGGCGACACCATGGCCAACGTCAGCGGCAAGTTCCGCTTCTACGGCGTCTCGTCCCACGCCGCCGCCGCGCCGGATCGCGGCCGCTCGGCCCTGGACGCGGTCGAGGCCATGAACGCCATGGTCAACCTGATGCGCGAGCACATCCCTGACCGCACCCGCATCCACTACGCCATCACCGACGGCGGCAAGGCGCCGAACGTCGTTCCCGCCTTCGCCGAGAGCTACTACTACGTCCGCCACACCGACCCGACCATCGTCCGCGACGTGCTGGAGCGTGTGAAAAAGGCCGCCGAGGGCGCGGCCATGGGCACCGGCACCCGGGTCGAGTTCGAAGCCATCGGCGGCGTCTATTCCATGCTGCCGAACGAGACCCTGATGAAGGTCATGGACCGCAACCTGCGCGCGGTCGGCGGCATCACCTGGACGCCCGAGGAAATCGCTCTGGCCACCGAGATCCAGAAGACCCTGCCGTCCAAGCCGGCGCTGTCCAGCGTCGGCGAGATCGAACCGGCGGTGATCGGCGGCGACTTCGGCGGCTCGACCGATGTGTCGGATGTCAGCTGGGTCGTGCCGACGGTGGGCCTGTCCACCGCCACCTTCGTTCCGGGTTCGGCCGGCCACAGCTGGCAGAACGTAGTGGCCGCTGGTTCGACCATCGGCCTGAAGGGCGCGCATCTGGCGGCCAAGACCCTGGCGCTGACCACCGCCGAACTGTTCCAGAGCCCCGAGACGATCCAGACCGCCGCCGGCGAATTCCAGCGCCGCCGTGGTCCCGACTTCAAATACGAAGCCCTGCTGGGCGATCGCACCCCGGCGCTCAACTACCGCGACTAGAACCATCCTGGCCCACGGGCTCGTCCCCAGGGACGTTTCCTTCTTGCCGTCATCCCCGGGCTTGTCCCGGGGATCCAGACACTCAACCTTGGCTCGCCGCCCGCGCGCCTTGGGCTCAAACCTCGAGTCTATGGAGTCTCGGGACAAGCCCGAGAATGACGGGAGAAGAAGACAGGCTGAGCGCTCCGAATTGGGGTCGCCATCCTAATGCCGCGCCCCAATCTCAGTGAATTCGCGGCCTTGCGCCCTTCCGCAAGCGCTTTTGCCCGCCGCCTTCCGCCCGTGCGTCATCATGCCCCTCGGTCAGCACTGCCGAGGGGATTTCAGACGATTCAGACGAATTGGACTCTGTTTTTCTAGCCGCCCGAAGCCTCTGACCTCGGCGGCGCCCGGCGCGCATGGGTGACTTGCTCATAGGCATAGCCCAGCGACAGGATGCGGGCGTCGTCCCACCGGCCGCCGAGGAAGCTGAGACCCACCGGCATGCCCCGGTCGAAGCCCATCGGGACCGTCAGGTGCGGATAGCCCGCCACCGCCGCCAGCCGACTGGCCGAGCCCTTCATATCGTCATCGTCCTTGGGATCATTGGTCCAGGCCCGCGAGGTCGTCGGCGCGATCAGGGCGACGACGCGGTGTTCGGCCATCATCCGGTCGATACCGTCCGGTCCCGCCGCCCGCAGCGACTTCGCCCGCGCCTCGACATAGGCGGGTTCGGTCAGGCCGCCGGTCGCCTGCGCCCGTTCGAACAGATCCTGCCCGAACAGCACCGTCTCGCGCGGTTCGGCGGCGTTGAAGGCGATGACGTCGGCCAGCGTCCGGGTCTTCACCTGCATCGGGTCGGTCGAGGCCAGATAGGCGTTCAGATCGTGCTTCAACTCGGTCAGCAGGACCGTCAGCTCCCAGCCGCCGATGGCGCGCATGTCGGCCGGTCCCTGCTCGATCTCGACGACTTCGGCCCCGGCAGCGCGCAGGGCGGCCAGCGCCTTGTCGAACTCCGCCCGCGTCTCCTCGGAATAGTTCGGCAGCAGGAAGCGCATGACGCCGATCCGCGCGCCGCTCAGGCTGCCGGCGTCGAGGGCGGCGCGATAATCGACCTTGCGTGCATCCGCCTCAAACGTGGCCAGATCGGCGGGATCGGAACCGGCGAGGACGGTCAGGACGATAGCCGCGTCCTCGACCGTCCTGGCGATGGGACCGGCAGTGTCCTGAGAGTGGCTGATCGGAATGACGTGGGTGCGACTGACCAGGCCCACGGTCGGCTTGAACCCGACCACGCCGTTGACCGAAGCTGGACAGGTGATCGACCCATCCGTCTCCGTGCCGATGGCGACCGGGGCCAGGCCGATGGCGACCGCCACGGCGCTGCCCGAGGATGACCCGCAGGGCGTCCGCTCCGGGTCATGGGGATTGCGCGTCTGGCCGCCGACCGCGCTCCAGCCGCTGATGGACTGCGACGAGCGGATGTTGGCCCACTCCGAAAGATTGGTCTTGCCCAGGATCACCGCCCCCGCGTCTCGCAGCCTGGCCACTATGGGGGCGTCGCGGCCGGGCGCGTTGTCGGCCAGTGCCAGAGAACCCGCCGTGGTCGGCATGTCGCGGGTCTCGATATTGTCCTTCAGGAGAACAGGGAGGCCTCTGAGGGGGCCGCGTGGGCGCGGCGCCTTTCCCTCCATCAGCGACGGCGCGACGACAATGACCGCCGCGGGCGGCCCCGGCACGGTCTGATCGGCGCTCAACGTCACCTCTATCGCCCCAGTCAGGGCGGCATGCGAGGGGTAGAGGCCGTCAACGACCGCAGCAGCGGTCGGAGGCTGGAATATCCGGCCTCCGTTGTCGCCCTCGAGGGTCCAGGTGCCGTCGCCGTTCGGCGTGGCGCAGGCCGTCAGCGCCAGGGCGCTGACGGCGGCGACGATCAGTCCGCCTTTGCGGGCGCCCGCGTGCCAATCGTGCGGTCGAGGAAGTCCAGATAGGTGCGCCACAGGTGAAGCTGCCTTTCGTTGCCGCGCACGCCGTGACGCTGACCCGGATAGAGCATGGTCTCGAAGGGGATGCTCTTTTCCTGCAGCGCGTTCAGCACTCGCGTGGTGTTTTCGAAGATGACGTTGTCGTCGGCCATGCCGTGCAGCAGCAGCAGACGTCCGGTCAGGCGGTCGAGGCGGCCCAGCACGTCGGACGCGGCATAGCCTTCCACATTGGCCTGCGGCGTTGACATGTAGCGCTCGGTATAGGCCGTGTCGTAGAGGCCCCATTGCGTCGGCGGAGCGCCGGCCAGGGCCGAGGCCAGACCCATCTTGGGCTCGGTCAGGGCCATCAGGCTCATGAAGCCGCCGTAGGACCAGCCCATCATGGCGATGCGGCTGTCGTCGACGTAGGGCAGCGACCGCAAATAGTCGGCGGCGATGACCTGATCCTCGATCTCGGGCTGGCCCATCTTCAGATAGAGGGCCTGCTTGAAGGCCGCCGAACGGTCGCCCTCGCCCCGGTTGTCCAGGCGGAAGACGATATAGCCGGCTTCGGTCAGAAGCTGGTTGGTCGCGCCCTGCCAGGCGTTCTTCACGCCGCCGGCCGAGGGGCCGCCGTAGACCTGCATGACGACCGGATAGGTCTTGGACGGATCAAAGTCCGGCGGCGTCGTCATCTGCCACATCAGGGTCTGGCCATGACTTTGCAGCGTGCCGAAGGTCGGCTTCTGCTGGCGCTGGGCGTAGGGCCAGAAGGGGTGGCCGGGCTGGAGTTTGTTCTCCTCGATCCAGCGCACGCGCTTGCCGTCGATCCCATAGAGGGCCGACTGCGGCGGCGTGTTCACGTCGCTGTAGTTGCCGACATAGGCCGTGCCCGTGCCGTTGACCGAGGGGCTCCACCAGCCGCCGCGCGGCGTGACCTCGGCGGGCGCGCCCGTCCGTTTCAGGCTGGCGCGGAACAGTTGCTGCTCGATGGGATATTCCTTCCCGTCGCGCATGGAGGCGGTGAAGAAGACCTCGCCCGTCGCCTCGTTGACGCCTTCCAGCGCCTTGACCGGATAGTCGCCCTGCGTGATCGCGCGCAGGCGGCGGCCGTCGCGGTTGTAGAGGTAGAGGTGCTTCCAGCCGCTCTCTTCCGACGCCCAGATGAAGTCGCCGTTCTTCAGCGCCTTGAAGTCGTGGCTCAGCGGCACCCAGGCGTCCGAGCGCTGGCTGGCGATGACGCGGCTGGCGCCGGTCGACGGATCGACGCTCAGCAGGTCCAGCGTCTTCTGATCGCGCGACAGCCGCTGGACGAACAGGGTCCGCCCGTCCTTGGCCCAGTCGACGCGCGCCAGATAGATGTCGGCGTTGGCGCCCAGGTCGACCTTGACCCGCTTGCCCGCCTGAACGTCCTGGACATAGAGCTCGACCACGGCGTTGGGCCGCCCCGCGCGCGGATAGCGCTGCTGCGTCACCGAGGCGCCGCCGCCGGTGATGTCCAGGCGCGGAATGATATCCACCTGCGTCTCGTCGGTGCGTTGCAGGGCGATGAAACGCTCGTCCGGGCTCCACCAGTAGCCGGTGTCGCGGTCCAGTTCTTCCTGGGCGATGAACTCGGCCGTGGCCCAGGTGATCAGGCCGTCGCCGTCCGTCGTGATCGCCTGCTCGGCGCCCGAGGCCAGGTTGAGGATGACCAGATCCTGATCGCGCACGAAGCTGACATAGGCGCCCTTGGGCGAGACCTTGGCGTCGATCTCGTCCGCCGCCGTCTGGGTCAGGCGACGCACGCTGCCGTCGGCGCGGTTGGCCAGGAAGACGTCGCCTTCCAGCGGGGCCAGGATGTAGCGGCCCTGCTCGTCCCACGAATATTCAACCACGCCGCGCTGCGAAATCCGCATCCGCTCGCGCCGCGCCTTCTCGGCCTCGGACAGCTCGCCTGCGTCAGGGACCAGGGCGCGAGCGTCGATCAGTTTGAACGGCTCGCCGCCGGCGACCGGCGCGGCCCACAGGTCCAGCACGTCCACGTCGTCGGGCCGCGAACGCAGGAAGGCGACCAGTTCGCCGTCCGGCGACAGGCTGACGCCGCGCGCCACCGGCCCGGACAGGGACGGATTGGCGAAGACCCGCTCGACCGTCAGAATCGAGGACGCCGGCGCGGTCGCGGCGAGCGGGGCTGCCGGCTGCGGTGCGGATTGGGCGAAGGCCGAAGTCGCGGCCATCAGGATCGTCGAGGCGAGAAGTAATGTGCGCATAGCGGCGAAGCTAGAGGCGGAATCTTCTGTCGTCATCTGTAATTCTCGCGCGCCTGCGACCCCCGCGAGCCTTTCGCAAACCGCTCCGACCGCCTAGTTAGGTGCCATGACTGACGCTCCCCTCGCCGCGCCTCCCGTCAAGGCCAGCCCTTTCCACAATCTGGAAGTCCTGTGGGTCCGCCACTGGACCGACCAGTTGTTCAGCTTCGGCCTGAGACGGCCGGAGGATTTCCGCTTCCGTTCGGGCGAGTTCGTCATGATCGGCCTGCCGGGCGAAGCCCACGAAGGACCGGGGGCAAAGCCTGTCCTGCGCGCCTACTCCATCGCCAGCCCCTTCTGGGCCGAAGAACTGGAGTTCTTCTCGATCAAGGTCGCCGACGGCCCCCTGACCTCGCGCCTGCAGAAGATCCAGCCGGGCGATAGCGTGCTGATGGGCAAGAAGCCGACCGGCACCCTGGTGCTGGACGCCCTGACCGGCGGGGAACGCCTCTGGCTGATCGGCACGGGCACCGGCCTGGCGCCCTGGCTGTCGGTGGCGCGTGACCCGGACACCTATTCGCGCTTCAAGCAGGTCATCGTCTGCCACACGGTGCGCAATGTCGCCGACCTGGCCTACCGCGACTTCTTCACCCACGAGATTCACGAGGACCCGCTGATCGGCGACGAGGCCAAGGCCCAGCTGACCTATTATCCGACCGTGACCCGCGAACGGTTCGAGACCCACGGCCGGATCACCGACCGCATCAAATCGGGCGACGTCTTCGCCGACCTGCAACTGCCCATCGGCTTCTCGCCCAACAGCGACCGCGTCATGCTGTGCGGCTCGATGGCGATGATCAAGGAGACCGGCGAACTGCTGGAATCCTACGGCCTGAAAGAAGGCTCGAACGCCGAACCCGGCGACTATGTTCTGGAGCGCGCCTTTGTCGGCTGATCTGATGACTTCTCCCGCCGCCGTATCCATCGACGAGCGCAAGGCGCCCGAGGATTGCCAGACCATGGTCGACGTGCGTCAGGGCGTCGACGCCCTGGACCGGGCGCTGGTGGCCCTACTGGCCGAACGCCAGCGCTACATGGACGCCGCCGCCCGCATCAAGCCGAACCGCGACGCCGTCTTCGACCAGGCCCGCATCGACGACGTGGTGGCCAAGGTGCTGGTTGCCGCCAAGCCCGCCGGCCTGTCGCCCGACATCGCCGAGCCGGTCTGGCGCCTGCTGATCGACCGCTGCATCGCCCACGAGTTCGCCAAATACGACCAGACGCGGGGCTAGACCCGCCTTTCCTCCCCGCTCCGCGGGGAGGGGGACCGCGAAGCGGTGGAGGGGCCTCGCTTGCGTTAAAGCGGCCATCCGTCACGTCCGCTATCGCGCCCGCGCCACCTCCCCATGAAATGGGGAGGAGAAAGCGCCCTCACCCCTTCAGGCTTCTCAGCATCAGTTCGTGGCGATAGGCGGCGACGTCCGTCAGGGCCGCATCCAGAGCCGTCCTGACCCGTTCCAGACCCGCCGAGGCCGACGCCTGCTCCCCGTGCTCGACTTCGGCGCAGAGCGCCGCCAGATCGCGCGCGCCGATGCCGGCGCTCGCCCCGCGGATGGTGTGGACGGCGTCGCGCCAGCCCTCGGACGAGGCGTCCAGAAGGGAAGACCACAATGCAGCCTGCTGGGCGAACAGGCCCAGGACCTCTTCGGTGATGTCGTCCATGCCGCCGGTCATGGTCTCGAGGACGGTGAAATCCACCGCCCCCGTCAGATCACGCCGCGCCATCAGGCCTCCGGGCTCTTGGCCAGACGCGCGTTCTTCGACGACCACAGCAGGTAGATGGCCAGACCGAACAGGTTCCACAGCAGGAAATAGAGCTGGGTCGAGGTCTTCAGGCTGAAGAAGAAGATGATGCAGCCGACGATGGCGATGCCGCCCACCAGCCACCACAGGGGCGTCTTGAACGGACGCCGGCGGCCCGGCTCGCGCAGACGCAGGACAATCAGGCTGACCCCAACGGCGAAGAAGGCCATCAGGGTGCCGGCGTTGGCCAGCGACGCCAGTTCGTCCAGACGCATGATGCCCGCCAGGATAGCGACGACGATGGCGGTGAAGATGGTGACCACGGCAGGCACGCCGCGCGTCGAGATCTTCGCCAGCCGGTTAGGCAGCAGGCCGTCGCGGGCCATGCCCAGGAAGATGCGGCTCTGGCCGAACAGGAAGGCCAGCAGGACGGTCGGCAGGGCGACCACTGCGGCCGCCGCGATCCACTGGGCCGCCACGCCCTGGCCCAGGCCGCGCATGATCAGGGCCAGAGGTTCGGGGCTGTCGGAGAAGGAAGCCACCGGCGCCGCGCCGATGGCCGCCGCCGCGACGACGATATAGAGGATGGTGCAGATCACCATGGAGCCGATGATGCCGATAGCCAGGTCGCGCTCGGGCTTCTTGGTCTCTTCGGCCGCCGTGGCGATGGCGTCAAAGCCGTAGAAGGCGAAGAAGATGATGGCCGCCGCCGCCATCACCCCTGTCTGAACAAAGGGCGCGCCGAAACCGTGGGGCATGAAGGGCGTGAAGTTGGCGGCGTCAAAGCGCGGCAGGGCGATGGCCACAAAGGCGACTAGGGCCGAAATCTTGACCACCACCAGCACGACGTTCAGCGTCGCGCTCTCGCGCGTGCCCAGCAGCAGCAGGCCGGTCACCACGGCGATGATGAAGACCGCCGGCAGGTTGATCAGACCGCCCTGGACGTGCGGGCCGACCGTCAGGGCCAGCGGCAGGTCCAGACCCAGGCCGTGCAGGAAGGGAATGGCGTAACCGGACCAGCCCACGGCCACGGCCGAGACGACCAGCGAATATTCAAGGATCAGGCTCCACCCCACGACCCAGGCGAAGGCCTCGCCCAGCACGGCGTAGGAATAGGTGTAGGCACTACCCGAGGCGGGCATGACGGTCGACAGCTCCGCATAGGCCAGGGCCGCGCAGGCGCAGACCAGGCCGGCAAGGGCGAAGCTGATCAGAACCGCCGGCCCGGCCAGACCGGCGCCGACGCCGATCAGTGTCAGGATGCCGGTGCCGACGATGGCGCCGACGCCCAGCGCCATCAGGTGCGGCCAACTCAGCGTCTTCTTCAGCGCGGGGCCTGTGTGCGGGGCTAGCATCGCATCGATCGACCGCCGACGGTTCCAGAACGCCATATGTAGATTTCCCCAAGGCCGCGTCTGTCGGCGGCTGATTCCGACCGCGACCTTAGCGCGCGTCACAAACTTTATAAAATGCCGCGATCAGCCCTTGCGCCCCCCCGGCATCCTGAGTAATAGGACGGCCCTTCGGGCAACCCAACGGGTCGCAGCGAAGGACCGGCGCCACACCAAGGGCGCAGACGACGGTACGGGTGATTAGCTCAGTTGGTAGAGCAGCTGACTCTTAATCAGCGGGTCCACAGTTCGAACCTGTGATCACCCACCATCGTCTTCTCAAGCACATGACAGATACTCAGCCCTTCGGGGCCGATGATCGCGTGCGTGGTCAGGTGACCTGACGCTTCTCCAGTTTTCGAGCCAGGGTGCGGCGGTGCATGCCCAGGCGGCGGGCGGTCTCGGAGATGTTGAAGTCGGTCTCGGCCAGCACCTCGTGAATCCGCTCCCACTCCAGCGTCTTGATCGAGGTCGGGCGGGCGCTCAGGGCCGCGTCGGGATCGCCGTCCTGCCGGGCGAAGGCGGCCTCGATCTCGTCCGTGCCGGCGGGCTTGGCCAGATAGTGCCGAGCGCCCAGCTTGATGGCCTCGACCGCCGTGGCGATGCTGGCGAAACCGGTCAGGACGACGATGTTCAGTTCGGGGTCGAAGGCGTGGAGCGTCTGCACGCAAGTCAGACCCGACGCAGCCCCCAGCTTCAGGTCCACCACGGCGTATTGCGGATGATGGATGGCCAGCAGATCGACCAGTTGTTCGTGGCTGCGCGCCGACACCACAGCATAGCCGCGCCGTTCGAACGACCGGCGCAGGGTCTTGGCGAAGGCCTCGTCGTCCTCGACGATCAGCAACTGTCGGAGCGCGCCGGTCATATCGGTCATTTTGGAGCCAAGGCCTCCAGAGGCAAGGTCAGGCGGACGCAGGCGCCGCCGCCGCGTCGGTTGGTCGCGACGACCGTTCCGCCCATCTTGCGCAGCACATTGACCAGCAGGAAGAGGCCCAGCCCCGCCCCTGCCCGGCCCTTGGTGGACTGATAGGGCTGGCCGACGCGCTCAAGGATGTCCGGCGCGAACCCCGGGCCGTCGTCGTTGAACTCGACCGACAGCAGGTCGTCGGTCAGCGTCGCCGCGATGACCATGCGCTCGGCCCCTGCCTCATGGGCGTTGTCCAGCAGGGCGCTGAAGACCTGCTTCAGGGCGGGATCGGCGATGATGCGCGGATCGCGCGGCGACGGGCCGGTCAGCGACACAGCCATGGCCTCGCCCGACTTGTCGCGCCAGTCGGCAACGATCTCGGACAGGAAGCCGCCCAGTGTGGTGATGGTCGGCGCCTCGCCCCTCGCCTCGCCCGCCGACATCAGGATGCCGGTGACGATGGTCTTGCAGCGTTCGACTTCGGCCTGCATCTCGATGATGTCGGCGGCCAGATCGGCGTCTCGGGTCAGGTCCGGCATCCGCTTCCAGTCGCTGAGGATGACCGACAGCGAGGCCAGCGGCGTGCCCAGTTCATGCGCGGCGCCCGAGGCCAGCAGGCCCATGCGGACGATGTGATCCTGTTCCGCCGCCTGCTGCCGGGCGTCGGCCAGATAGGCGTCGCGCGCCCGCACGTTCTGGGTCGTTCGCGTGACGAAGGCGACCAGCAGCACGGCGATCAGGATGAAGTTGACCAGGGCGCCGGCCTGGATCAGTCCCAACCGCGCGTCGGCGCCCGGCGGCAACAAGAGCGGCCGATGCCAGAGCGCCAGCAGACCCAGACAGGCGCTGGTCACCAGCACAAAACCCCAGGCGTAGGGCGGGCGCAGCAGCACCGCCGCCAGCACGATCTGCATCAGATAAAGGGCCGCGAACGGGTTGCTCGCCCCGCCGCTGAAGAAGAGCAGCCAGGTCAGGGCCGCTACATCGACGAACAGGGCCAGCAACAGTTCGGGATCGGTCACGCTCTGACGGCGCAGCGTGACCGGGGCGCTGGCCAGGTTCATCAGCGCCAGCGCGGTCGGGGCCAGCAGCAGCATCCCCAACGGCAGAGGGATCTTCAGCCCCCAGTGGACCACCGCGATGGTCACGACCTGACCGATCACCGCCAGCCAGCGCAACTGGATCAGCAGCAGCATGTTGCGCCGCCCGGCCGCGCCCGGCGACACCGCAGCTTCGGCCCGGTCGTCCAGACCCAACAGGCTGCGCGCGACGCGGATCACGCTCATCGCGCCGCCCTCCGTCGCTGTTCCTCGCGCCAGAACAGGACGAAGCCCGCCGCCGCCATCAGGGCCAGACCGAACCAGGTCAGGGCGTAGATCAGGTGGCTGTTGGCGAAGCGCACCACCGTCAGCCCGCCTCGCGGCCAGCCGCCCGGATTGGGCGTGGCGTCGGCGTCGATGAAGTAGGGTGTAACCGGCCCCGGCAACCCCTTCGCCTTGGCGATGCCCGCCACGTCGCGCGAGAACCAGCGGTCGCCCGCCGGATCGTTGGCGCGCAGGAAGCCGCCGTCCGGCTCGGTCAGGCGCAGCAGGCCGACGACCGTCGCCTCGCCCTCGACCTGACCGCCCGCGCGATTCGTCGGCGCTTGGCGTTCCGGCGGGACGAAGCCCCGGTTGATCAGGACGGTGAAGCCGCGATCCGTCTTCAGCGGAGTCACCACCCAATAGCCGGGGCCGATCTCGGTCACCGCCTTCACCAAAGCCTCGCGCTGATGATCGAAACGGCCGCTGACGACGACCCTGCGATACTGATCCGCCTGACGCGTGATGATCTGGTCCGGCAGCGGCGCAGCGACGGGCGCGGCGTGGATGCGGGCGTCGACCTGCCGGATCAGCTCCTGCTTCCAGGCCAGCCGCTGCACCTGCCAGACGCCCAGCGCCGAGAAGCCCGCGAACAGGACAGCGAACATCACCGCGCCGAGGATCAACGCGGTCATCGAACGCGGCGGCCGTGCAGGTCGCGACGACGGTTCTATGGCTTTGTCCCCCCTGCGGCTCGGCGCGGCTCAGCCCATGGTGCTCATGTCGTGATTGGGCATCATATTGGTGTTCAGGTGGTACATGACCCACACCGAACCGGCCACGGCGATCACCACGATGACGAGGGTGAAGATCAGCGCCAGCATGTTCCATCCGCCCTCGGACTTATGGTTCATGTGCAGGAAGAAGATCATGTGCACCACGATCTGGATCACGGCGAAGGCGGTGATGATCAGACCGGTCGCCATAGGCGCCAGCGCTCCGGTCATGACCAGCCAGAACGGGATCGCCGTCAGCACGACCGACAGCAGGAAACCGATCATGTAGGTCTTGAACGAGCCGTGATCGTGATCCTCGGTGTCGTGATGATCGACGACATGGTCGTTGTGAGCCTCGGCGGTCATCGCAGCATCCCGAACAGATAGACGAAGGTGAAGACGCCGATCCAGATGACGTCCAGGAAGTGCCAGAACAGGCTGAGGCACATCAGCCGGCGCCGGTTGGCCGGGATCAGCCCCTTGCGCGCCACCTGCATCATCAGCGTCACCAACCAGATGATGCCGAAGGTGACGTGCAGGCCGTGGGTGCCGACCAGAACGAAGAAGGCTGACAAGAAGCCGCTGCGCTGGGGCGTGGCGCCCAGATGGATCATGTGGGCGAACTCATAGAGCTCGATTCCCAGGAAGCAGAGGCCGAAGACACCCGTGATCGCCAGCCAGGTCTGCATCTGGGCCGTGCGGTTCTTCACCATGGCCAGCATGGCGAAGCCGTAGGTGATCGACGACAGCAGCAGCATCGACGTGTTCAGCGCCACCAGCGGCAGGTCGAACAGATCCTTGGGCGCGGGGCCGGCCGCATAGTTGGCGCCGATGACACCATAGACGGCGAACAGCATGGCGAAGATCAGGCTGTCGCTCATCAGGTACAGCCAGAAGCCCAGCATGGTGCTGTGGCCTTCCGCGAGGTGCGGGTCCTCGACCGGGTGGTGGTAGATCGGCCGCCCGGACGCGTCGATATAGTCAGGGTGCAGGGAAGCTACGTGGCTCATCGGATCACCCCCTGCGAAACCGCTGCGGCCGCCAGGGCCTCGTTGTGCGCGTCCTCGGTCGCCTGAACCATCTCGGCCGGGATGTAGTAGTCGCGCTTGTAGTTGAAGGTGTGGAAGATGGCGTAGGCGATGAGGGCGAAGAAGCCCAGCGCCGCCAACCACCACATGTGCCAGATCAGGGCGAAGCCCATGACGGTCGACAGGCCGGCCAGGATGACCCCCGCCCCCGTGTTCTTGGGCATGTGAATGGGTTTGAAGCCCTCGAGCGGGCGCTCATAGCCGCGCGCCTTCATGTCCCACCAAGCGTCGCTGTCGTGGATGATCGGCGTCCGGGCGAAGTTGTAGTCTGGCGGCGGCGAAGACGTCGACCACTCCAGGGTGCGGCCGTGCCAGGGGTCGCCCGTCTCGTCGCGCAGCTTGTCGCGATTGATGATGCTGACGGCGAACTGGATCAGCATGGCCAGGATGCCGACGGCGATGATGCCCACGCCGATCGCCGCGATGACGAACCAGATCTGGTAGGACGGATCATCGAAGACCCGCATTCGCCGCGTCACGCCCATGAAGCCCAGGACATAGAGCGGAGCGAAGGCGACCCAGAAGCCGATCACCCAGCACCAAAAGCTGACCAGGCCCCACTTCTTCTCCAGCCGGAAGCCGAAGGCCTTGGGCCACCAGAAGTTGATGGCGGCGAACAGGCCGAACAGCACGCCGCCGATGATCACGTTGTGGAAGTGGGCGATCAGGAACAGGCTGTTGTGCAGGACGAAGTCGGCCGGCGGCACCGCCAGCATCACCCCCGTCATGCCGCCGATCACGAAGGTCAGCATGAAGGCGACCGTCCACATCATCGGCAGCTCGAAGCGGATGCGGCCGCGGTACATGGTGAACAGCCAGTTGAACAGCTTGGCCCCCGTCGGGATCGAGATGATCATCGTCGTGATCCCGAAGAAGGAGTTCACGCTGGCGCCCGAGCCCATGGTGAAGAAGTGGTGCAGCCACACCAGGTAGGACAGGATGGTGATCATCACCGTCGCATAGACCATGGAGGTGTAGCCGAAGAGCTTCTTGCCCGAGAAGGTCGAGGTGACTTCCGAGAACACGCCGAACAGCGGCAAGATCAGGATGTAGACTTCCGGGTGGCCCCAGATCCAGATCAGGTTCACGTACATCATCGGATTGCCGCCGAAGTCGTTCGTGAAGAAGTTGGTGCCGAGATAACGGTCTGCAGTCAGCAGGGCCAGAACGGCCGTCAGCACCGGGAAGGACGCCACGATCAGGACGTTGGCGCACAGCGAGGTCCAGGTGAAGACGGGCATCTTCATCAGGCCCATGCCCGGCGCGCGCATCTTCACGATGGTCGCGATCAGGTTGATGCCGGACAGGGTGGTCCCTACCCCCGCGATCTGCAGCGCCCATATGTAATAGTCCACGCCGACGCTGGGACTGTATCCGATGCCCGACAGCGGCGGATAGGCCAGCCATCCGGTGCGTGCGAACTCGCCGATGAACAGCGAGGCCATGACCAGTACAGCGCCCGCCGTCGTCATCCAGAAGCTGAAATTGTTCAGGAAGGGGAAGGAGACGTCCCGCGCCCCGATCTGCAGCGGCACGATGTAGTTCATCAGGCCGGTGATCATCGGCATGGCCACAAAGAAGATCATGATCACGCCGTGGGCGGTGAAGATCTGATCATAGTGGTGGGCGTTCAGATAGCCCTCGGACCCGCCGAAAGCCATGGCCTGCTGGAGCCGCATCATGATGGCGTCGGCGAAGCCGCGCAGCAGCATCACCGTGCCCAGGATCATGTACATGATCCCGATCTTCTTATGGTCCACCGTCGTGAACCACTCGGTCCAGAGATAGCCCCACAGCTTGTAGCGGGTGATCATGCCCAGCATGGCCAGCCCGCCCAGCACGACGACAGCGAAGGTGGCGACCAGAATGGGTTCATGAAGCGGCAGGGCGTTCCAGTCCAGCCGGCCGAAGATCAGGGATGCGATATGGTCTATGGACATGTCGGTCGGGCGCTCAGGATTGCGACGCGGGCGTTGCGTCGGCGACGGTCGGCGCAGGGGTCAAGGAGGGACGGGCGGCTTCGGCGATTTCGGTCAGGGCGGACTGGCCGGGGCGCGGCAGGCCCGCGCCCAGCATCTGGGCGGCCGAGGTCGATCGGGTCATCTGCACAGCCAGTTCCTGACGGCGGCGGGCGGCGTCGACGGCGGCCTTCTCGGCCTCCAGCGGAGTGCAGATCGCCATGACGTAGGACTCGCCTGAGCCGAAGGCGGCGTCGCCGCGTCGGGCGTATTTATCGTAAGCCAGCGGTAGGGTGGCGTGGACGGCGGTCAGGCCGAGGCCGCCCTTTCTGTCGATGGCCATCATCTCGCCCATGCACATCTTGCCCGGCTCGACGCACATGTTCAGCACGGCGTCGAAGAGGCCCTGATCGACCGAACCGTAATGGAGGACGGGGACCTTCTCGCTGGGCTTTTCAAGCTCCAGATAGGTCTCGCGGTCCAACCCCTGGCCGGCGGCGCGCACGCCCGCGACCCACTGGTCGAAGCCGGCCTGATCCAGCCCGTGGAAGGCGAAGCGCATGTTGGAGAAGCCGTCGCCGGAATAGTTGGCCGAGAAGCCGACATAGTCGCCTGGGCGGTTGATGACGGCGTGCAGCTTCGTCTCCATCCCCGGCATGGCGTAGATCTGGCCGGCCAGGGCGGGAATGTAGAAGGAGTTCATCACCGCCGACGAAGTGATGTGGAAACGGATCGGCCGGTCCACCGGCGCGGCCATCTCATTGACCGTGGCGATGCCGTACTCCGGGTAGATGAACAGCCATTTCCAGTCGAGGGCGACGACGTTGACCTGCAGCGGCTCGACCTCGGCGACCACGGCCTGTCCCTTGTTCAGCCGGTCCAGCGGCCGATAGGGGTCCAGCAGGTGGGTGCCCGACCAGGTGACGGCGCCCAGGCAGATGATGATCAGCAGCGGCACGGCCCAGATCACCAACTCCAGATGGGTCGAGTGGTCCCAGTCCGGCTCGTAGCGAGTCTCCTTGTTGGAGACGCGATATTTCCAGGCGAAGAAGACGGTCAGCGCCATCACCGGAAGGATGATGATCAACATCAGCCCCACCGACACCAGCAGCAGATCGCGCTGCTGCGCGGCGATATCCCCGGCGGGCGAAAGCACCACGGCTTCACAGCCCGGCAACAGGGCCAATAGGGGCAACAGCAAGAGAGGTCGCAGGCGGCGCACGTCGGTTCCAGTCGAAGAAGATGGCTCTGGCACGGTCATCGTGCTTGGCCCGTAGCGCCGCAGGCCCAAACCCGACATTGGACAATCCGTCCTATCCCGTCCGCAGACGTTAGGGAGCAAATCACGGCTTTCGCCATTCTTACCGTGTGGGCGCGCGTGTCGCGCTCGGGTCCAGGGAACGTCATCGGTCATGAACGCCACCAGCGGCGCGCCTTCTTCAGAGTCCCTCGAGCGGGACGCCAGCCAGATCAACGCGCGAAACGGCAAAATCGACGCCGGAGAAATCGCTATCGGGGTGATCATCGGTCGCACCTCGGAATTCTTCGACTTCTTCGTCTATGCGATCGCCTCGGTCGTAGTGTTTCCGCAGTTGGTCTTCCCCTATGCGGGACCGCTGGGCGGAACGTTGCTGTCGTTCGCGGTGTTCGCCGTGGCCTTCATCGCCCGCCCCTTCGGCACGGCCCTGTTCATCGCCATCGACCGGCGCTTCGGACGCGGGACCAAGCTGACCATCGCCCTGGTCCTGATGGGCCTGTCCACGGTCTGCCTCGGCTTCCTGCCCAGCTATGCGCAGGTCGGCCACTGGGCGGCGGTCGTCCTGATCGTGCTGCGCATCGGCCAGGGCGTGGCCCTGGGCGGCGCCTGGGACGGCATGGCGTCGCTGCTCGCTGTCAGCGCCCCGGCAAACCGCCGCGGCTGGTACGCGATGGTGCCCCAACTCGGCGCGCCCTTCGGCCTGATCGTGGCCAGCGCCCTGTTCGTCTATTTCATCAGCAAGCTGTCGGCGGCCGATTTTCTGGACTGGGGCTGGCGCTATCCCTTCTTCGTCGCTTTCGCCATCAACGTCGTGGCCCTGTTCGCCCGCCTGCGCATCGTGGTCACGCCCGCCTTCCAGGCCGCCTTCGAGACTCTGGAGCTGCACCCCACCCCCGTGACCAAAGCCGTGCGCGAAGAAGGGTCCAGCATCGTCATCGGCGCCTTCGCTCCCCTGGCCAGCTTCGCCATGTTCCACATGGTGACCGTCTTCCCCCTGTCCTGGGTCTTCCTGTTCACGCGCGAGGCGCCCAACCGCTTCCTGATCATCGAACTGATCGGCGCCGTGTTCGGCCTGGCCGCCATCATGGCCTCGGGCTGGCTGGCCGACCGCTACGGCCGGCGCGCCGTGCTGGCCGTCACGGCGGCGGGCATTGCGGCCTTCAGCGGCTTCGCGCCGCAACTTCTGGACGGCGGCGCGGCGGGCGAACTGGCCTATATGATCCTCGGCTTCGTGCTTCTGGGCCTGTCGTTCGGCCAGGCCTCGGGCGCCGTCGCCTCCAGCTTCAGCCTGACCAACCGCTACACCGCCTCGGCCCTGACCTCGGACCTCGCCTGGCTGTTCGGCGCCGGCTTCGCCCCCCTGGCGGCGCTCGCCCTGTCGAGCAAGTTCGGACTGGTTGCGGGCGGCGGCTACCTGCTGTCGGGCGCGATCTGCACCCTGCTGGCGCTGTGGCTGAACCGCGAGCTCGCCCAGGGGCGAGCCGGCGCCAAGACCTGAGCGCCTGACCAGACAGGCCCTACCCCATCTTATCGGGGGCGCGATCCGGATCGCGCCCCCTTTTTCATGCGTTCTGGGCAACGCTGCGTCGCGAGGCGAAACGCGGAAGGAACCAGCGGCAAAGCTATGGAACTGACATAGGGGAACACAGGTACAAAACGCCGACGGAGATGGCCGACATTCAACATCGCGCAGATGAATATCTGACGGAAGCCTAGTGAAGCCGCTTTAAGCTTCGCGGCTCGAACTGGTCACTAGCGGCTGGAATAAGGCGACATTATTTTCGAGCCCGCGTCGATCAAGATGCGAGCGGATGATGCCGTTCATCATCCCTAACCGCTGAAAACCCTGTTTGCTCAGCTAAGGTAAAGCACGTCTCTACGCGTGATTTTTACTCAGACCGGCGATCTATCGGGACGAACCGCAAGGAGAAGATTTGTGAACGCATTTCAGACTGCCGCTTTGGCCATCGCGTCACTCGCCGCCAGCACAGCCTTGTCGAACCCGGTCTCCGCCGCCGACGCCAGTGTCGGCCTTAACCTTGTAGCGGTGATCCAGCCCTTCTGCCGCGTGCAGTCGGAAGTCGGCGACGCTGCGCTGTTCATGCAGGACGGCACCATCGAACTTGGACTGGTTCGCGAGGTCTGCAACACTCAAGGCTATCGCATGGACATACAATTGGTGAACGTCACGAGCGGCCTGCTGTCGCATGGAGCCGAACACGCGCCGGTGGACTCGTCAGGCCAATTGCAGTTGTTCTCGTCTGAAGCTCGTGTCCGCACATCGAACTGGCGCCTGACTAACGCTGCCCTGACCGACGCCCAGGTGCCTGTCTTCATGCGCGTCTCGATTTCGCCATTGTAAGACACTCTCGACCGCGGCGGCATCGCCGCCGCGGGACTAGTGAAACTAACAATTAGACGCCACGACCCGCCTTAGACCGGAGCCGGTCCGCCGCCCAGCCGCGGGCTGATCTCGATGGTGAGGAAGTCCTGATAGGCGCCTGCCGGCTTCGAGTCGAACGGCAAAGCGGTGGCCTTTAGGTCGTGCGAGCGACGCCCAGTGCGCGGTTGGTCAAAGCGCAGCACAGAAGCCTCCCCGCCATCACGACGAACAAGGCGATCCGAGATGGCGACGCTATAGGGCACACCGGGTGCGTCCGCCGCGTTCGACCCGTCCAGGGTCATCCGCCACTGGTGATCCGAGCGCACCTTCAGCTCATAGCCGACATTCGAATAGGCGTTAAACGTCATGGGCTGGCTGGTGGCCTCCGCCGTCAGTTCCCCCAGGAACAAGCGCTGCTCGACGCCAGCCGCCAGACGAAACGACGGCTGGACCTCAATCTCAACGTAGAAAGGCGTTTCCACCACCTGCGTGGCCGTCCCCTCCGTGTCTATGGCGCGGGTCAGCAAGGTGGCGCGCGCGCGATAGCGACCGGGCGGCACGATCTGGCCATAGGGCGCGCTCACCCGCAGGCCCGGCCCGGTCACCGAACCCGATGCCGACAGCCGCCCGGCTGGAGCCGGGCTGGCGAAAGCGCTGAGCGGATCGGTCACGATCCGCGCCGGCCCCATCTGCGAGGTGAGTTGAACGACCACGCCGTTCGAACCCTCACGAGCCTCGAGCGAACCTGACGGACCGATGCTGTCAATGTCGGGGGCCACAACCATTTCGATCCGCGCGTCGGTGCAGGCGTCATTGGCGCTCAGCCGCACGCTGATCTCTCCGCGCGCGTCGTCCTGATCGAAGGGGTCATAGCGCAACACCACGCCGTCGGAGATCACGCGAACCGAGGCAAGGTCGCAGTTGGCCTGCGCGGCCCCGGAACCGGCTGCAGTCGCGACGGCCAAGGCCGCCGCCGTCATCAACGCCTTGCGATTCATCGCATTCCTCCTGCGGTTCCGGTCGGACGGACTTCGCCGGCCCGATACAGGGTCGTGTCCGGAACGACGATATCATAAACCAGCGAGGGCTGGCCGACCAATGTGATGCGCCACCGCCCCGCCGAAAGGCCGCTGACGGCGAAACGCCCCTGGCGGTTGGTGACCACCGCGGCCTGGGGCGCGTCGGGATCATCCAGCGAAACGGCCCGCCCCATGCGCAGACTCGCCGGCTGACCCTGGTCATCCAGCATCAGGCCGGCAGCCGTGACATAATAGGCCGACCCTACGGTGAGGGCGTAACCCGAGTGCAGGCGCGGCTGCACCTGGAACAGACCCGAACCCAGATCATAGCCGATCGGCAGGTCCTCGACGTCATAAGGAACGGACTGCGAATAGTAGGAACCCAGCGGCACCAGCGCCGGACCCAGTGGACCCGAGCGGCCGCTCTCCTCCAGGGCCGACACGCCCCGGATCAGAACCGGTCGATTCCCAAGGCTTGAGTGGCCCGACACAAGCGCGAAGGAATCATAGACCCGCCGCCCAAAGCCGAACCGGCCGCCAGCATAGCCCAGCGCCCCATAAGCCCTCAGCGACGTCTGCTGGTTGGCGATGTCGCCGCCATTGTCGAACACCGTGGCGTGGCTGATCTCGAACTCGCCGCGATTGGCGATGTAGACCGCCGCTCCGTTCAGCCCAACGGCTTCGTTGGTGCGCGAGACATCGACGCTGTAGGCCCAGTCGTTCAGCGACCGTTCTGGCGCTCGCGAATAACCGGTTCGCAGCAGTCCGTTGCGGCTTTCGGCGCCGGCCGAGAAGGTCGACCGGGCGCCGAAACGACGGGTCAAATTGACGAAAACGTTGGCCTCCGATCCGGCGAGGCCGCTGGAGTTGTAGGTCGCGCCGAAGTTAACGTTGGTGTCGTAGCTGACACGCCATGATACGAAAGCGGACAGGCCGTAACGGTCGCGCATCGCGTCACGTCCCTTGCCGTAGTCCGCCCCCACCGATGCGATCAGATTGCGACTGAGCGGGCGTGAGTAGCGGGCTGCGGTCTGAACGCTGTAGTTGGTGCTCGGCCCCAGGCTTTCGATCGGGCCAAAGTCGCGACTGCGCATCTCAATCGAGAAATCGAATGTCTCGCGACCCGGCAGGCTCTTCATCTCGCGGAACATGCGGTGCTCGAAACGCGCCGCATAGCCGGAACCCTGACCGCTTCGATTGCTGGCCGAAAGATCGAACGCGCTCAGCCCCAGCGGCCCTCCATAGACCAACTCACCGCCCGCCAGCGTCGCATCGCGCGTGGCCTGCAGGTTGGCGCCAACGGTGAACTGCTCGTTGATACCGCGACGGTAGAAGCCCGAGACGATCGGATCGTCGGTCTCGTAGCTGATTTCGTTGCCTTCGCGGGGCGCCCGGACGCCGCCGGCGAAGTAGAACTCATCGACTCCAGGCGCGAGCAACGTCGAGTCGCTGAAGAAATCGAAGGCTATGACCTCGCGGGCACCCGACGGCCCTTCGACGACGATCTCCACGGCGTTGGCGCCCTGCGTCAGAGGCAGGTCCCGCAGATCATATGTGCCGGGTTGAAGCATCAGCGTGCGCGCCACAACGCCGTTCACGCGGATTTCGACTGTCGAGGGCTCGCGTAGGGTCACAGTGCGCGACGACCGCGTAGTGATGAAGCGATCATTGGGCCGCAGACTGTATAGCCTCGAAACGCCGAGACCGGCGATATCGCTCGCGCTCTGAAACGAGGTCCCTTCGGGGGTCAGGTCGCCCAGGCTCCAGCGCAGGGCGTTGCCGGGCCGGTCGTAGATCAAACGCGAAGCGTTTCGCTGGACCGACTGATCGACGTCTGGGTCGATGGTAAGGAGGTTTTCGAACGCCACAGATCCGACGGAACCATTGAAGTCCAGGTCGAAGCGGGGCGATTGAAACCCCTCGTCTCGAGATCCCGTCGCCCGATGAAGATAATCGAGCGAAGCGCGGTAGTTGAGATAGGCCGCGACGCCGGAGGGGCGGCCAGTGACCTGCGGCGCTTCGGTCGCCGCGTCGAAGCCCAGGCCCAGGGTTTGGCGCTGTCGAGCTTCCAGCGGAATGGTCACCGCGACATCCAGCAGACCGGGGTTGAACACAAAGTCAAAGTTGGCGGCGCGCGCCGCTTCGGGCGTGAGGTAGCCGTCCGCATCGGCGGAGGTCAGCAGGGCAGCTACGGCCTCTCGCGTGATGATGCGGGACAACAGACCGATCAGGTCCGCAGCGCGAATTCGCACCTGGTCATCAGCGCCGATGACAACGGTCGCCTGCCCCAGCGGTCCACGTTCGCGGACGGGCACCACCAACTCGATGTCCGCCTGGTGGCCAGACCTCTGGGCGACCGGCCGGGGCGCCGTCATGATCGGGCCGTCGAAATTGGTCTCAATAACATTGCCAACGGCCGCACTAGCATGCGGTCCGGCCGCGAAAGCGGCCAGCACGGTCGCCCCCGCCAGCATCTTGTATTCCCCCCCCTTCATCGACGTCAGCTTTCTGAAACGCGCGGAACGTCGGCGTTGACGGAAATTTCGCCGCTTTCCGGCAGATCAGGCACGGGTAGGAACATGGCGCGTCGTCCCTGGGCGGGCACGAGGCCCAGTCCCACTGCGGCCGACATGTCACCGGGCGTGAACTTTCGCGACCAGCCGGGCGCGGACAGCGTTATGGTCGCCGCGCTGACCTGGCCATGCAGCGCGCCAGTGTTCTCGAAAGTGACGATAACGCCCTTGCTGCCGTCGGGCCGGGAGATGCGCTCTACCGAAATCGGCTCGATGTGAGCGCGCGCATTGGTCGGACCGATGCCGACGATCGTTTGAACGGCGTACAGTAGTTGAACGGCCGCCGTCGGTTCGCCGTCGATCTCCAGCGGCAATTCACTGGTGGTGAAGGCGAAAATCTTGCCTTCGGCCTGGGCGGGGTCACCGATCCAGCGCACGCGGAAAATCTGAGCACCGTTGGCCGGGATGTTGGCGACGGCCGGGAAGATCAGAAAATCCTCGCCCTCGATCGGGGTGAAGACGGCATCGCCGCGCTCGGGAACGTCCACAGAACTGACGGTGACTTCGACCGAAACGGGACGGTTGCGGTCATTCACCACGCGGATGCCCGCGTTCGACAGAATGCCGCTGTAGCGCATATCCAGAAAGACAGGCTGGACAAGAAGGGCGGCCGACGGCGTCGCCACGAAAACCAAAGCCAGGGTGGCGAAAGCCAGCAGCCGTTTCACAAAAGCGGGGAACATTCGAATCTCCGAACAGGAACCGCCGATCCTTGGCCGCACGCCGTTTCAAAACTGATAAGAAAGACAGGGCCCGGCCTCGTAGAGACCGGGCCCTGCTTAAAAGCTGACTTATGACCGCCTTAGATGGTCGGGGTCATCGTCACTTTCAGGAAGTCCGAATAAGTGCCTTGCAGCAGCAGGCGGTTCTGGGCGGGCACGTCCACGCTGAAGCGGAAGGTGCCGGCCGTCGCCTGCTGTTGGGCCCAGTTCAGGCTGAAGTCGCCAGCCGCGACGGCCCCACCCGTGTTCTGGGCGCCGAACTGCACGCCGACATTATACTTAACGAGCGAGGCGAAGGCCGTATCCGTGGTGGTGTTGGTCGAGTTCAGCAGGCCGCCGTTCTGCGAGTTGGCGGTGATGGTGAAGGGCGTGTTGCACTGCGAGTTGGCGTAGCTGATGAAGGCCGACGCGTTCTGGATGGTGTTGGTGGTCGGTTCCTGAATGCTCAGGCTCAGCGTGCCGTCCGAGTTGGCCGCGGTGCCGCCTTGGCCGTTGTCGCCCGGGGTGGCCGTGGCGCGGTAAGAGTTGATGGAGGGAGCCGCCGCGTTGATCTTGCAGAAGGTATCAACGCTGGAGTTCAGCGCCCAGTGAGCGGCACCGTCGTTGCCGTACTGTTGCGTCTGCCAGTTTTGAGCGGCGGCGGGGCTGGCGATCAGGGCGACAGCGGCGCCGGCGAGAAGCAGCTTTTTCATGGTCATTCTCTCCAAGATGAGGCCCATCGAGCCTCGTTCGTTGACGGGGCGCAGGCCCCAATATGGCGGCGGCGAAATCGCCGTCGTCACTTCTCTCAGTCCCTCTCCCCGCCCAGGATGGGCGACAGGCGAAGGACCAATCGATCTCGGTATTGGCCCGCCAGAACCGGCGACGGATCCGGGGCCATGGACAGCTTCACTGACGCAGCGCCCGAGGCGCCGTCGCGACCGTTGAAGCGGAAGACGCAGCCAGCGCGCTCGCCGGCCTCGCGTCGCATTTGTTCACTGCCGCAGGACGGCGTGGCGCGGCCGTTCGGCAGGGCCAGGGCGGCATCATAGATGATACGATTACGAAAGCCCGAGGCGGGCGAAGCGTCGGCCAGAAGCCCGCCGTTTTGCGAAGTCATCACGGCGCGAAAGGGACTGTTGCAGTCGAAGGTGAAATCCAGCTTCAAGCTACGGGCGAGAGTGCCGCCTCCAGCCATATCCAGCACTTGGCCAAACGAAGCCGAGCCTTCTGACTGCCCCACCGCACAACGCGGCGAGATCACTCCGGCTACTTCGACGCGCAGCCGGTTCGAGGTCGCCACAGGCGCCAAGTCCATGGCGTGGGCCTCGGTCGCGAGCCCCCCAACAATGCAGAGAGCGCTGAGCGCAGCAACGCGTGCATTGTGCCTCGTCATCCTAATCACCGCCCCCAGACCGCTTCGGCGGTCGCCCTGGCCACCACGGCAGGGCTTCGTCGGTCAGCGTTCCAAGAGACGTGCCATCCTATTTTGGCACACACCCGCAGCAAACATGGCCTCAGCCCCCTGCCGTAAGGGTTAATGAAACGTTAACGGACGCTGTTCTACGAGCGCCGTTAAGGCTTGACAAGCTTTCGCTTCATTTTGGGACAGCGAAGGTATTTCGCTTGAAAATTCAGACCGCCTTGGCGCGGCGTCGCCAGACGGTCAGCAGGTGTTCGGTGTAGCCGTTGGGCTGCTCCAGGCCCTTGAACACCAGGTCGCAGGCCGCATTCCAGGCCGCACCGTCAAAGGCCGGGGCCAGGGGGCGATAGGCGGGATCGCCCGCGTTCTGGCGATCGACCACGACGGCCATCCGCTCCAGCGCCGCCCTCACCTCGCCCTCCGTCACCACGCCGTGGCGCAGCCAGTTGGCCAGGTGCTGGCTGGAGATACGCAGCGTGGCGCGGTCCTCCATCAGGCCGACGTCGTGGATGTCCGGCACCTTGGAGCAGCCGACGCCCTGATCGATCCAACGCACAACGTAGCCGAGGATGCCCTGGGCGTTGTTGTCCAGTTCCTGGCGGATATCGTCGGCGCTCGGCGTTCCCGTCGCAAACGGCGGGGTCAGCAGCGGCGTCAGTCCCGTGGCGGGACGCATCCTTATCTCGGCCTGCCGCGCCCAGACGTCGACCTCATGATAATGCAGCGCGTGCAGGGTCGCTGCCGTCGGCGACGGAACCCAGGCGGTCGAGGCCCCGGCGCGCGGATGCGCCGCCTTGGTCGCCAGCATCTCGCCCATGCGGTCCGGCGCCGCCCACATCCCCTTGCCGATCTGGGCGCGGCCCGACAGGCCCGCCTTCAGACCGATATCGACGTTGCGATCCTCATAGGCCTTGATCCAGCCGGTGTTGCGGACAGCCTCTTTCCTGACCACCGGCCCGCCCTCCATCACCGAATGGATCTCGTCGCCGGTGCGGTCCAGGAAGCCGGTGTTGATGAAGGCCACCCGCCCCTTGGCCGCCGCGATGCAGTTCATCAGGTTGACGCTGGTGCGCCGCTCCTCGTCCATGATGCCCATCTTCAGCGTCAACGGCGGCAGGCCGACCATGGCCTCGACCGCGTCGAACACGGCGTCAGCGAAGGCGACCTCCTCCGACCCGTGCATCTTGGGCCGCACGACGTAGATGGAGCCCGCCGGGCTGTTGCGCTGATCCGCCGGCCGCTTCAGGTCGTGCAGGCCGATCAAGCCGGTCATGGCGATATCCAGCAGGCTCTCGGGGACCTCGCGCCCCTCCCCGTCCAGCACCGCGTCGGTCGTCAGGTGCAGGCCGACGTTGCGCACCATCAGCAGGCTGCGCCCCTTCAGGGCGAAGGCCGTCCCGTCCGCCGCCGCATAGGCCCGGTCGCCGTTCATGCGCCGCTGCACCGTCTGGCCGTCCTTGACGAAGCCTGCCGACAGGTCGCCGCGCATCAGGCCCAGCCAGTTGGCGTAGACCAGCCGCTTGTCCTCGGCGTCCACCGCCGCGACGCTGTCCTCGGCGTCGGCGATGACCGACAGGGCCGCCTCGACCACGACATCCGCCACGCCCGCCGGATCGGTGCGGCCAATCGGATGGGCGCGGTCGATAACGATCTCCAGATGCAGGCCGTTGTGACGCAGCAGCACGCCCGAGGGGGCCGCAGCCTCGCCCGCATAGCCGACGAAGGCGGCCGCGCTGGACAGGCCAGTCTCGATCCCGCCGTCCAGCGTCACGACCAGCCGTCCATGCTCGACGCGATAACCCGTCGCCTGGGCATGCGAGCCGACCGCCAATGGCGCCGCCTGATCCAGCAAGGCGCGGGCGCGCGCGATGACCTTGCCACCGCGCTCAGAGTCATATGCGCCGCCCTTGGGCGCTTCACCCAAGGCATCCGTGCCGTAGAGGGCGTCGTACAGGCTGCCCCAGCGCGCGTTGGCGGCGTTCAGCAGATAGCGGGCGTTGGTCAGGGGCACGACCAGTTGCGGTCCGGCCAAGGTCGCGATCTCGGGATCGACATTGGCCGTCTCGGCGCGCGCGTCGGTCCGCTCGGGCTCGATGTAGCCGATCTCACGCAGGAAGGCCTGATAGGCGTCGGGGTCCGGCGGACCCGGATGGGCGCGGTGCCAGTCGTCCAGCCGTGCCTGCAGGTCGTCGCGCCGCGCCAGCAGCGCCCGGTTCGTCGGCGCATGGTCGGCCAGAAACCCCTCGAACCCGGCCCAGAAGGCCTCCGCCGTCACGCCCGTCCCCGGCGCCGCCTCGTCGCGCACGAAGGCGTCCAATTCGGCGGCGACGTTCAGGCTTCCGTGGCGGACATAGATGGCGGACATGGCGGGTTCTCCTTGAGCCTCGACCCTAGCCGCGCGCCCGCGCCCTATCCACGACAAAGAAGGACGGTTATCTTTGCTGAATTAGCAATGATGAGACCCTGTCATGCTCGACGAGTACGAGATCTTCGTCCGCAGCCTGGAGGAAGGCAGCCTGTCCGCCGCCGCTCGGCGGCTGGACCTGTCGCCCGCCGTGGCCTCGCGGCGACTGGCGCGGCTGGAGGACCGGCTGGGGGTGCGGCTGATCGAGCGCACCTCGCGACGGCTGGCCCCAACCGAGGCCGGGCGGATGGTCTATGATCGCGCCGTGCGCATCCTCGACGGGGTGGACGATCTGGAAAGCCTGGTGTCGCGCCGCACCACCCAGGCGCGCGGCATGCTGCGGGTCTCGGCCCCGACCTCATTCGGACGGCGACGGCTGGCGCCGCTGCTGACGCCCTTCCTCGACGCCCATCCCCGGCTGACGCTGGAGTTGAACCTGACCGACGCCTTCGTCGATCTGATGGCCGAGGACGTCGATGTCGCCGTCCGCATCGGCAGTTATGAAGGCGACAACCCGGCCATGCACCGGCTGGCCCCAAACCGGCGGGTCCTGTGCGCGACGCCCGCCTATCTGGCCGAACACGGCGCGCCTCGGACGCTGGACGATCTGCGCGCCCACGCCCAACTGGCGGCCGAGAACCAGTCCGCCTGGCGGCTGGAAGGCCCCGACGGCCCTGTAACTTTTCGCGCCCGCAGCCGGGTGCGGACTAATTCATCAGAGGTGGCGCGCGAACTGGTTCTGGCCGGCGCCGGCATCGCCCTGCGCTCGACCTGGGACGTGGGCGAGGAACTGCGCGACGGGCGGCTGAGCCGGGTTCTGCCCCAGTATGCCGGGGCGTCGGACGTCGCCGTCTTCGCCCTGACCGCCGGACGGGCCCGCGCCGAGAACCGAGTCCGGGCCTTTATCGAGTTTCTGTCCGGCCTGTACGGAGATGTGCCAGAATGGGACAGGTAAGCCTTTCCTTCTCCCCTTGAGGGAGAAGGTGGCCCGCAGGGTCGGATGAGGGGTGTCAGCGCGACGCTGGGAAGCCGTGAGCCTAGCTTCCTCGCACCCCTCATCCGTCAGGCTTCGCCTGCCACCTTCTCCCTCAAGGGGAGAAGGGTCAGAATTACTGCGCCACCGCCGTCTTCGGCTTCAGATACCGATCCAGCCAGGTGACCATCTCCCACTGCGTATGGCCGACCGATTCCCGCGCGCGGTAGCCGTGGGCTTCCAGCGGCAGGACGACATAACGCACCGTGGCGCCATTGCCCTTCAGCGCCGCATAGAAGCGCTCCGACTGCACCGGGAAGGTGCCGGAGTTGTCGTCGGCCCCGCCGTGGATCAGCAGGATCGGCTCGTTGACCTTGTTGGCGTAGGTGAAGGGCGACATCTCGTTATAGGTCTCGGTCGCCTCCCAGTAGTTCCGCTGCTCGGCCTGGAAGCCGAACGGCGTCAGGGTGCGGTTATAGGCGCCCGAGCGGGCGATGCCGGTCTTGAACAGGTCGGTGTGGGCCAGCAGGTTGGCCGTCATGAAGGCGCCGTAGGAGTGCCCGCCCACGGCGATCCGGTCGCGGTCGGCGACGCCCAGGGCCACCACCGCATCGACCGCCGCCTTGGCGCTGGCCGACAACTGCTCGATATAGGTGTCGTTCGGCTCGGCCCCGTCCTTGCCGACGATGGGCATGGAGGGGTTGTCGAGGACAGCGTAGCCCTGGGTCAGCAGGAACAGGTGGCTAATGCCGCTGGGACGCACGAAGCGGTTCTCGGTATCCACCACCTGACCGGCCACGGCGGCGTCAGTGAACTCTGCCGGATAGGCCCACATCACCAGGGGCAGCGGACCGTCGCGATCCTTGTCGTAGCCGGCGGGCAGATACAGCGTGCCCGACAGTTGGACTCCGTCGTCGCGCGTATAGGTGATCAGTTCGCGCTTCACCTCGGCCAGTTGCGGGGCCGGATCGGGAAACTGGGTCAGTTGCGTCACGCCGCCGTCGAGGTCGCGCAGACGCAGGTTGGCCGGGTCGGTGCGGCTTTCGCGATAGGTGACCAGTTTACGGCCCGCGTCGTCCAGGATGCCGACGACGCTTTCGTATTCGCCCTGGGCCGAGCGCCAGACACGCGCCGTCTCGCCGGTTTTCAAGTCCAGAGTGTCGAGGAAGGGATACTCGCCCTGACGCGTCGCGCCGTCGCCCTCGACGAAGACCTTTGTACCGTCGGCGGTGAAGCGGATGACCGAGCGGCCGCGCGCGTTCGGCTCGACGACGACCGAGCCCGGATCGTTGTAACGGTCCTGATAGTTGCGATCGACCAGAACGCGGCCTGCGCCGGGGTTGGACGGATCGACGAGGGTGCGGGTCTCGTGGCGGGTGTTGAACCAGCGGCTGTTGACGATGGCCGTGTCGTCGCGGCCCCAGTTCACGCCGGAATAGCGTTCCTTCAGGTCGATCAGGGTGCGCGGACGGTCGTTGAACGGCGCTTGCAGCATCAGGACACGGTCGCGGACCTCCGCGGCGTTGCGCGGATCGCCGCCGTCCTGAGCCTCGACCCAGACCAGGGTCGCGTCGGCGTCGGCGCGCCACTGGGCCGCGCGGGGGCCGGGGGCCACGGCGTCGAACGGCGTCGGCACGTTGTCGCGCAGCGGCAGGTCGGCGACGCGGTGCACTTCACGCCCGTTCAGGTCGGTGATGACGACGTCCGCCGGGAACAGGTTGGCCGGCACGACATAGGAATAGGGCTTCTTGACCCGCGTCTGCAGGACATAACGGCCGTCCGGCGACACCGAAGCGCCCAGAATGACGCCGGGCTGGCCCAGGGTGCGGGCGCGGCCGTTCAGCGGCACGACGGTCAGTTGGCTGGTGAAGTAGTGCTCGAACAGGGCCTCGTCGCCGGCGTCGGCCAGCAGGTCCTGATAGGTGCGCACCGGCGCCGCGCGACCGCCGGTCTCGGCCACGGTCGGGCCCGAGGGCGGACGGGTCACGTCGGGCGCGGCGCGGCGGCCCGCGGGCACGGCCTGAACCAACAGACCCGAGGCGTCGGGCAGCCAGCTGAAGCCGGCGCCCGCTGCGGCGTTGACAGTCGGTCCCGTCAGGCGGCGCGCCTGGGCCGAGGCCACGTCGGCGGTCCACAGCTCAAGGCCGGTCGGCGTGTTCAGCAGGAAGGCCACGGCCTTGCCGTTCGGCGCCCAGCTGACGTTCGTCAGCCGCGCGTTGAGGGGCAGACCCGCCACGATGCGGGCCGCGCCGCCGTCGACCGCCTGGAAGCTGAGACCGGTCAGCCAGGTGACGCGGCTGTTGGCCGGGCCGTTGTTCTGCGGATTGATACGGTAGCCGGCCAGGCGCAGCATGGGCTCGGCCAGTTCGGCGATGGTCGGCAGGTTCGACCGGTCCTGCAGCAGCAGGGTGCGGCGGTCCGGGCTGACGCTGGCCGTGGGATTGGGCTTGGAGTCCAGGATCTGGGCGATCGGCTGCGGCGGCTGATGATAGGTGGTGGAGGCGGCGGGTGCCTGGGCGGCGGCCGGCATGGCCAGGGCGGGCACGGCGGCCAGAAGGACCAGGACAGGCAGGGCCTGCTTCAACAGTTGACGACGCATAAACGCTTCCCCCCAAAGGATCCGCCCCAAACTTTCGGAGCGCCTTGGTCTAGGGGTCAGCTTGCCCAGGGGTCAACCCGAAAGGCTTTGCTGGAACTCTTCGACCGGAATGCGGGCGCTTGCTCCCCGCCCTCGCCCGCTTTATGGACGGATAAGACCGCAATATTCATCAGACGGTGAAAAAGGGAGAGCGATGCGCAAGATCTACGCTGACGTGACGTCCGCGCTGGAGGGCCTGACCTTTGACGGGATGACCGTCATGTCCGGCGGTTTCGGGCTGTGCGGCATTCCCGAAAACCTGATCGCCGGGCTCAAGGCCTCGGGCGTGAAGGGGCTGACCGTCATCTCCAACAACGCAGGCGTGGACGGCTTCGGTCTGGGCCAGCTGCTGGAGACCAAGCAGATCGCCAAGATGATCTCGTCCTACGTCGGCGAGAACAAGGAATTCGAGCGGCAGTACCTGGCCGGCGAACTGCAGCTGGAGTTCAATCCCCAGGGCACCCTGGCCGAGCGCATCCGCGCGGGCGGCGCCGGCATCCCCGCCTTCTTCACCGCCACCGGCGTCGGCACCCTGGTCGCCGAAGGCAAGGAAGTGCGCAATTTTGATGGGCGGGACTACGTCATGGAAACCGGCCTGATCGCCGACCTGGCTATCATCAAGGCCTGGAAGGCCGATGAGCGCGGCAACCTCGTCTTCCGCAAGACCGCCCGCAATTTCAACCCGATGATGGCCACCGCCGGCAAGGTCACGGTCGTCGAGGTCGAGGAGATCGTCCCCACCGGCTCGCTGGACCCCGACCACATCCACACGCCGGGCGTCTATGTCGACCGCCTGATCCAGACCGTGTCCGAGAAGCGCATCGAACAGCGCACCGTCCGCAGCCGGGAGACCGCATAATGGCTCGTACTCGCGAACAACTGGCCGAGCGCGCCGCCCAGGAGCTGCAGGACGGCTTCTACGTCAACCTGGGCATCGGCATCCCGACCCTGGTGGCCAACTACATCCCCGCCGGAATGGAAGTGACCCTGCAGTCCGAGAACGGGATGCTGGGCATGGGCCCCTTCCCCTATGAGGGCGAGGAAGACCCCGACCTGATCAACGCCGGCAAGCAGACGATCACCGAGATCGCCGAGTCGGCCTATTTCAGCAGCGCCGACAGCTTCGCCATGATCCGCGGCGGCCACATCAACCTGTCGATCCTCGGCGCCATGGAAGTGGCCCAGAACGGCGACATCGCCAACTGGATGATCCCCGGCAAGCTGGTGAAGGGCATGGGCGGCGCGATGGATCTGGTCGCGGGCGTCAAGCGCGTGGTCGTGGTCATGGACCACGCCAACAAGCACGGCCAGTCCAAGGTCTTGAAGGAATGCACCCTGCCCCTGACCGGCACGGGCGTGGTCAGCCGCATCATCACCGATCTGGCCGTCTTCGACGTCAAGCCGGACGGTTCGGGTCTGGAACTGATCGAACTGGCCGAGGGCGTGACCCTGGACGAGGTCGCAGCCAAGACCGAGGCGACCTACACCGTCGCGCCGGGCCTGGGCTGAATCGCCCTCCCCGTCTGAAAACAGAAGCCCCGGCGACCGCGAGGCCGTCGGGGTTTTTCTATTCTTCCTTCTCCCCTCGAGGGAGAAGGTGGCTCGCGGAGCGAGACGGATGAGGGGGAGGTTTACCTCACGCTCACCGTCGGCCGTTGCGTGCATGGACGCGCCCCCTCATCCGAGCGCCTCCGGCGCCCACCTTCTCCCTCGAGGGGAGAAGGGTTCTACTTCGTCGCCCGTCCCGCCTGTTGATCGGTCCAGACCACGATGCGGCGGTTAACCTCCGCGCTCGCCCGATCGAATGCCGCGACGATGGCCGACTGCCGGTTCTCGCCCGCGTTCTCGCCGACCGACATCCGCTCCTCGGCCACGACCGTCCGATCACCCGGTCGAACCAGACGCAGCAGCACCACGATATTGACCTCCGGCACGGCGCCCGGCGCGGCGTAATCCGCCTCGAACCGGCGCACGTCCACGCTCAGCAGCAGACCGTCGCGCGTCAGCTGGCCGGAACTCATGACCGTGCAGGCCGCGCCGTCCGCGAAGGCGTTGCGCAGGGCTTCCTCGAACAGGGTCTCGGCCGGCGACACCCAGCGCGCGCCCTTGATATAGGCCGCCTCGGCCCCGGTCACGGCCAGCAGACGGTCGCCGCGGGCCGCCTCTGTGAAGTCCACCCGGCGCAGGCTGACGCTGACGTCAGGACAGGCGGACATCATCCCGGTCCCCGCGAACGCCGATGCGCCGCCGAAACGATAGAGCTGCACCGGCTCGGGCGACGCCAGCAGGGCGCAGCCGGAAAGGGCGACGGACGCCGAGGCGATCAGCAGCGCCCTAGTCATGAAGGACTGGGTCAGGAAGGTCTGGCGGATCATGGCTGCACCTCGATTTCCTTGGACGGCGCCTTGCTGATGAAGTCGCGCGGGCTTTCGCGCACGTTGTCGATCAGCGACTGCAGCGAGCGCGTCGCCTGATCCAGCTGACGGATGGTGTCGCTCAGTTGCGGCGCCGTCTGGGTTCCGAAGTCGCCCAGCGGCCCCTCCAGTCCCGAAGCCGAGCGGTTGATCGAGGCCATGGCGGTCTGGGCTTCCTGCGTCGCCTTGTTGATGTTGGCGATGGCCTGACGACCATCCGTCTCGACCAGTTGCCGCGCGGTAGCGCCCAGCTTCTGATACTCGCCGACGGCGGCGTTGGCCTTGGTCAGGGTTTCTTCCAACTGCTGGAACATGCCCTTGCGGGCCTCCAGTTGGACGGTCAGTTCCTCGACATTCTTGAGGCTGGTCGAGAAGGACCGGATGTTGTCGTCCGACATGACCCGGTTGATCCGGTTCAGGGCGTCCACCGTCTGGGCCAGCACCGTGCCCGAGCCGCTGAGCAGTTCCGCGATGGGGCTGGGCTGGCTCTGGATCACCGGGATGACGTTCTCGGGATACTGGGTTTTCAGCAGGGGGCTGTTCGGCTCGCCCGCCGTGATCTGGATGTAGTTCAGGCCGGTGATGCCCTGCGGCTCCAGTTGGGCCCGCGAGGTCGTGCGCACCGGCGTCGTGCCGTTCAGCCGGACCCGGGCGATAACCTGATCGCCCTTCTTCGGGTCCAGGTTCAACGCCGTGACCTCGCCGACGCGGATGCCGTTGAAATGCACCTCGCCGCCTTCCGACAGGCCGCGAACAGGGCCGGAGAAGACGATGTCATAGACGTCGTAGTCGTTGTTGAACTGCAGGCGAGCCAGCCAGATCGTGAACACGGCCAGCGCCAGCATCAAGGCCACGGTGGCGATGCCGACGGCGGCGTAGTGGGCGTCTCTTTCCATCTCGTCCCGCTCTCCTCAAGCGGCCTTATGGGCGGCGCGACCGCGCGGCCCGAGGAAGTATTCCTTGATCCAGGGATGATCGGAACGTTCCAGTTCCTGAACCGTGGCCTTTTCAACGACGCGCTTGTCGGCCAGAACCGCCACCTCGTCACAGATGGCGTAGAGGCTGTCGAGGTCGTGAGTGATCATGAAGACGGTCAGGTCCAGGTCGTCCGACAGATCGCGGATCAGTTGATCGAAGGCCGCCGCGCCGATGGGGTCCAGCCCCGCTGTGGGTTCGTCCAGAAAAATCAGTTCGGGGTCCAGCGCCAGGGCGCGGGCCAGTCCGACGCGTTTGCGCATTCCTCCCGACAGCTCGGCCGGCTTCAGATAAAGCGCCTCGGGCTTCAGCCCGACCATGGCGATCTTCATCTCGGCCAGCTCGCGGATCACGTTGCGCGGCAGCTTGGTGTGCTCGACCAGGGGCGCGGCGACATTGTCCAGCACGCTCAGGGACGAGAACAAGGCCCCCTGCTGGAACAGCACCCCCGTGCGCCGTTCGACGTCGGCCGCCTCGGCCTTGGTCATGAGATCGCGGTCATAACCTAACAGCTTCACCGATCCGCCCTCGGGCTGTTTCAGGCCGATGATGGAGTTCAGCAGCACCGTCTTGCCGGTGCCCGAGCCGCCGACCACGCCGAGGACCTCCCCGCGCCGCACATCCAGATCGAGATCCTGATGGATCACCCGGTCGCCAAACTGGCTCAGCAGGCCGCGCACCTCGATGAGGTTTTCGCGCGCCGGCTTGTCCATCGGCGCGGTCACAGGTTGAGCTCCAGGAAGATCATGGCGAAGACGGCGTCGAGGAAGATGATGGCGAAGATGGCCTGCACCACCGCCGCCGTGACCCGCCGCCCCAGGCTCTCGACGTCGCCGGCCACCGACATCCCCTGGCGGCAGCCGATGGCGGCGATCACCACGGCGAAGACGGGCGCCTTGACCAGGCCGACCATCAGATGCGTGTCCATCGTCGGGTCTTCGGTGATGCGCTGGATGAAGAAGGCCGGGCCGTAGGCCAGTTCGTTCCAGGTCACCAGCATGCCGCCGAACAGACCCGCCACCATGCCGACGAAGGTCAGCAGCGGCAGCATGAGAAGCATGGCCGCCAGGCGGGGGATCACCAGGGCCTGGAACGGACTGACGCCCATCACCTGCATGGCGTCGACTTCCTGGTTCATCCGCATCGAGCCGATCTCGGCGGCGAAGGACGAGGCCGACCGACCCGCCAGAAGGACGGAGGTGATGACCACGGCGAACTCGCGCAACACCGAGACGGCGATCAGTTGGACCGTGAACACCCCCGCCCCGAACTGGGTCAGCATGTTGGCCCCCAGGAAGGCGATGACCGCGCCGATGAAGAAGTTGGTCACGGCGATGATGGGGATGGCGTCCAGCCCCGACCGCTCGGCCTGGCTGAACCAGGCGGGCCAGCGGATGGCGCCGGGATGTTTCAGCGCCGAGCCGACGGCCACGATCAGCCGCCCCAGGAAGGCCAGCGACAGCACCGCTTCGGCCCCGAAGTCGTAAACGCCCAGGCCGATCTTGGCGAAGGTGCGGGTGAGGGGGTGGGAGCGGCGGGGCGGCGCGATGGATTCGCGTTCCAGCTTCTCGACCATGGCGTAGATGCGGCCCGCCTCGGGCCGGTCGGCCCAGGCCGCCTCGGGAATAGGCCGCGTCGTCGCCTGGGCCACGGCCAGGGCGCCGGCGGTATCGAAGCGGCCGAGTTCCGTCAGATCCAGCGCGCCCACGGCCCTGCCGCCCAGTTCGGCGCCAAGACGGTCGCCCTGCCGGCCGATGCCTGTGGTGGACCAGTCGCCGGTCAGGCGCAGCGTCGCCGCTCCCTGTCCTTCGCCGTCCTCTATCTGGAACTGGGCCGCCCGACTCATCGCTCAGATCACCGCCACAGATGAAGGAAGGCGCATAGACATAGGCTCGCATCCTCCTTTAGCGCGAAATCCGGTCGCCGTCGGCATCGCCGATACAGCGAGGCTTAGACCCAGCCGCGCCGATCCTGTCAACGGGCGATGACTTTCTGTCGCCGAAGAGTCCGACGCTTGACCCTGCAACCTTCGCCCTCCCTGCCACGGCGGAGCTTCAACGCCGGCCGCAGCGTTTCGTTCAGCGAGGAGACGCCCGTTCGATGATCCGGATCATCTCAGATAGTTGAGCAGCGACACCTGACGCAGCTGACTGATCACCTGGGCCGAGGCCTGGATGGCGATCTGGGCCATCTCCAGTTCCGTCACCGCCTCGGCCATATTGGCGTCAGTCTTGCCCGAGAGGATGGTGTCGATCGAGATTTTTCGCGTCTCCTGCGATTCGATCAGCGTATCGACCCGAGCCTGCATGGCCCCGTTGCGGGCCTGGATGTCGACGACCCCCTTGGCCGCCGTTTCGAAGCGCGTCATCTGCGCGGTCAGGAACGTCCGCTGGGCGTCGGTCAACTGCCCCGTCAGCGGCGTGGCCAGATGGAAGGCCTGGACGTCCCGGAACACGTCGAACAGCGCCTGGCCGATGTCGCTGGCCAGGAAGCCCGTATCCATGGTGACCGTCTCGTCCAGCCACGACGTCTGCTTCAGTTGATCGTTCTTGAAGGCGTCCGTGGTCGCCGGCAGGGCGGTCAGGGCAGTCAGGTCGGCGATATTGACAGGCCGCTGATCAACGGCGCCGCCCGAGAAGACATACTTGCCCTGATGCTTCGTGTTCAGCCCGTCCTGGGCGATCTGAAACTGCGACTCCAGTTCGGTCATCAAACCGTCCAGTCGCCCGGCGGCGATGGCGTTGGCGATGGCGAGACGCGCGGCGGTGGCGGCGTCGGCGACCCGGTCCAGCCCCAAGTCCTGCGTCGTCAATCGGTCCGCGACCGTCTTGGACGTGTCGATGAAGCCCTGGATGCGCGTCTGGCTGGACTTCAGCGCGGTGATCGTCTCCGACTGCCGCCCGAAGCCGACCAGATCGGTGGCGTTCTTCTTGGTGTTGACCTTGTTCTGCGCGTCCTCGCCGCGCGACTGCGCCGCCATCAGCTGCAGCAGGGCCGACTGATAGTTTCCGAATGTCGCTACGCGGTTCATCGCATCATTCCGATCAGCGTGTCGTACATTTCCGACGCCGCCTGAATAAGGCGCGCCGAAGCGTTAAAGGCTTGCTGATAGGTGGTCATCAGCACCAGTTCCTCGTCCATGTTCACGCCCTCCACCGAGGTGCGCCGCGCGGCCGCCTCGGTAAACAGAGCCTGGGCGCCGGTCGCACGGTTCTTGGCGATGGTCGCCTTGCCGCCGATCTCGCCCGACAGTTCCGATGCATAACGCGACACCGACATCGAACCGCTGGCCGAGCCCCCGGCGGCCGAGAAGGCCGTCGCGTTCTGATCCGCGCTGGCCAGCAAGCGGGCGCCGCGCCCGTCGTTCTTGCTCAGAGCGGCCGTGCCGGCGGCCACGCCCAGATCCAGTCTGGCCAGCGCCAGCTTCAACGGGTCCTTGGCGATGTCGCCGCGCAAGGAGAAGCCGTCGGCCCGCGAGGCGCGCACCCCGCCGAGGCCGAACAGTTCACTCATGGACACGCCCGAGGGAACCTGGGTCGTGCGGTCCTCAAGAACCGACATGGTGGGGGCCGGGTCGCCCCGGCCGGTGAAGATCACCTCGCCCGAAGCGTTCATGCTGAACGTGCCCTGACGGCCGGCGCCGGTCACGGGGTCGTTCAACGCCGTCAACAATTCGGCCACTGTGCCCGCACCTGCCGGCACCGCCACGGCGATGTCTCGGATCTTCGTCCCGGAGGCGTCGTTGAACCGCAAGGTCAGGGTCTCGCCCGCCGTGAAACCGTGCAGTGAGCCCGGCGTCAGGCCCGTATCGTAGAGCGCCAGGCGATCCGTCGAGACCAGATCGTTCATGCCGAAATAGTGCGAGAACCCGCGTCCGGCCTTGGTGCTGGGCGCCGCGGCGTCGTCGGCGATGGCGACGCCGTTGGTTCCGCCCGCATTGATGCTCAACACCCCCCCGACAAAGCTGGCTGTCGCCCCGCCCAGTTGGCCGTTCAGCGTGGTCAGGAAGTTGGCGGGCGTGGTCGCCACGCCGTTGATCGTGATCATCCCGCCCGAGAAGTCGATCGCCGCCGAGTTCTGAATCACGCCCTGAGCGTCGACGATAGCGATCGTGGTCTTGCCGGTGAAGCCCGCCAGCGCCGTCTCGAGCGACTGGCCGATATTGCGGCCGTTTAGGACGGTCGGGGCGGGGACCGAAGACGAGGCGTTGTGCGCCCGGTTCAGCTCGTCGGCCAGCCGCGTCATCAACTCGCCCAGACGATCGGCCGCCGCCGGCGCCTCGACGTCGCGCAACTCCATCAACCCCTTGATCTCGCCCGAGGTGATCCCCTCGGACAGGGCCTTCTTCTGACCGTTGGCCTCGGTGACCCAGACCTCGTTGAACGCGGTCTCGGACGAGACGGCTCCCGCGCGCCTGTAATCCAGCTTGGCCGCGCCCTGCCCGGCCAGAAGAATGCCGGCGCCGGTGCGGATCTCGATCCCGCCGACGGATCGGGTGGTGATGCGCACGTCCATTAGTCCGGACAGTTCATTGACCAGCGAGGCCTGGGCCGTCTCGGCGCCGGTGGAGTCGGCGCCGACCGCGGCGGCCTTGGCGATCTCGACGTTCAGCTTCTCGATCTGCTCCAGCAGGCCGTTGGCCCGTTCGACGGCGCTCTGGATACGGCCGTCCGCGTCCTCGCGCACGGCCTGGATCTGTTTGGCGATACGCCCGGCTTCGTTGAAAGCGGTCTGTGTCTTGTAGATGGCGTCCTGGCGCAGCGGGCCCGAAATGGCGTTTTCCGCAGAGTCGGCGAAGGCCGAAAAGATGCTGTCGATCTGCGAGAAGAAGCCACTGTCCGCGCCCGGGTCGCCGAACAGCGACTGGATGCGGTCGTACAATTCATAGCGCACGTTCTGGCGCCCAGCCTCGGCGCCGGCGCTCAGGCTGGCGGCCTGGAGGAAACGGTCGGTGGCTAGGCGGATGCGCGTGATCTCGACGCCCGCGCCGACGCCCTGGTTGGCGTAGGACTGCTGGTCGGCGATCTTGCGGATATAGCCCGGCGTGTTGACGTTCGAGACGTTGTCCGAAACCACCCGCAACTGCGTCTGGGCGGCCGTCATGCCCGACGTGGCGATGTTCATGATCGAGCTGAGCGACATCAGCCACGCCCTCCGCGCAGGGCCGCGCCCGGCAAGCCTTGCTGGCCTGCGCGCAAATCTTGCCCGGTTTTCCGGTTCAGCCTTCTGGCCAACCCTCTGATTTTATTAAACATCGACTTTCAGCCTCTGTACGTTCGTATTCACAGGGGCAAATCGCGGGCCATGCGGAACGGCGCCGGGTCCACCCGGCAAAAAGCGTAGCGGCGCGGCAAGAAGGGCCGACCGCAAGCCGCCCCGACAGTGACGAGACGCGCGGACAAAATCGTTTGTTTTCAGACCGTTGCAGTCAGCCTCCCAACTTGGCCCAAGGCTTGCGCAGCCCCTTGCCGAACACCTTGGGCGCAGCAGGCGCCGACCCCATTGAAAGCCGCCCTGCGCCCCATGTCAGCCCAAAGCGTCATGTCCGTCATCGCCCCCGCCGCCTCGACCGCGGCGGGCATCGGCGTGTCCGACGACACGGCGGCCGACGGCGCCCTGTTCGCCTCCCTGTTCGCCGCCCTGGTGGCGGATGCTTCCGCGACTCAGGGCGACGGGAGCTCCGACGCGGCGCCGACGGCTTCGGCCGAGGTTGCGCCCCTCGACAGCGAGACTCCGACGGCTGACGCCGCCGCGCCAGGTTGGTTGCTGGCGCCCATCCCAGCCCCGATCATCCCGCCAATGACGGCCGAAGCGCTCGTCGCCGAAACGGCCAGCACAGACTCCATAACTGGTGCGCCCGCCGCCCCGTTGCTCGAAGCCGCGCCGACAGCGCCCGCGATCGATGTCGAGGCATCGACGCAGCCGCCAATGACGTCCCCGACGCCGACAGCCGCCGCGCCGGACCAACCGCCGGTTTCCCGGCCTCTGGCCTCTTCGCCCCAGACCTCGGTGCCTGACGCGACCGCCCACAGCGCCCCGCTCGTGACGACAGAGGTCGCGACGCCGGCCGAAACCTCGACGCCACAGCCGGATCAGGACGTTGCCACGCCCGCCGCCGCCTCGACCGAACCGAAGGCAAGCCCCGCGCGCGGACTGGCGACGCCGACGCCCGCCCCGTCTGCGGCCCTGGCGGCGGCGCTCACCGCCAATCGGCCCATGGCCGCCGTCCCGCCGATGACCGCCGAGCCGCCGCCCCCGGCGGAACCGGCGGAACCGGCTCAACCCGTTCCGCCCGCTTCGCCTTCGGCCGCCACAACGACGGCCTCGACGACATCCTCCACAACCGTTCCCGCTCCCGCGCCTGCCCAGAACCTGACGCCGCCCCCCGCGCCGCGGCTCCGTGATGCGCAGGGTCGTGGCGAGGACCGTCCCTCCAACGCGGCCGCCTCGCCTGACGGCGACAGCGCGTCAGCGTCAGCCTCGTCCCTGACCCCAACCGCCGCCGCGCCTTCGACCTCGAACGCCATGGCCGCCAGTTTCGCCGCCTCCACGCCGCGCGCCGACGCCGCAACGGCGCTTCCCGCCTCGTCCGGTGACGCACCGGCCTCGACCGAAGGCGACGCCGCCGCGCCCCCCGCCCTGCCGCCGCAGGAAAGCCAGGCCGGCGCGCCCGCCGCCAATCGCGACCTGGGCCTGTCGATGCTGTCGCGCGCCACGGTCGAGACCACGGCCCAGATCGCCGCCCAGATTCTCAAGAAGCTGGACGGCCGCTCGACCCGCTTCGACATGGCGCTGACGCCCGAAGACCTGGGCCGCGTCGACGTGAGCCTGGAGATCGATTCCGACGGGCGGCTGACGGCGCGTCTGGCCTTCGACAATCCGGCCGCCGCCACAGATCTGCGCGGCCGCGCCGACGAACTGCGCCGCCAGCTTCAGGAAGCCGGCTTCCAGTTGTCGCAGGACTCGCTGGAGTTCGCCGAACGGAACCCTTCGTCCGGCTTCGGCGGCGGCGCCTTTGACCGCCCGCCGGATCGCCGCGCCTTCGCCGGCGCCGCGCGCCTCGCCGCCGACGCCGATCTCGCCGTTCCGCCGCCTCTTTCCGGGGCGCACGGAGCCTGGACATCCCTCTCGCTGACGCCTGACCGCGTCGATCTGAAGGTCTGACGATGGTCAACGCCGTCTCCGCCAACGCCGCCACGGGCAAGATCAACACCGGCTCGACCATGCTGGCCTCGAATTTCGAGACCTTCCTGTCGCTGTTGACCTCCCAGTTGAAGAACCAGGACCCGCTGTCGCCGGTGGATTCCAATCAGTTCACCGCCCAGTTGACCCAGATGGCCGGGGTCGAGCAGCAGTTGCTGACCAACACCCTGCTGAACAGCCTGCTTCAGGCCCAGCAGGGCGACGGCCTGACCGGCGCGGCGCAGTATATCGGCAAGGACGCCACCGCCGTCTGGTCCGCCACCCGCTATGAGGACGGCGCGGCGAACTGGAGCTACGAACTGGGCGGCAACGCCGCGACGGCGACGCTTCAGGTGCTGGACGCCGGCGGCAAGGTGGTCTGGACAGGCGACGCGCCCGCCAAAACCAACGGCATGCACGACTTCAAGTGGGACGGCAAAACCACCGGCGGCGGTCAGGTCGACAACGGCGGCGTCTATACGCTGAAGGTTTTCGCCAAGGACGGCGCCGGCAAGGCCGTCGACGGCCAGGTCATTATCCGCGGCCGGGTCACCGGCGTCGAAATGTACGACGGCGCCCCCTACGTCACGATCGGAAAATCCATCATGCCCGTCTCCAGCCTGATCGCGCTGGAAGAACAAAAGACGGCCGTCACGCCCCCTATCGCCACTCCCGAAGGCGAGGACGCCAACGGCCTCTCGGCCTTCGCCTCCCGCATCAATCCCCTCACTCTTCTCTCGTAAGGAAGCCCAGTCATGAGCATCAACGGCGCCATGCTGGCCGGCGTGTCCGGCCTGACCGCGAACGCCGCGGCCCTGTCAACGATTTCGCAGAATATCGCCAACGTGAACACCGTGGGCTACAAGCGCGCCTCGACCGAGTTCGCCACCGTCGTCAACAGCCAGACCCAGGGCGTCGGTTTCTCGGCCGGCGGCGTTCAGGCCTCGGCCCGCCACTTCATCAGCCAGGCGGGTCAGTTGCAGCGCACCACCTCGGGCACCGACCTGGCCATTTCGGGCCAGGGCTTCTTCGTCGTCACCGAGAAGTCCGAAAACCTGACCCTGAGCGACGCGCGCCTGTTCACCCGCGCCGGGGCCTTCAAGATCGATGACCTGGGCTATCTGAAGAACACTTCCGGCCTCTATCTGCAGGGCTGGCCGGTGGCCGCCGACGGCACGGTCAACAGCGACCCCTCCGACATGAGCCGCCTGCGCACCATCAACGTCGGCTCGGTCGGCGGCGCGGCGGAACCGACCACCCGCGTCAGCCTGAACGCCAACCTGAAGTCGAGCCAGACCATCTCCGACGCCGCCAAGGACGCCGCGCTGGCTCCTGTCGGGCCCCTGGCCTACGACCCGGCGGCCAACTCCATGGCGATGTGGGACCCGGTGACCGGCACGGGCGTCAAGCCGGACTTCGAGATCACGATCCCGGTCTCGGACTCCAAGGGCGGCCAGCGCAACATCAGCGTCTCCTTCCTGAAGAGCGACGTCGCCAACGAATGGTATGCCGAAATCCGCGCCCCCGCCGGCACGGTGACCCACCCCGACGGCCAGTTGCGCGCCGGCAAGATCGCCTTCACTCAGGACGGACGCCTGGACGTCACCAAGATGCAGGGCTGGCCGGCCGGCACCGGCCTGTTCGACGATCCGACCAACGCCAGCCTGACGCTCGGCGCCTCGGACGGCACGACGGCCGGCGCGCTGGACGGCACCTGGGATCCGGCCCTGGGCATCGCCGCCCAGAACATCGCGTTCGACATGAATGCCTCGGCCGGCGGCCTGACCCAGTACGACAGCACCTCGATTGTCCAGGCCACCTATACGAACGGCACGGCCTTCGGAAATCTGACCGAGGTCAAGATCGACGAGGCGGGCTTCGTCACGGCCATCTTCGACAACGGCGTGATGCGCAAGATCGCCCAGGTCGCCCTGGCGACCTTCCCCAGCGCGGACAGCCTGACCGAGGTGTCGGGGAACGCCTTCCGCGTCAGCCAGAACTCCGGCACCTTCAACCTGAAGGCGCCCGGCACCGGCGGCGCGGGCCTGCTGGGCTCGCAACAGCTGGAGGCCTCGACCGTCGACCTGTCGACCGAGTTCACCGGCCTGATCACCACTCAGCGCGCCTATTCGGCCTCATCCAAGATCATCACCACCGCCGACGAGATGCTGGCGGAACTGATCAACATCAAGCGCTGATCGCCCACCGGGAATCGATGAGTAAGCCTTCGTTAGACTCGATGAATCCTTCGTTTCCGTCGCGCCGCGCGCGCCGGAAGCGGACGATGCGTCTTAGCCATTCCTTCACCACGACGCTTAAAAGGCCCTTAGCGGCCAGGGGCCTAGCCTACGCGTCGATGGTGGTGGTGAAAGAGGCTTAAGCCCATGCTGCAAGAGCGACGCCTTAATAATAGAGGCGAACAGTACGTGGTCGGCCCGACGGGCACGCCGCTGACCCTGCGGGATCTCCCGCCGGCGGATACGAACCGCTGGGTGATCCGCCGCAAGGCCGAAGTGGTCGCCGCCGTTCGCGGCGGACTGATCAACCTGGAAGACGCCCTGGCGAAATATCGCCTGACGGCCGAGGAATTCATCGCCTGGCAACAGGCGATCGACAAATGGGGCATGCAGGGCCTGCGCACCACGCGCATCCAGAGCTACCGGGATTAATGGGCCTCAAGTAGCGCAACGCGCGATAGGTCCAAGGATAGTGGCCGCTTCCGGCGACGGAGGCGGCCTTTCTATTTTCTCCTCCCCACTCTGTGGGGAGGGGGACCGCGTAGCGGTGGAGGGGCTCTCTCTGTGTAAGCAGCCCCTCCGTCTCGTCCGCTCGCGCGGCCGATCCACCTCCATTTTATGGGGAGGAGAAGCCCATGCCTCGAAATCGAACGCAGGGACCTCTATATGGCGGCGATGACCCTGGCTGACGACATCTGCCCCATCCCGACCATCGCCCCCATGTCCGGCGCCGCCGACATGGACGCTGCGATCGAGAGCGCGCGACAGGCGGTCGGCCTGCCGGTCGGATCGCGCGTGGTCGCGGCCATGTCGGGCGGGGTGGATTCCACCGTCGTCGCCGCCCTGCTGGCCAAGGCGGGCTATGACGTGGTCGGCGTCACCCTCCAGCTCTACGACCACGGCGCGGCGCTGAAGAAAAAGGGCGCCTGCTGCGCCGGTCAGGACATCCACGACGCCCGTCTGGCCGCCGAGATGCTCGGCATTCCCCACTACGTCCTCGACTACGAAAGCCGCTTCAAGGACGCGGTGATCGACCAGTTCGCGGACTCCTATCTGAAGGGCCAGACCCCGGTCCCCTGCATCCGCTGCAACCAGACGGTCAAGTTCCGCGACCTGCTCGACGTCGCCCGCGACCTGGGCGCCGAGGCCATGGCCACCGGCCACTACGTCCGCCGCGCCGCCGTCGGCAACCGCTCGCAGATGCGCAAGGCCGTCGATCACTCGCGCGACCAGTCCTACTTCCTGTTCGCCACCACCCAGACACAACTGGACTATCTGCGCTTCCCCCTTGCCGATCTGGAAAAGCCCCAGGTGCGCGGCGTCGCCGCCGCCCTCGGTCTGCGCATCGCCGCCAAGCCGGACAGTCAGGACATCTGCTTCGTCCCCTCCGGCGACTATCGCACCCTGATCGACCGCCTGCGTCCGCAAGGCCGCGAGGCCGGCGAGATCGTCCACATGGACGGGCGGGTGCTGGGCCAGCACGGCGGCATCACCGACTACACCATCGGCCAGCGCCGCGGCCTGAACGTCGCCGTGGGCGAGCCTCTGTTCGTCACCAGGCTGGACCCCGAAAACCGCCGCGTCATCGTCGGCCCGCGCGAGGCCCTGCTGACCGCCAGCCTGACGCTGGAAGAAACCAACTGGCTGGGCGACCAGGCCACGATCGAGGAAGCCGCCCGCGACGGCGCGCCCGTCCTGGCCCGCGTCCGCTCGACCCGCCAGCCCTCCCCCGCCCGTCTGAGCATGGACGAGGACGGCGTCGTCTCGGTCGTCTTCGATGAGGGCGAGGAAGGCGTCGCCCCCGGCCAGGCCTGCGCCCTCTACGACCCAGCCGATCCCGACCGCGTCCTGGGCGGCGGCTTCATCCAGAGCACCACCGCTGTCGCCTGAGCCGCACAACGACGCGCCGACGGACAGCCTGGCGCTGGGCGTCCGCGCCTGTCTGCCCGACGACATGCTGTATCTGCGCGACGCCTTCCCGCGTGAGCGCTGGACCGGCGCACTGCCCGAAACCGCGGCCTTCTGGCTGCAGATGCACGCCGGCTTCCGCGCCCAGCAGGCCCAGATGGCCGCCGCCGCGACGCGCTGGCGGTCAGGCGCCCTGGACCCACGCGGCCTGCACGCCGCCCTGCTGCCGACGCTCCAAGCCTTCCTCCAGCATCTGGACGGCCACCACCGGGTCGAGAGCGGCCACTACTTCCCGCACTTCCGCCGCATCGAGCCGCGCATCCAGACGGGCCTCGACCTGCTGGACCGCGACCACGACGCCATCCACGCCCATCTGGACGCCCTCTACCATTACGCCGTCGCCTTCCATCAGGGGGTCGCCGGCCAGTCCCCCGACGCGCCTGACCACGCCCACCGGCTCGCCGATGCGCTGGACCGCGCCGCGCCCGGTCTGACCCGCCACCTCGACGACGAGGAGGACATCGTCATCCCCCTGATGGCGCTGAAAGGCGAACCGGCGGCCTGAGGCTCAGGCCGCCTCATCCTTGGGCATCACGTCCCCGACGGTCGGCCGGTTCTCGGCCCAGGTCAGTTCGATGTCGCGGGGTTTGACGATCTCGTTGCAGTGGCCGCAGGCGATGCGCGGCTTGAGGTCGTGGCCGCAGGTCTTGTGGATCATGGAAATGCCGCTGTCGGCGTCGCCGTAGACGTGCTTCTCGCCCCAGGCGTGCAGGGTCACCAGCACGCCGTACAGATCCTTGCCCTTGGCGGTCAGGATATATTCGTTGCGCGGCGGGCGTTCCGAATAGAGCTGCGGCTCCAGCACCCCGTGCTGCACCAGCGACTTCAGCCGTGCAGCCAGGACGTTGCGCGCCACGCCCAGACGCTCCTGCCATTGTTCGAACCGGCGCACGCCGTTGAAGGCGTCGCGGACGACCAGCAGGGTCCAAGGGTCGCCGATCACCTCCAGCGTGGCGGCGATCGAGCAGCTCTGGCGGCTATAGTCGGCGGTGCGTCCCATGGGCGGAAAGTGACCCCGCGTCAGGCTTTTGACAAGTAGGTTGCCAATCGGGACGCAGTTTGTCAGTTTTCTTAGGCAACCAACATGCGACTCCCCAGTCGCGTTCCTGCATTCCTCGACTTGCGGGCGGCGACGCTTCAGTCTCCACCCGCGCCTCTTTCGCCTGCTGTTGCGTGGACCGATGACCGAAGCCGACCTGCTGCACGACGCCCTGACCCTGACGCCCGGCGACGATGGGCTGGCCGCCCACCTGTCCGGCGAATTCTCCAATGGTCCCATCGCCGCCCCGCCCGAGGCGGGCTTCCCCTTCGGCGGTCTGCTGGCGGCCCTGTGCGCCGGGGCCATGCGTCAGGGGCTGGGGATCAAGGCGCCGCTGCGTAGCCTGAGCGTCCAGTATCTGGCCGCCGCCCGCTATGGCCAGCCGATCCAGTTCCGCCCCCGCCTGCTGCGCGGCGGGCGCAACGTGGCCTATGCCGTGGTTGAGGGCGGGCAAGGCTCGCGCCTGACCCACCACGCCAGCGCCACCTATGGCGTGGACGGCGACAGCGCCGAAACCCTCAGCCCGCTTGCGGCGCCGCCGCCCGCGCTGCACCGTGACGCGCCGGGCCTCAGCGGCCCCATGGCCCCGCGCTTCTCGCAGCACGTTGACTATCGCTTCGACGGCGGCCCCAACATCCTCGGCGGCAACGAGGGCAAGCCGGTGGTCGAGCGGGTCTGGATGCGCACCCGCGACGGGGCGCCGCTGGACGAACTGCGGCTATCCTACCTGCTGGACGCCCTCTATCCCCCGGCGTGGACGGCCTTCAAGGCGCCGCCGATGATGACCTCGGTCGATCTTCGCTACGATTTTCTTGGCGATCCGACGCCCGAGACCGCGCCCGACGGCTGGGCCTTCTTTGAATACCGGCTGCTGGATCACGGCCTCGGCTGGTCGGTGGACGAGGCGACAGCCTGGGGCGCCGACGGGCGGCCTCTGGCCATCGCCCGCCAGCGTCGCAAGCTGCTCTAGATGCCGAACATCGCGTCAGGCGGCGCGACGGCGCTGCACGAACAGGGCGCCGCACCCGGCCAGCACCGTCGCCATCAGGATCATCGCCCATTCCGTCAGGGTCGGCACCGGCTCGGCGTAGATGAAGCTGCTGCTGGGCGACACCAGGCTGGGACCGCCCAGGGCCGAGATCGAGATGTTGCGCGCGCCCTTGGCGGCGGGCGGGGCGACGGCGGTGATCTGGGTCGGGCTGTTGACCGTGAAACCCGCCGGGATTCCGCCAAAGGTCACCGAGGTCACCCCGTTGAAATTGGTTCCGGTGATGACGACGCTGGTCCCGCCCTCCAGCGGACCGGACGCCGGCGAAAGCTGGCCGACCACCGGCGCATGGGTGACCGTCAGGGTCGCATTGGACCCGCCGACCATGGCGAAGCTGCCGCCCGTCGGCGTGGCGAAGGTCAACGTCGTCGGCGTCAGGGGATAGGTGGTCAAAGTGCCGTCCGCCTGCAGGTCCAGCACGATTTCGCAGATGAAGGAGGCGGTCTGGCTGATGCCGCTGACCGACAGGACGTTGCCGACCAGACTGGATCCGGTCGCCGGGCAGAAGGGCGACAGCGCATAGCCCGTCGCCGTCAGCCCTGCCGGAACCGTATAGGTGAAAGCGCCGCCGCTCATCGGGTCCGGCGACACCTCGGAGGTGTAGAGGAAGAACTTCAGCTGGATGCTGCCGCCCGGATTGACGCCCGGCGAGGCATAGGACGCGCTCATGGTCACATTCTGGGCGAGGGCCGGCGCGGCGCAGGCGAAAACGGCGGCGGCCAGAGCGGCGCCCGACAGGCAACGAAGCATGATGTCAGCTTTCTGATCCTGCCTCGGCGACGCCCGGCGAATCGATTTTACAGCAAAGGTTAACAACACCGCCCGGCGAGCAGCGGTCAACCTGCGTCCCATTACGCCTTGCGCCGCATTGCTCGGCGCCCGATCTAGCCCCCACAGAGTTTCCATCAGGACGAACCGCCATGACTGCCCCGAACAGCGCCCAAGACCCCGTCGTCATCGTCTCCTTCGCCCGCACGCCGATGGGCGGCTTCCAGGGCGCGCTGTCCACGGTCAAGGCGACCGATCTGGGCGCCGCCGCGGTCAAGGCCGCCGTCGAGCGCGCGGGCCTCGCCCCTGAAAAGGTCGAGCAGATCTACATGGGCTGCGTCCTGCCCGCCGGCCTGGGCCAGGCCCCGGCGCGTCAGGCCGCCATCGGCGCAGGGCTCGGCAAGCACGTCGAGGCGACGACGGTGAACAAGATGTGCGGCTCGGGCCTGCAAGCCGCCATGATGGCGCACGACGCCCTTCTCGCCGGTACGGCTGACGTCATCGTCGCCGGCGGCATGGAGTCGATGAGCGGCGCCCCCTATCTGATGAACAAGCACCGCGCCGGCGCCCGCATCGGCCACGACGTCATCGTCGATTCCATGATGATGGACGGTCTGGAAGACGCCTATTCCCCCGGCAAGGCCATGGGCGTCTTCGCCGAGGACTCCGCCGCCCAGTATCAGTTCACGCGTGAACAGATGGACGAATACGCCATCGAGAGCCTGACCCGCGCCAAGGCGGCCATCGCCTCGGGCGCCTTCAAGGCCGAGATCGTTCCGGTCGAGGTCGCCACGCGCAAGGGCCCCGTCACGGTCAGCGAGGACGAGCAGCCCGGCAAGGCCGACCCGGCCAAGATTCCGACCCTACGCCCCGCCTTCACCAAGGACGGCGCCATCACCGCCGCCAACGCCAGCTCCATCTCGGACGGCGCAGCGGCCCTGGTCATGACGCGCGAAAGCACGGCCAAGGCGCTCGGCCTGCCGATCGTCGCCCGCGTCGTCGCCCACGCCGCCCACGCCCATGAGCCAGGCCTGTTCACCACCGCCCCCGTCCCCGCCATGCGCAAAGCCCTGAAGAAGGCCGGCTGGTCGGTCGAGGACGTCGATCTGTGGGAGGTCAACGAGGCCTTCGCCGTCGTCGCCATGATCGCGCAGCAGGAACTGGGCATCGACCGCGCCAAGCTGAACGTCAACGGCGGCGCCACCGCCCTGGGCCACCCCATCGGCGCCTCGGGCGCGCGCATCCTCTCCACCCTGTTGGCGGCGCTTCAGGCGCGCGGCGGCAAGAAGGGCGTGGCCTCGCTGTGCATCGGCGGCGGCGAAGCCGTGGCCATGGCCGTGGAACTGGCCTAACGCGGGAGGATGCAGGGCGGCGGGTCCTGCCTGCCGCCCCCGTTTGCGCGGAGCCGCGCGGTGTGGGAGCCTGACCTTCAATCCCGCAAAAGGAACGCCCCATGCGCGAAGACGGAAAACTGGATTATCTCGAACTGCCCGCTGTCGACATGGCGGCGCACAAGGCCTTCTACGCCGCCGCCTTCGGCTGGGTGTTCCAGGACTTTGGTCCCGACTACGCCGCCTTCGGCGAGGGGCTGGACGGCGGCTTCACCACCGAGGCGATGACGCCCAAGCCCCTGCCCATCCTCTACGCCCACGACCTGGAGGCCATGCTGGCCAAGGTTCAGGCGGCGGGCGCAGAAATCCTCCACCCGATTTTCGCCTTCCCCGGCGGACGCCGTTTCCATTTCCGCGACCCGTCCGGCAACGAACTGGCCGTCTGGTCCGAGACCTAGGCCCTATTTCGGATCGATAGATTGGGCGATCCGCTCGGCGGCGTCGCGGTCGGCGCCGTCGAGACTCATCAGCCAGACGTGGATCTCGGCCGGCGCGACCGGACGCTGGAACAGATGTTCCATGGCGATTCGACGCATGCCCTCGGGCACGACGACGCTGACGCGGCCCGCCGCCTGAACCCGCTCGCCGTCATAGATGGGAAACTGCGACGACGGCCCGGCGTAAATCATGGCGAAGGTCTTGCCCGCCTTGCGCACCGACCAGACACGCGAATCCGGCGCCCCCCGGCCTTCGAACAGTTGAAAGCCCGCGGGCAGTTCAATACGGAACGGCAGGGCCGCGACGGCGGCGGCGTTCAGCGCGCCCGTCGCTGGTGCGGCGGCGGCCGAAGCAGGAGCCGGGGCGGGGGTCGAGCTCGGAGCCGGCGCCCGAACGGGAACAACCGGCGCCGCGGCCACCGGAGCGGGCGCTGCGGTCGCGCGAACCGGCGCCGCCTGGGTCGGGGTCGGGGTCGGGGTCGAACTGATCGCGGGCGTCGGAGCCGCGCTCGGACGTGGGTTCTGGGGCTGAGCCTGAGGGGCGGGCCGAACAGCGGCGGGCGGCCCGCCGTTCAGCAGCCGCGTCAGTTCCTCGGCGCTGGGGTTCTGCGCCAGGGCCGAGGCGGGAACGGTCAGGAGGGCGGAAGCGATCAGCAAGGTTCTCATGCGCCGACCTTGGCGCGGAGCGCGCGAAGCGGTCAAGCCGCCTCAAGCTCCACCCAGAAGGTCGCGCCTTCGCCGGGCGCGGAGATCACGCCGATCTCGCCGCCCTGAAGCTCGGTCAGGCGCTTGGCCAGAGCCAGGCCGATGCCGTGCCCCTCGATGGCCGAGCGTTCCAGCCCCAGCCTGTTGAAAGGCTCGAACAGTTGCGCCTGCTTCTCCAGGGACAGGCCGGATCCATGGTCCCGGACCTCGATCCGGACCCGGCCATCGGCCCACAGCGCGCACAGCCGGACCACGCCGCCCGACGCGCCGTATTTGATGGCGTTGTTGGCCAGATTGCCGATCACCTGGGCCAGACGCTGCGAATCCGCCTGAGCGATCAGGGCGTCGCCTTCGACCGCCACGTCGACGGCCACGTTCGCCGCCTCCGGCTTCAGCATCACGGCGCGGCGCACGTCTTCCAGGACGCCGACCACGTCCGTGGGACGCAGATCGACCCTGAGGGCGCCGGACTCGGCGCGCGCCACATCCAGAAGATCATGGGCCAGGGCCTCCACCTGACGCGCGGTCTTGACCAGCATCTGCGCCATTTCGACCTGACTGGCCGAGGCCTCGCCCAGCTGGCCGCCGGCCCACAGTTCGCCGATACCGATGATGCCGCCGACGGGGCTCTTGATCTCATGGGCGACGTTGGCTAGCAGGCGCGACTTGGCCGCCGAGGCGCGTTCGGCGCGGTCCCGTCCGGCGCGGGCGCGTTCCGCCAGACGGTCGCGTTCTTCCAGCAGGGCTGCGACCATCAGGATCGGCATATAGCCCAACAGCACCAGAAGTTGTCCGAGCAGGGCTCGGTGCTCAGCGCTGAACGCATGATAGGGGCCATGACCGACCATCGTGCCGCCGATCGCCATGACCGAAACGATCAACAGCGCGGTGGCCGTCCCGGCCACACGGAAACGCACAGCCATCAGGACCAGCAGCGGCAACAGCAGGAAGCCGTAGGGCAGACTCAGTTGGGAGAAGATCGCATAGCAGGCGGCGCCGACCAGACCGCATATGGCGACGCCCTCGGCCAGCCGCGCGGGCTGACGCAGGATTGCCATATGCCGCGACTGCAGCGCCAGACCGAAGACGCCGATCACCGCGAAGCCCAGCGAATGGCCGAACCACCAGATTCGGAACCCATCCAGCACGTCGGCGCCGACCATGGCCTCAAGCGCCAGCGCACTGAGAATCGCCGAAGGCAGGGCCGATGCGGCGCAGACCGCCAGGAAACGGGTCAGTCCTTCGACGCTGTTGACGTTGAGGCCGGGCACGAACCGACGGGTCAGCACGACCGCCAGAGTGATCTCCAGCAGGTTCATGGCCGTGAACATGAGGGACAGGGCCGGGCCGTTGCCGACCAGGAACTCGCCCGCCAAAACGCCCGTGACCACCAGGGCGCCGAAGCCGAAATCATAGGCCGTGCCGCGACCACTGCGCAGCCAGACCGCGAGAGCCAGCCCGCCCGCGCCCCACAGGGCTGCGACCAGACCGTTGGTGCGGGCGAAGCTGATCGCCAGAACCACCAGCACCGTCACCCCTACCGCAGTCAGGATCGGCGCCAACGGCTGGCGGAAGAAGCTGGCGTTGGGCGCGGCGACAACGCCGACCGCACCGCGCTCCGCGTCGGCGTCGATGACGTATTCAGGCCTGTCGAGCGCGCGGCTCATGGTCATGATCGGGTCCGGTGTACGCGACTAACACCCCATCCTGCCCAAGCTTCCTAAACATCCTCTGAAGTCAGAACGCGGTCGCCAGAACGGCGTTAAGCGCCCGCACCGCCGCCGCAGGGCCTTCGGGATGCTTCCACACGCCCGCGCTGACCGCGACGAAATCCGCGCCCGCAGCGGCTACCTGGGCGGCGTTGTCGACCGTAATGCCGCCGATGGCGACGCACGGGGTCTCCATCGTCTCCTGCCAGATGGTCAGTTCCGCCAGTTCGGGCCGGTGCGTCGTTTCCTTGGTGTCCGTCGGGAAGAAGGCGCCGAAGGCGACATAGTCCGCGCCCGCCTCGGCGGCCTCCATGCCCAGGTGACGGCTATCGTGGCAGGTGGCGCCGATCATCGCGTCCGGTCCCATGATGCGCCGTGCCTCGGCCACCGACATATCGTCCTGGCCGACATGCACCCCGTCGCAGCCCGTGGCCTTCGCCAGGTCCGGCCGGTCATTCAGGATCACGGCCACGCCGTGGGCCCGGGCGATCGGCGCCAGCCGCGCCACGGCGGCGCGCACCTGATCATCCGAAACGTCCTTGAGCCGGATCTGCAGGGCCGCGACCTCGCCCGCCGACAGCGCCTGCTCCAGCAGGCCGGCGAAGGCCTCCAGGTCGGCGATGGCCGGCGGCGTGATCAGATATAGCTGACAGGGCGGACGGGGCGGAAGAGCGGGTTGACGAGCCATGCCCTCGCCCTGCCCGTCCCCGCGCCGGGCGTCAATGTCGCAACCTCATGCGAACGATTTGCACTCGCCTTAAGAAATGCTATAGCGAGCCATTCTCAAGAACTGCTTCGGGGCTTGTCGCCTTGTACGTCTGCAACTGTAACGGCCTTCGCCAACGTGACGTCGCTCAAGCCATCGAGGCGGGTGCGACCCGTCCGAAGGATATTTTCGCGACCAATCAATGCGCTCCGCAATGCGCCAAGTGCGTTTGCGAAATGCGTCAGATGATTCAGGACACCCAGGCGGCCTTCGCCCTCGCGGCCGAATAGTCTCTACTCCCGGCAGCGAATTTCACTCGCACTATCAATGCAGTGATAAATACTCGCAAATAATCCACGACGCCTTTGCCGTGGTAAAAGCCTTTGGCATCAGGCAGCGATCGAGTCTGGAGCGCCGTTCCGGCCTCCCGTCCGCCGCCGACGACGAAAGGCGACGACCATGAAGGGCGATCCGGCGATCATCCGCACCCTCAACGCGGTGCTGACCAACGAGCTGACGGCGGTCAACCAGTACTTCCTGCACGCTCGCATGTTCGAGAGCTGGGGCCTGGCCCACCTCGGCCACGTCATCTACGAAGAATCGATCGGCGAGATGAAGCACGCCGACATGCTGATCAAGCGCATCCTCTTCCTCGACGGCCTGCCCAACCTTCAGGACCTGCACAAGCTCAAGGTCGGCGAAGAGCCGATCGAATGCCTGGGCGCCGACCTGCAACTGGAAATCGACAGCCGCGCCACGACCGCCGCCGCCGTCGCCCAATGTGAAGCCGCAGGCGACTTCGTCAGCCGCGACCTGCTGATGAAGATCCTGTCCGACACCGAGGAGCACATCGACTTCCTCGAGAACCAGCACAAGTTGATCGAACTGCTGGGCGCCCAGAACTACCTTCAGTCCGCCATGAGCGAGATCAAGACGGACAGCGCCGCCACCGGCAACTGATCCTGCCGTCCATGCCGTCATCGTCGGGCTTGACCCGACGATCCAGCCGCACCGCCGTTCAGGCGTCGAGCCTGCTGGATGCTCCGATCAAGTCCGAGCATGACGGCTTTGGGGAGAGGCAGCCGCAGCCCCCAGCCCCACACGACTCCCCCCTCTGATGCCGTCATCGTCGGGCTTGACCCGACGATCCAGCCGCGCCGCCATTTGACAGCCCCTCATTCAAACCCCAGCCTCCCGCATGACGGCTTTGGGGGACCGCCTTGGCGCGACTGACCGACGACAGCTTCATCGCCACCTACATCATCGCCAGCGGTCGAAACGGCACGCTCTACACCGGGGTCAGCAGCGACCTTCCCGCCCGCGTCGCCCAGCACAAACAAGAACTTCGCCCCGGCTTCACCTCGGCCTACGGCTGCAAACGCCTGGTCTGGTTTGAGCGCTACACCTTCATCACCGAGGCCATCCGGCGTGAGCGGGCCATCAAGACCTGGCTACGGGACTGGAAGCTGAAACTGATCGAAGACCTCAACCCCGATTGGCGCGATCTCTCCGAAGGCTGGTTCGAATAATCCAGCCGCCAAACGCCCCCCATTGCCCTTTTTCCGCCGTTCCTCTACGGCTCGCCGCGATTTCGCGCGCCCGCCCACGAAGCGGCCGGGCCGCCCCCAGCCCTTCGATCCCAGCGGTTTCAATGAAAATCAACGGCAACACCATCAAGCCCGGCATGGTCCTGCAGCACAACGGCGGCCTCTGGGTCGTCACCAAGGCCAGCCACGTCAAGCCCGGCAAGGGCGGCGCCTTCGCCAACGTCGAGGCCAAGAACCTCGAAACCGGCAACAAGCTGAACGAACGCTTCCGTTCGGAAGACAAGGTCGAGCGCGTCACGCTCGAACAGAAGGATTTCTCCTATCTGTTCGACAACGGCGACAGCCTCGTCTTCATGGACGACGCCACCTATGAGCAGATCGAACTGCGCAAGGACTGGGTCGGCGACGAACGCATCCCCTACCTGCAGGAGGGCATGAAGGTCATCATCGAGATGCACGAAGAGCGTCCGATCGGCCTGGAACTGCCGGAACAGGTCGTTCTGGAAGTCGCCGAGACCGAGCCCACCGTGAAGGGCCAGACGGCGTCGTCGTCCTACAAGCCCGCGATCGCCAACAACGGCGTCCGCATCATGATCCCGCCCTATATGTCGGCCGGCGAGCGCATCATCGTCGACACGACGACGGGCGAATACGTCCGCCGCGCGGACTAACAAACACCGTCTTTCCCGGCCAAGGTCGGGCGCTATAAGACAGTTACAGGGGCGCGGATGGTCCGCGCCCCTTTTGCTTCTCCGTCTCTCCGGGCCGACAGGGCCTTCAAGGACAGCCGGACCAGGAGATACTCATGGCTCTCGCCTCCGCCCTCGTTCAGGTCATCATCGGCGCAGTGCGCAAGACCGCCCGCCCCATGCTTCGCGACTTCGGCGAAGTCGCCCAGCTTCAGGTCTCGCGCAAAGGTCCGGGTGATTTCGTCACCGCCGCCGACCTCAAGGCCGAAGACACGCTGTTCGAACTGCTCATGAAGGCCCGCCCCGGCTACAGCTTCCTCGGCGAGGAACGCGGCATGGTCGAAGGCACCGACAAGTCGCACACCTGGATCGTCGACCCGATCGACGGCACCACCAACTTCATGCACGCCATGCCCCACTTCGCCATCACGGTGGGGCTGGAGCGCAAGCACCCCGACGGCTCGTCCGAGATCGTCGCCGGCGTCACCTACAACCCCGTGATGAACGAGCTGTTCTGGGCCGAAAAGGGCAAGGGTTGCTATCTGAACGACCAGCGCATCCGCGTCTCGGGCCGTCGCGACCTGTCCGAGAGCCTGATCTCGACCGGCCTGCCCTTCATCGGCAAGATCGGCCACTCCCAGGCGATCAAGGACATCCACGCGGTCGGCCAGCGCGTCGCCGGCATCCGTCGCCTGGGCGCCGCCTCGCTGGACTTCGCCTGGGTCGCCGCCGGCCGCTACGACGCCTATTTCGAGCGTAACCTGCAGCCCTGGGACGTGGCGGCGGGCATCCTGTTCGTCACCGAAGCCGGCGGCACCGTCACCACCATCGACATCGACGGCGACCCCAAGTCGGGCAAGCAGATCGTCGCCGCCAACCCGGAACTGCACCCGCAACTGCGCAAGATCCTGCAGGCGGCCTAACTAGAACTCACCCTCCCCTTCATGGGGAGGGTGGCCGAGCCGTCAGGCGAGGCCGGGTGGGGGCGGCGTGGTCATTGACCCGCCGCCCTTGTCGTATCTAGCCCTCCCACCCGCTCGCCGCTTCGCGACGCCCCCCTCCCCATGAAGGGGAGGGAGAAATCACACGCGCGTCACGTCCCGCCCCTACCCTCGGCGCATGATCCGTCTCATCCTGACCGCCGCCCTCCTCCTCAGCGGAACCCCGGCCATGTCTGCGCCCGTCCCCCAGATCATCGCCCATCGCGGCGCCTCCGGCGAACGGCCCGAGCACACCGCCTCGGCCTATCGACTAGCCATCGAACAGGGCGCGGACTTCATCGAGCCCGATCTGGTCATGACCCGCGACGGCCAGTTCGTCGTCCGCCACGAGAACGAGATCGGCGGCACGACCGACGCGGCCGACCACCCTGAGTTCGCCGCCCGCCGCGCCACCAAGACCATCGACGGCAATGAGACCACCGGCTGGTTCACCGAAGACTTCACCCTGGCCGAACTGAAGACCCTGCGCGCGCGCGAGCGCCTGCCCCTGCTGCGCCCCGCCAACACCGCCTGGGACGGCCAGGACGCCATCCTGACCTTCGACGAGGTCGTGGCCATCGCGCGCGAGGCGACCGCCCGCACCGGCCGCGTCATCGGCGTCGCGCCGGAGCTGAAGCACCCCTCCTATTTTGCCGGCATCGGCCTGCCGATGGAGAACGCCTTCGTCGCCGCGCTGGAGCGTCACGGCCTGACCGGCGCCGACGCCCCCATCCTGATCCAGTGTTTCGAGGTCGGGCCGCTGCAACGGCTCAAGACCCGCATCGACGCGCCGCTGCTGCAACTGATGAGCGTCTCCGGCGGCCCCGCCGACCGTCCCGACCTGACCTACGCCGCCATGAGCAGCCCCGAGGGCCTGAGCGCCGTCGCCGCCTATGCCGATGCTATCGGCGTCGAGACCGGCCTGATCCTGCCGCGCGACGAGGGCCGGAGCCTGCCGTCGACATCCCTCATCGCCGACGCCCATGCCGCGGGGCTGCAGGTCGTGGTCTGGACCTTCCGCGCCGAAAACGCCTTCCTGCCGCTGGAACGCCGGGTTGGCGATGCCCCCGCCAGCCACGGCGACCTGAGCGGCTATCTGAAGACCTTCTACGCCCTCGGCGTCGACGCCGTGTTCAGCGACTTTCCGGGCGTAGCGGTCGCCGCGCGCTAGCCGCCCCCGTCATCCCGGAAGCGGCACAGCCGCTATCCGGGGCCGCAGAAAGCGCCGCCGTCGAGCCTTGGGCGGTCCCGGCTCTGCGCCTCTCTGCGAGAGGCTCCGGCCGGGATGACGGAGGAAAGGCCCGCCAGCCATCACAACGACGCTAGACCGCCCCTTGATCTTACAGGCTTTTCCAACGCCCCGCCGCGCAACTCATAGCGCCGCCCCCGACGGCGTTATCATGCTCGCGTTCTTTGACATCGTCGTAGCCGAGCCATCCGCCTCAATCCTCCCCCGTTCACGGGGGAGGGGGACCGCCGCAGGCGGGAGGAGCGAACCACAGTCGCCGCCCTTCCCTTCGCCTCTCATCATGCGCAAATCTCGAACCGAAGCGCCCGGTCCTCGCCCCCTCCACCATGCTTCGCATGGTCCCCCTCCCCCGCTCCGCAGGGGAGGATCGCCGCCTCAAGGATTGCACCAATTGCACTATTTTTTTCGGGTCGCAGTGCAATCGCCCCCGCTCTTTCCTCCCCATTCCATGGGGAGGGGGACCGCGTAGCGGTGGAGGGGCCGACGCCGCCTCAAGCCGCAAAGCCGCCCCTCCGTCACGTCGGCTGCGCCGCCGCGCCACCTCCCCATCGTTCCGCGATAGGGAGGAAAAACGTCGCTACGTCCCCTGAAACTGCAAGGCCGCCAACCGCGCATACAGCCCGCCCCGCGCCGTCAGTTCGGCGTGGGTGCCTTCCTCGACCACCCTGCCGCCGTCCATGACGACGATGCGGTCGGCCCGCAGCACGGTGGCCAGACGGTGGGCGATGACCAAGGTGGTGCGCTCGGACATGGCCTGATCCAGCGCCGCCTGCACCAGACGCTCGTTCTCGGCGTCCAGAGCGCTGGTGGCTTCGTCCAGCAGAAGGATCGGGGCTTCGCGGACCAGGGCCCGCGCGATGGCCAGACGTTGCCGCTGACCGCCCGACAGGCTCTTGCCGCGCTCGCCCAGCGGCGTGTCGAAGCCCTGCGGCAGGGCCTCGAGGAAGCCCAGCGCCTGGGCCTCGTCGGCCACGGCGCGGGCCTCGGCCAGGGTCGCGGCCTCGCGGCCGAACCGGATGTTCTCCAGCGCCGAGCCCGAGAACAGGGGCGCCTCCTGCGACACCCAGGCGAAGCGCTCGCGCACCGCGACCGGGTCGGCCGCGCGCACGTCCACGCCGTCCACCGACACCAGACCGGATTGCGGATCATAGAAACGCAGCAACAGACGGAAGACCGTCGACTTGCCCGCGCCTGACGGCCCGACCAGGGCCACGGTCTCGCCCGGCCGCACGGTCAGGCTGAAACCCTTCAGCGCCGGCAGGTCGGGACGGCCCGGATAGGCGAAGTCCACCGCCGACATCGACACCTCGCCCAGCGGCGGCTGCGGCAGGGCCACAGGCTTGGCGGGCGGGGCGATGGCGGGGACGGCCCGCATCAGTTCGTCGATCCGCTCCATGGCCCCGGCGGCCTTCTGCACGTCGCCCCAGCTTTCGCCGAGCGCGCCCACGGCCCCGGCGGCGAAGACCGACAGCAGGACGAACTGCAACAGCGCCCCCGGCGTCATGGTCCCGGCGATCACGTCCTGCGCCCCCAGCCACAGCACCAGGGTCACGCCGCCGAACATGACGACGATGATCATGGCGGTCATCACCGCCCGCGCCCGCATCCGAACCAGGGAGACGCCGAAGGCCTCCTCCACCGCCGCGCCGAAGCGGCCGATGGCGCTCTTTTCACGCCCGAAGGCCTGAACCGTCTCGATGGCGTCCACGCTCTCGCCGGCGAAGCCGACGGCGTTGGCGAAGGTGTCCTGCGACTTGACCGTCAGCTTGCGCACCTGACGCCCGAAGATGAACAGCGGCACGATCAGCACCGGCACGATCAGCAGCACGAACCCGGTCAGCTTGGGGCTGACGAAGAACAGCAGAATCACCCCGCCGATCAGGGTGAAGAAGTTGCGCAGCGCATAGCTGACCGAGGTGGTCAGCAGGGTGTCGACCAACTGGATGTCGGTCGTCAGGCGCGACAGCACCTCGCCGGTCCGCATGTGGGCGAAGAAGACCGGGTCCAGCGTCAGAATGCGCTGGAACAGGGCCGTGCGCAGGTCGGCGATGACCCGCTCGCCCGTCTTGGTCACGTAGAAATAGCGGAAGGCCGTCGCCAGCCCCAGAATCAGGGCGTTCGCCCCCAGAATCAGGAACCAGGTATTGATGTCGCGGCCAGCGTTCTCGAAGCCGTTGTCGATGGCCCCGCGCGCCGTCGCCGTCAGCCCCAGGGACGCCGCCGTCGAGAACAGCAGCCACAGGCCGGCGATCCCTGCGTCCAGCCGGTGTCGCATCATGAAGGGCAGCAAACGCCCCAGGGGCCTGATGTTTCGGGTCTTGGCGCGCTTGCCGCCCGCCTCGTCCATCTGTTCGGCCAGAAGGGCGCCGGCGCCGGGGCGACCGCGGGCCGCTTGGGCGTTGGCCTCTTGCGAAGCGGAAGGCGAGGAAACTTGGGTCATGCCAGCGCTCTTGCCCCGGAACGCCCCCCGGTGTAAACGCCGCCGCTCATTCCCGCCGCAGCCTCGGCGGGTTTCTCTATTTACGCGCATTGACGGTCGGCATCGTCGCCGCGCAGAGACGGATCAGATCGATGAAAGCGGACACGCACCCCGACTACCACTTCATCACGGTTGTGATGACTGACGGCAGCACCTTCCAGACCCGTTCGACCTACGGCAAAGAAGGCGCCTCGCTGGCCCTCGACATCGACCCGTCGACGCACCCGGCCTGGACCGGCGGCAACGCCCACATGCTGGACCGCGGTGGCCGCGTGTCGCGCTTCAACAACAAGTTCGGCGGCTTCATCAAGAAGTAGGCCTCCAAGCCCTTCAGGGGCTGCGACAAAGTCGCCACAGAAGCGCCGGTCCGATGGGCCGGCGCTTTTTGTTTGCCCGGAACGTCGATAACATGGCCACGTTCGATCCTTCGGGGCGCAGGCGGTGGGTCTGGCGCCGGATCGGACTGCAAGAGTTTCAAGTGATGAATCGACGGGAACTGGGCCTTGGCGTCGCGACGACGACCCTGACCCTCGGCGCGGCCTCGGCCGCCCTGGCGCAAAACCGGCCGATCGACCCGCAGGCCTTCATCGCCGGCTTCGAGGCCCAGGCTTCGCGCCTGCCGCCAGAGCAGCAGGCCGACGTCCGCGCCGTCTATCAACTGACCGGCGGCAAGCCGATCTGGACCGCCGACCGGCTGCGTATCCTTCAGGACGTCGCCGCCGGGGCCGAGCGCCACGCCCTGCCCGCCGGGGACTTCTTCGACTTCGTCGGCCTGGCGGCTGATCCCGGCTCGGCCGAGATACGCACCACCGCCGCCGCCGTCGCCTACGCCCGCGTCCTGGCCGAGGGCCGTGTCCGTCCCGAGACGGTCGAGGACCTGTGGGAGATGCAGAAGAACAGCGTCGACGTCCCCACCGGCCTGACCCAGGCGATCAGCGCCAACCAACTCAGCCAGTGGTTCGACGGCCTGGCCCCGACCGACATCGGCTACACCAATCTGTCGGCCGGCTACGCCCGCTATCGCGGCATCGCCCGACAGGGCGGCTGGCCCGCCTTCCGTCAGGGCGGCACGATCGAGCCGGGGACCAGCGACAACCGCATCCCCGCTCTGATCGCCCGTCTGGTCGCCGAGGGCGACCTCAGCGCCGCGGCCGGTCCGCGCCTGAAAGGCAATCTGACCTACGGCTCCGAGTTGCAACAGGCCGTGCGCAGCTTCCAGACCCGCCACGGCCTGGGCCCGGACGGTCGCATCGGCCCCGGCACCCAGCGCTCGCTCGGCGCCTCGGCCGAGGACCGCGCTCGCCAGATCGCCCTCAACCTGGAACGCCGCCGCTGGCTGAAGCGCGAGCTGAATCCCGAGCGGATCGAGGTCAACACCGCCGCCGCCATCATGGTCTACTGGAAGGACGGCAAGCCGGTTCACTCCAACCGCGTCATCGTCGGTACGGACGAGAACCAGACCCCCAGCCTGGAAAAACCCTTCGCCTCGGTCGTGGCCAATCCGCCATGGACCGTGCCCATGGGCATCGCCCGCCGCGAAATCCTGCCCAAGGGTCCCGGCTATCTGGCCGCCCACGACATGTACATCAACAGCGACGGATGGGTGGTGCAGCGCGCTGGGCCCAAGTCGTCGCTGGGCTATGTGAAGTTCGAGTTGCGGGACAGCTACGCCATCTTCCTGCACGACACCCCGTCAAAGGCCGCCTTCAACCTGACGGTGCGTCAGCGCAGCCACGGGTGCGTGCGGGTTCAGAACGCGGTCGAGTTCGCCCGCCTGCTGCTGTCGCCCGATCCGACCAAGCTGGCCGAGTTCGACGCCGCCCAGGACAGCCGCGAGACCAAGCGCGTCACCACCGGCCGCGAGATCGCCGTGCGCCTGCTCTACTGGACGGCCTTCGTCGACGGACAGGGCCGGGTCGCCTTCCGCGAAGACGTCTATCAACGGGACGCCAAGCTGGCTCAAGCCTTGGGCATCGCCGTCACCCTGCCGCGCGTCATCGCCGACGGGCCGAGCGACGCCAACGACGTCGGGCCGTAGGACACGACCGCCGGGGGCTCAGCCCCCGAAGGCCGCCTGCAGCCGGTCCAGTTGGCTCTGGACCGGATTGACCGCGGGCTCCTCGCCGCCGTCCAGATACATGCGTCGATCCAGATGCAGGACGCGGTCGTACAGCTTCTCGGCGCGCACGGCGTATTCGATCAGGGCGATCGGCAGTTCACGGTGGCTCGGTTCCGTCTCGATCCGGCGATCCGCCAGCCGGTAACGCGGCTCGCAGGCCGTGGCCGCGCTCATGTCATCCTCGCGCACGGCGCGCTGGACCAGCAGCCAGGACGCGATCTGCATCAGCCGCGTCGTCAGCTTCATGCTCTCGCCCGCATAGGCCAGGGCCGCCGCACGCGACAGCAGGCGCGAATCCTGACGCCCGTCGCCGTCCAAGTAGGCGGCCGTCTCCTCGACCAGCTCCATTCCCTCGCGGAAGGTGCGATCGAACAGCTCAGAACGCGCGAAATCCAGCACCTCGGCGCTGCGCGAACGCGACCCGGCCACATCGGCGTCGATGGCTGTCAACTCGGTTCTACCCATGAAAAGTCACGCGCGTCCGTCAGAACTCGCGGGTCGAAAGGACGCCGCACGGACCGGAACTGCAATCGTCATGCCACGGATTACGAAATCGCGGGAGGGTCTTCTCAGCGGAAATTGAACAGGGCGTCCGCCGCGCTGCGCTTGGAGGACTTGCCTTCAATGGCCGCCTTGGCGCGCGCGATCTCGGCCTCGAGGGCGGCGATACGCTCGTGCAACTCGTCCACGGCGTAGAGGTCCAGGTCCTCGCGTCCCAGCGCCGTCAGCGCCTCGCCGCGTTGGGGCCGGGGCTCCAGATCTTCCAACGTCATCATCGCCTCCGTGGTCAGCGACCGCACGAAGCCGTATGAAAACGCCCCAATGACGACGATTGCAAGCGGCGGAGCCATCATGCGGGTCATCGAGATCGAAGGCGGCAAGGGTCCGGCCGAAGCCCTGCATCTGGCGGAACGACCGCGGCCGACGCCCGCGCCCGGCGAAATCCGCATCCGTGTGCGCGCCGCCGGGGTCAACCGACCCGACATCGTGCAGCGTCTGGGGCTCTACCCCGCCCCGCCCGGCGCCTCGGACATTCTGGGGCTGGAAGTCGCGGGCGAGGTCGATGCGGTGGGCGAAGGCGTCGCCACCCGCTGGCGCGTCGGCGACCGGGTCTGCGCCCTGCTAGGCGGGGGCGGCTACGCCGACTACGCCATGGCCGATGCCCGCCACGCCCTGCCGGTCCCCGGCGATCTGGACTTCGTTCACGCCGCGGCCCTGCCCGAGACCGCCTTCACCGTCTTCGCCAACGTCTTCGAAAGCGGGGGACTGAAGGCCGGCGAGACCCTGCTGATCCACGGCGCGACCAGCGGCATCGGCGTCATGGCGATCCAGATGGCCAAGGCCGCGGGCGCGCGCGTCATCGCCACCTCGCGCGGCCCGGCCAAGGCCGAAGCCGCCCGCGCGCTCGGCGCCGACGTCAGCCTGAACGCCGCCGACGGCGACCTGCTGGCCGCGATCAAGGCCGCGGGCGGCGCCGACGTGGTGCTGGACATGGTCGGGGCGGCCTATGCCGAACTGAACCTCAACGCCCTCAAGCCCGGCGGCCGCTGGGTCGTCATCGCCACCCTGACCGGCGCCCTGGCCCAGATCGACCTGATGCGGGTGATGCTGAAACGGATCGTCCTGACCGGTTCGACCCTGCGAAGCCGCCCCGCCGACGAAAAGGCCCGCCTGGCGGCCGCCCTCGAGCAAACCGTCTGGCCCTGGGTCGCTTCGGGCAAGATCCGGGCGAAGGTCGAGGCGACCTTTCCGCTGGAACAGGCCGCCCCCGCACATCAGCGGCTGGAAGCCGGCGATCATGTCGGCAAGATCGTCCTGACGCTCTGAGCACCCGAACAAAAACGGGAGACCGAAGCCTCCCGTTTCCGGTGTCAGTAGCCGCGACGGGCGGGGCGAAGCGACGAAATCCGGTCGTTCATGCCCGAGCGGCCCAGGTCCCGCACGTCGCCGTTGATGACCTGGCAACGCCCGCGATAGTTGGCGTCCTCGCAGACTTCCCAGCTGCCGCGCTCCAGACGCAACGAACTGATCGCGTCGTTCAGACCGCTACTGCGCAGGTTCGGGATGTCTTCGCGGAAGGTCATCGACTGACCGCGGAAATTAGCGTCGCGATAGACCGTGATCGAAGCATTGCCCCAGCCCCCGCCGTGGCCGCCGCCCGGTCCGCCAGGCCGACCGGGACCGTTGCCAGGTCCGCCGCCGGGACGGCCGCCGTTCTCATAGTCGCCGCGATGATTGTAGCAGACCAGCAGGCCGTTATCGTTGCCGATGTCGCTGCTGGAGCAGCGCGCCAGTTCGATGGACGTCTCGCGCATCCGGCCGGAACGGTCGCGACAGTCGGCGTACAGGCGCCCCTGATTGACGTAGGAGCCGGAGCAGCTCTGCGCATAGCTGCCGCGCGGGGCGCCGCGCGTCTGAGCCTGGGCGTCCGCCGACGTGACAGTAACCGCCGACAGAGCGCCGACCGCCGCGACGACACCTGCGGCTGCAATCAAGAACCTTCTCATGAGACGGTCTCCTCCGCTGCTCCCAGGGCGCACAACGCGCCCTCAGCCACACAGTTCAACATCACCGATGAACCTTGGCTGTATGCCAAGGTCAGACGACGTTTTCATTTGCCGGAAAATCGCCTATACAGAAGCTCTCGCGCCCGGCCGAAAGGTCGGGCGCCGCCGATTCAAACGCCCGATATTCGGGCCGCAAACGCCGGGACGCACGCCCCATGACCGACATCCTGATGCCCAAGGCCACCGCGGTCTGGCTGGTGGACAACACCTCGCTCTCCTTCGAGCAGATCGCAGATTTCTGCGGCCTGCACCCGCTGGAAGTACGCGGCATCGCCGATGGCGACGTGGCCCGCGACATCCGCGGCGTGGACCCGGTCACGGGCGGTCAACTGACGCGTGAAGAGCTGGAAAAGGCCCAGGACCACCCCGACTACCGCATGAAGGCTGTGGTCAGCCGCCACGCCGACCTGATGAAGCCCAGCAAGAGCGGCCCCAAGTACACGCCCGTGTCGCGTCGTCAGGACCGTCCGGACGCCATCGCCTGGTTCGTGCGCAACCACCCGGAAGTGACCGACGCCCAGATCGCCAAACTGCTGGGCACGACCAAGTCCACCATCGAGACCGTGCGCAACCGCACCCACTGGAACTCGGCCAACATCAAGCCGGTCGATCCGGTAACGCTCGGCCTGGTCGGCCAGCTGCAGCTCGATGAAATCGTCAAGAAGGCCGCCGACAAGAAGGCCAAGGACGACGCCAAGGCCGGCGGCGCCGCCCTGCAATCCATCCAAGCCGAACCGGAAGAGCCCGAGTTCGTCCCGGAAGAGCGCGTGCGCCCCGGCGCCGAGCCCACCGCCGAGTCGGTGTTCGGCAAGAACGACTGATCGTTCTGCCCTGAAACAAGAAACGGCCCCGAGGATCGCTCTTCGGGGCCGTTCTCGTTTTGGGAGGAGTGGCTAGTGGGCCCTGGCCTCCAGACTAGTGATTTCTTCCTTCAGCCTGAGCTTTCGCTGCTTGAGTTCCCTGAGTTGGATCGGGTCCGCGGTGGGTCTCCGTGCCTCCTGCTGGATCGTCTCATCCAGCGAACGGTGCCGGTTTCCCAGTTCGCGAATACGAGCCTCGATGGTCATGGCTTGCGCCTCCATGTCTAAGGGACCACTACACTGAGCGCCCGGAACGACGGGCTGTGGAATCACATTGCGGTGACCCTCCGCCGCTCCGAACACGGACACTGTGGAAGTCAAAATGGCCGATGATGTGAACTCGACCATAAGCAAGCCGGCCCCCTTGCGGCTGGTCGTTGGAATCTCCGGCGCTTCCGGCGCGATCTACGGCGCACGGGTGCTGGATGCGCTCCGGGAACTGAGCATCGAGAGCCATCTGGTGGTCAGCAAGGCCGCCCTGCTCACATTGTCGCAGGAGACAGACCTGACGCCCGACGACCTGATGTCCAAGGCCTCCGTCGTCTACAAACTGGCCGATGTCGGCGCCGCCATCGCCTCCGGCTCGTTCCGCACGCTCGGCATGATCGTCGCCCCCTGCTCGGTGCGCACCATGAGCGAGATCGCCACCGGCGTGACCTCGACCCTGCTGACCCGCGCCGCCGACGTGGCGCTGAAGGAGCGCCGCCCCTTGGTGCTGATGGTGCGAGAGACGCCGCTGCACCTGGGCCACCTGCGCACCATGACCGCCCTGGCCGAAATGGGAGCCGTCATCGCCCCGCCCCTGCCCGCCTTCTACGCCAAGCCCGCCTCCATCGCCGACATGGTGGACCAGTCGGTCGGCCGGGCGCTGGACCTGTTCGGCCTGGACTGGTCCGCCGTGCGCCGCTGGGAAGGCCTCAAGGGCGCAAGCGAAGCATGAGCGACCTGTGGACCTGGGCCGTCGCAGCCTATGACGCGCCGGGCGTCGCCGAGGCCTGCCTGAGCCTGCAGGACCACAACGAGCAGAACGTGCCCCTGTTGCTGTGGGCCGCCTGGGTCGCCGTGACCGGCCGCCGCCCGGACGAGGAAACCCTTGAGGCCGCCTGCGACACGGCGAGAGCCTATGACACCGTGATCGTGGCCCACCTGCGCGCCGTTCGCCGCACGCTGAAGGCGCCCATCCCCGACATCGACGATGCGGCGCGCGAGGCGCTGCGACAACAGGTCAAGACGGTCGAGCTGGACGCCGAGCGCCGCCTGATGCTGGAGCTGGAAAGCCTGGCCCCCGCCCCGTCCGGCGCGCCGCGCCGCGCCATCGACGGTCTGGCCGAGACCGCCCGCCAGTGGACCCGGATCGTGCCGCGGCCCGCGCTGACAACCCTGGCCGAACGCCTTCCCGCCTGACGGCCGGTCGGCTATAAGATAACGCGTCCGGGGCGAACCATGAACGACGACCAACCTTTTCTGTCCGATGAGGACCAGCGGCTGCGGGCTGAGCTGAAAACGCTCCTGCAAGAACATGCCGACCTGGACGCCTCGATCGACGCCCTGGGTCATATGCCGATCCCCGATCAACTGCTGATCGCGCGCCTGAAGCGGAAGAAGCTGGCCCTGCGCGACGAGATCGTGAAGGTCGAAGACCGCATCCTGCCCGACATCATCGCCTGAGCCGGACTGATAAGCGCCGTCAGCGGCCCTTCTTCCTCAGCCACATGGCCGCGTCGGCTTCCGACAGCCAGATCTCGGGATCGGTCTGGCCGGAATAGGCCCGGACGCCGAACGAACCGCCCAGAGCCGCGCGCTCGCCCTGCCACTGGAAGCCGTCGGCTTCGAGCGTTTCCGCCAGACGCCGGGCCTTGTCGCGACCTTCCTCGACCCCGGCGTGCAGCAGCAGCAGCGCGAACTCGTCGCCGCCCAACCGCCCGACGGCGTCGGACTCGCGCACATTTTCCAGCAACAGGTCCGCGACCCGCACCAGGGCGGCGTCCCCGGCGGCGTGGCCCAGCCGGTCATTGACGCCCTTGAACCCGTCCAGATCGAGGTACAACAGCACCGCCTGAACCTCGTGACGGCGGCAGAAGGCCATGCTGCGGTTCAATACCGTCATGAAGCCGCGCCGGTTCAGCGCCCGGGTCAGGACATCATGATCCGCCAGGGCCTCGGCCTCCTCGGCGCGGGCGGTCAGGGCGACGACCTCGGCGCGCAGCCGTTCGATCTCGGCGTGCAGATCGGTCTCTGCAGTCGGTTCGGCCACGTCGGTCAAGTCAGGCTCCGGTATCGCGAATCGCGGGCGACTCAGGCCCTCGCGACGCTAGGGATTCTAGCGACCTTGGTTGCGGGCGCAACGCGCGTGCTGTAACGGGCCGCTTTCCGTGTGGGGAGCCTTCGCGCATGACCGCCTCGACGCCACCTGTCGCCATCATCATGGGCAGCCGTTCCGACTGGCCGACCATGAAGCTGGCCGCCGAACGTCTGGACCAGCTGGGCGTCGCCTGGGAAGCCAAGGTCGTCAGCGCCCACCGCACCCCGAAGCGTCTGTATGACTTTGCCACGAACGCCAAGGCGAACGGCCACAAGGTCATCATCGCCGGCGCCGGCGGCGCAGCCCACCTGCCCGGCATGGCCGCCTCGATGACCGACCTGCCCGTGCTGGGCGTGCCGGTCCAGTCCAAGGCGCTGAAGGGGCTGGATAGCCTGCTCTCCATCGTCCAGATGCCCGGCGGCGTGCCGGTCGCCACCCTGGCCATCGGCGAGGCGGGCGCCGCCAACGCCGGCATCCTGGCGGCGCAGATCCTGGCCCTGTCGGACCCCGCATTGGCCGAGCGCCTGAGCGCCTTCCGCACCGCCCAGACCGAATCCGTCGCCGAAACCGTCGAGGACTGACTTGCCCCAGTTGCCCCTGCCCCCCGGATCGACCCTCGGCATTCTCGGCGGGGGCCAGCTGGGCCGGATGCTGAGCCAGGCCGCCTCGCGCCTGGGCTTCGACGTGGTGATCCTCGACCCCGAGCCCGACTGCCCGGCCGCCCGCGTCTCGCGCGCCCAGATCACCGCCCCCTATGACGACCCCGACGCGCTTCAGGCCCTGGGCCGTCTGTGCGACGTCGTCACCTTCGAGTTCGAGAACGTGCCCGCTCTGTCGGTGGAACAGTTGGCCGAGGCCGGCGCCCTGGTCGCGCCCGGGCCGACGGCTCTGGCCGTCGCCCAGGACCGAGTGGACGAGAAGACCTATCTGAACGCCGTCGGCGCCCCGACCGTCGATTTCGCGTCCGTCGCCACGCTGGACGACCTGACCGCCAGCATCGAAGCTCTGGGCCTGCCCGCCCTGCTGAAGACCCGCCGCGAAGGCTATGACGGCAAGGGTCAGGTCTGGATCCGCGACGCCGCCGATGCCGCCGCCGCCTTCGACGCCATCGGCCGCCGCCCCGCCATTCTGGAAGCCGCCGCCGTCTTCAACCGGGAACTGTCGGTGATCGCCGCGCGCGACCACGACGGCGCGGTCGCCGTCTATCCGCTGGGCGAGAACATCCACGCCAACGGGGTGCTGAAGACCACCCTGGCCCCCGCCGCCGTCGATGCGAAGACGCAGGCCCGCGCCGTTGAGATCGCCGCCGCCGTCCTCGACGGCCTCGACTATGTCGGCGTCATGGGCATCGAGCTGTTCGATATGGGAGGCGGAGAATTGCTGGTGAACGAGGTCGCCCCGCGCGTCCACAACACCGGCCACTGGACCCAGGACGGCTGCGTCTGCGATCAGTTCGAACAGCACGTCCGCGCAATCGTCGGCTGGCCCCTCGGCCCCACCGAGGCCCACGCTCGGATCGAGATGACCAATCTGCTGGGCGACGAGGTCGATCAGTGGCGCGCCCTGGCTGCTGAGCCGAACGCCCGACTGCACCTCTACGGCAAGGCCGAGGCTCGCGCCGGGCGCAAGATGGCGCACGTGAACCGGGTGTTGGGTTCGATCTGAGCCGTCAGGCCGAGGGCGTCTCGTCCTTCGCCCCATAGCGTAACCGCCCCAGCGCATCCGTCACGGCCTTCAGCGGCGCGTCGAAATCCTTGCCCGCCTTCCACTTCTCGAAGGCCATGACGTTCTCGATGCGGCGGCCGACGAAGGCCTCCGCCGCCTCCTTGCCGTCGAACCAGCGCATGGTCAGGGCCGGAATCAGGATGCCGCCCAGGATGGCGCGCTTGGAATAGTGGTTCTGATCCGTCGCCGTGTCCCCGGCCCAGCGCCACAGGTGGTCGGCGCTCTCCCAGGCCAGCTTGAAGCCCAGGTCGACGTTGGTCGGCAGGCTTAGGAAACCGGCGCAGCGCTTGGCCGCCTCGATGTCCTGCGCCCCGGCCTCCATCCGCGCCGAGACGGCGGCGGCGATTCGCTGGCGAATCTTCATCGTGTCCGGCGGCGTGGCCTCCAGCGCCTTCAACGCCCGCGAATCGTGACGGCGCGACAGCAGGACGGCGAGATCGCGCGCGCCGTTGGGCAGCAGCAACTCCTCGTCGCCCAGCGACAGGCCGTTCGCCTCGCACGCCGCGCGCACCAGGCGGCTGTTCCAGCCCAGCACGGGCGCGCGTTCTATAGCGGCGTCCAGGACGCCCTGTTCCGTGCGGGCGGCCCAATCGTCCTTGGGGGCGGGTTTGGGATCGGCGTCGGCGGCTTCGGTCATATCCCCAGAATAGTCCTGTCCTTCGGGCTTTTCGACCCATCACGATTGCCTGTGTCGATCTGGACAGGCCCAGGCTGGTCGTGTATCAGCGCGCCTTCATCCGAGAGCCCCGCCTTTCGGAAGAGGTTTTTATTTTGTCTGCCCGTCTCCCTTCGAAAGGACGCGGCGGGCGGCCAAAGGAGAGATAACCCTGGTTCAGATTTTCGTCCGCGACAACAACGTCGATCAGGCCCTCAAGGCCCTGAAAAAGAAGATGCAACGCGAAGGCAGCTTCCGTGAAATGAAGCGCCACGTGCACTTCGAAAAGCCTTCGGAAAAGCGCGCCCGTCAAAAGGCTGAAGCTGTCCGTCGCGCCCGCAAGCTGGCTCGCAAGCGCGCCCAGCGCGAGGGCCTGCTGCCGGCTCCGAAGCCCCGGGTTCCGGGCGGCCGTTAATACGGCCCCAGCCTCGGCTGAAAGATCAAGGCCCGCCCCGGGAAACCGGAGCGGGCCTTTTCTTTGGCTGAACGCCGCTGCCCGCCTCGCGAAATCGCGGGCGGCGGAGGGCTGGGCGGGGCGCCGGGCCTTCGCCCGGAGAGGTTGTAGTTTTACCGTTTCGACGAAGACGCTGCGCCCCGCGCGAAGAGTTGGACATGAGCTCGGGGCAGGCGCCGCTGTTTGCGGCTACTCCCGGCGCCCATGACGGGCAGGCCGCGCGACGACGCGGTCCTGGAACGGTCCGAGTAACCCCCTCGACCCTGACCGGAGCCTCTACGATGGACGGGTCGAACGCCCCGTCGCTAGGCCCCAGCGGCGTCATGTCTTCTCGTGGTCTAACGCGCGTTCGCGCTGCTTGAGACCATTTCACGCTCCGTCCTGAAACGTCGCGTGGAGAACCGCCCGCCTGATCCATCGCCGCCTTCCGCTGGGTGCTCCCTTGCCCGGCGCGCGCGACGAGAGGCTGACGGTCCGACAAGACCCCCGTTCTCTCCGCTCCCGCCGCCGCTTCGGTTCGCCGGCCAAGCGAGCCCTCCCTTGCGACGAGACAGGGAAAGCATGGCGCAGGTTGGGGGTGAGGCGAGGTGATGGGGGCGGATGAGGCGTAATCCCGCCGGTTTTCAAGGATTGGAGGGCCTGATTGTGAAGGCCGTCTCTTTTCTCCGCTCATCCCGGCGGACGCCGGGATCCAGTGAGTGCTCCGCCCGCGGCGTTTGCAGCCAAAGGGCTGGACCCCGGCGTCCGCCGGGGTGAGCGGGAGAATGGGAGCGTCGAGTGGCCGAGCGGAGCGAGGTCGGATGAGGGGTTGCGCGACAGCGGATGAAGCAAGGGGGTTTTGAGCGCGGCGAGCCCCCTCATCCGTCAGCCCCCGATCAAGTCGAGGGCTGCCACCTTCTCCCGCAAGGGGAGAAGGAAGATCAGCCCCCCTCTCCCGAGAGACCTCAGTGTCCGCCGCGCACGGCGCCGAGGAAACTCTTCCAGTTCAGCTTCACGTCCGACAGAGCGCCGGCGCGGAAGGCCCGACCGGCCACCCAGACCATCAGGGCCGCGAACAGGAACATGCCGATCAGGGCGCCGATGATCTCGATCAGCGGCGGGCCGCTGGGCGCGCGGGCGGCCATGACGAAGGGGGTGAAGGGCGGAATCAGGCTCATCACCTTGACCACCGTCGCGTCGGGCGTGCGGATCGCCATCTGCATGACCAGCAGCGGCGCCACCAGCACCATCATGATCGGCCCCATCAGGGTCTGGGCGTCGCGCGGCGTCTCGCAGAAGGCGCCGATGGCCGCGAACAGCACCGCGTACATCAGATAGCCCCCGACCATGAACAGCAGGAAATAGATCAGCAGGCCGTTGCTCATCAGCACCGAGCCGATGTCGCGCGCCATATCGGGCGCCGCCGCCACCAGAGCCACGCCGCCCAGAGCCCCCCAGGCGAGCAGCACGGTCAGCGTCAGCAGGGCCACGCCCAGCACCTTGCCGGCCAGGATCTCGGTCGCCGAGGCCGAGGACAGCAGGACTTCCAGGATCTTGTTGGCCTTCTCCTCCATCACGCTGTTCAGCAGGATGGAGGCCCCGGTGATGATCAGCGACCACAGGATGAAGCCGACCGCCAGGCCGACCACGGTCGGCAGCTTGTCGCGGAACGAGACCTCGCCGCCCGAGGCCGCCTTGGGCGAGAAGACCGACAGATCAGGACGGAAGCGATCCGTCTGAACGACGACGGCGGGGTCGATGCCGCTGGCGGCGAAGACCTGACGGCGGTTGGCGTCCTTCAGGGCGTCGCGGACAGCGTCCTCGACGGCGTTGTCGGTAGCGCGGGCAGTCCAGACGCGGGCGCCGGGCTGGCCGTTGGCCTCGGTCAGGAAGACGACGGCGCTCAGCTTTTGCCCCTCGGGCGCGTCGTCGGTCAGATAGCGCCGGGCCAGGGCGTCGCGAGCCTGGCCCGGCGCTGCGGCGACGATTTCGGCGGGCGGCGCGACCAGGGTCAGGCTGCGTTTCGGCGTCTCAAAGGCGGCCCCGGCGCGCGGCGCCTCGCGCTTCAGCGCGGCGATCCCGGCGGCGAAGCCCTCGGTCTCCGCGACTTGGCGCACCCGGTCGCCGCCCGCTACGCCGGCCTCGGGAATGGCGGCCATGCGCAGGGCGCTGATGTCGCCGCGCGTCTGTTCGGTCTCCAGCGACTGACGCACGGCGGCGGCTAGGCCGGACCCGGCCGGCGCCTCGTCCACCAGGGCCACCTGGCGCACCGGCTCGGCGTGGCTCATCAGGATGGGGATGACCCCGCCCAGCGCCCCGAACAGCGGGAAGGCCAGCAGCGACAGCCAGAAACCGACCGTCTTGGCGTAGGCCATGAACTCTCGGCGGGCGATCAGAAGGGTGCGGTTCATCGGGCGGCCTCCGCCTTGGGCGCATCGCGCGCCGCGTCTCTGGCGACGCTCTGGTCCTGGTCGGGGTGGTCGCCGGTCAGGGCGATGAAGGCGTCGTGCAGGGTCGGCTCCTTGATCTGGAACCGACGCACGTCCAGCCCGGTCAGGAAGGCTGACTTCAGAGCCTCCTGTCCGCCCGCCCCCTGCGCCAGACCGGCGCGGAGCGTGCGCGCGCCGTCGTAGTCGTTCAGCACCTCGACGCCGGACACGCCCGGCAAGGCCGCGACGGCCGCCGGGTCCAGCGCGCCTTCCAGTTCGAGGAAGCGCGGCGAGGTCGCCCTCGCCTCGTCCACCGTGCCCTCGAACGCCTTCTTACCGCGCGCCAGCAGCACGACCTTGTCGCACAGCCGCTCGGCGTGCTGCATGACGTGGGTGGAAAACAGGACGGTCGCGCCGTCGGCGGCCAGGGCGCGGATCATGGCCTCCAGCCCCTGCTGGTTCATCGGGTCGAGGCCGGAGAAGGGCTCGTCCAGGATCACGAACTCGGGCCGATGCACGACCGAGGCGATCAACTGGACCTTTTGAGCCATCCCCTTGGACAACTCCTTCATCTTCTTCTTCTGGGCGTCGCCGAGCCCCATCTGCTCCAGCATCTCGCGGGCGCGCCTGCGGCCCTCAGCGACGGGCAGGCCCTTCAGCCCGCCGAGGAAGGCGATGGCGTCCACGGGGGTCATCTTCTTGTAGAGGCCGCGCTCTTCCGGGAGGAAGCCGATCCGGTCGCGGACCTTGCGCCCGTCGTCAGCGCCGAGGATCTCGATCCGGCCGGACGTCGCCGGCTGAAGCCCCAGGATCATGCGCAGGGTCGAGGTCTTGCCCGCGCCGTTGGGGCCGAGGAAGCCGCAGATCGTGCCCTTCTCGACCTGGAAGCTCAGGTCGGAAACCGCCTGGAAGCCGCCGTATCTCTTGCTGATTCCGTCCAGCGTCAGCGCTGCCGCCATGCCGTTCCCCTTTAACCGTCAGGAGAGAGCCTAGCGGCCCGCCGCCGTCTATGGAAAGGGCGTTTTACATTACGGATTAGTCATTATTGACGAAGCCTGATGACCGCAAGCCTCAGCTCGCGGGGGCGTCGACCTTCACGTCGAAGCTCTCACCCATGACCTTGGTCGGGTTCACCTGACCGCCGTTGCGGCGCATCTCGAAATGCAGGTGCGGGCCGGTGGAATAGCCGGTCGAACCGACCAGGCCGATGCGCTCGCCCGTGGCGACCGACTGGCCCGTATGCACGTCGATCCGGCTCAGGTGGCCATAGACGCTGCTCATCCCGTTCGGGTGCTTCACCTCGATGAAATTGCCGTAGCCGCCGGCCTGGAAGCCGGCGCGGACCACCCGTCCCTCCGCCGTCGAATAGACGCTGGTGCCCTTGGGCGCGGCGATGTCCACACCCTTGTGGGCGCGCGCCTTGGCTTCGATCGCCAGCTTGCGCAGGCCGAAGACCGAGTTGACGCGATAGCCCTTCACCGGAGCCTCGAAGGCGACCTTGCGCATCACCGGCCCGGCCGGCTGGGCCACGGCCTTGACCGGCGGCGCGGCGGGAACGGACAGGTCTTCGAGCTTGTCCGGGGCGGGGTTGGCGCCGTTCAACGGCGCGGCGGCCATGGCGAGAACGGCGGCGCCGGCCAGCATGGTGGCCTGGCCGACATGAAGGGCGAACGGCCTGATGGCCGAGGGTACCAAACGCATACTAAAACTACAGCTCCTGGCGCTCATCGAGCGGGAGGGGCCGACATGTTCACGCGAAATAGGCAGCGCGGGTGGCGAAAAACTCAGTCGCCGACGGCCGGGGTTGACCGCCTTTTGCCATCACACCGGGACTCCAATGGGGCGCTGCGGGGGCGACACGAGGTCGCACCGATGGAACCGGAACGAAAGAAGCCGCGCGACAGTCGCCGCGCGGCCCCGGTCCCTGCCGTCGAACGGCCTACAGCGGCAGGGTCAATTGCACACCGCCCATATGGCTTGTGGCCCGATCGCCGAAGCGGCCCTGGTAGCCGATGCTGACCTTCAGCCGCTCCATCACCACGCCCTCGATGCCCGCCGAGGCCAGGAACTGACTGCCGAACGGCAGTTCAGCCTCGCGCGCCAGAATCTGCGCCGGATTGCCGGCGATGCCGATGCGCACGGCGTCGCTGTCGTCGCTCAGGCTGTCGCGATAGCCGCCCTCGGCGAAGAAGTGGAAGCGGTCGATCCCGCCCTCGGCGCGCAGGGCGATCTCGGCCGTCGTCGCCTCAACCGTGCGGTCCTGATAGGCGTACTGGGCCGCGACGCCCTGTTCGACAAAGCCGTCCACGTCGCTGTTGATCCAGGCCACGGCGGCGCGCGGCGACAGGGCGATCCCGCCCATGTCGAACCACATCCCGCCCTGCAGCCGCGCGCCCGTGCTGACGCCCCGGGTCGAGCCAGTGTGGACGATCGGCGCCAGCGAGGTCCGGCGCGAGATGTCGTGGAAATCGTCCTGGGCCACGCCCGCCGCCGCATTGACGAACAGGGCGCCCGCGCGCCAGCCGCCGTAGAGGTCGAGACCGAACGTATCCAGATCGACCTTCATCGCCCCGGCGTCCACGTCGGCGTTGCGATAGCTTCCCGCCAAGCCGAACCGCATCGTCTCCGTGCCCGACTCCAGCGCGATCCGCACGCCGTAGCCGGTCGAGGTCGCCGCGCTGATCGGGCCGCGCGCATCGGTCCTGGTCCGGTCGGCCAACGCCCCCACCGAGATCGAAGTCCCCGCCGTCCAGGCGTCGCGCCCCGACAGGCTGGCGGTCGAGCCGTCCATGGCGTCCTCGCGGTGCCGCCAGGCCGTCTCGCCCAGCACGGCGCTCTGCGCGCCGAGGTCGCCGTAGTAGAGGTAGTCGTTGGCCAGATGCGCGATCAGCCTGTGACCCGCCGCCGTGGGGTGGACCCCGTCCCAGAACAGGTAGCTGTCGGGATTGGCGCAAACGCTGGTCCCGGTGAAACACATGTCCCTGGCGTTGGTCAGACCGAAACGATCAGGGCTCGCCGACAGGGTGTCGCTGATCTTGTAGAGATCCATCAGGATGATGTTGGTGTTGGGCTGGCCCGCCGCCGTGGCCATCAAGCCCGTCAGCAGGGCGCCATTGAAGGTCGTGCCGGCGTAGTCGGCCAGGGGGGCGGCGGCCGCCGAGGCGCCCTGATTGAACTGCGGCGTCGTGCCCAGTCGCGGCAGGTTGGTCACCAGTATCGTGCCCGCCCCGGCGGACGCCACGCTGTTGACGATGAAATTGATGTCGGCCGCCGCGCTCAGCGAGACCGGCGTGATACTGCCTGTCGGGTTGGCCGAGACGGCCGCCGACGGAATGGCCTGCAGGAGGTTGTTGGCGCCCCCCAGGATGCTGACCAGGTCGCCGCGGCCGAATTTGCCGCCCCCGCCCGTATAGGCCAGCAGTTGATTGCGCATCCCGGGCGGCGACGCCTGGCTGTCCGTCCGCGCGCCGCCGAAGGCGTAGTTGACGCTGCCGGTCACGGGCGCGCCGGCGGTGTAGCGTCCGGCGTTGAAGCCCAACAGCTCCGTGAACACCGGTCCGTTGGAGAAACGACCTTGATAGTAGGGCGCCGGCGGCTGCCCCGACAGGGCGAACAGATTGCCGTTGTCCGACAGGCTGTCGCCGAACACGACCAGTCGATTGTAACTCTGGGCGCCGGCGGCGCCTGCAGCCGAGGCAGCAGCCAGAGTCAGGGCGGCCAGAGCCGCTCCACGGAGAAGACGAGACATCGATTCCCTCCCTCGACCGTCAGTGAGCGGTCGCTATTCGGCAGTCTGCGCCGCTTTTCAGCCGGCGCAAGATGCCGCTAGGGAAACTGAACGATGTTCAGTGAAGCATGCGAAACCGAAGTGTGCCCGGCAGGTCACGCAGAATCTTCAGCACCTCGGGATCATAGTCCCGGTCCACGTCGGTGATGACATAGCCGGTCCGCTCGTCCGTCTTCAGATGCTGACCCAGGATGTTGAGGCCCGCCGCCGACAGGGCGCGGTTCAATTCGGCCAGAACGCCCGGCTGGTTCTTGTGGATGTGCAGCAGGCGGTGGGCGCGCGACACCTCGGCCAACTGCACGTTCGGCAGGTTGACGCAGAAGGTCGTATCGCCCCGGTTCAGATAACCCAGCAGCCGCTCGGCCGCGAATTCGGCGATGGCTTCCTGCGCCTCCTCGGTCGAGCCGCCGATGTGGGGGGTCAGGATGACGTTCTTCAGGCCGCGAAGGGGGCTGTCGAACGGGTCGGCGTTGGTGCGCGGCTCCTCGGGGAAGACGTCCACCGCCGCCCCGGCGATCCGGCCCGACTTCAGCGCCGCCGCCAGGGCGTCGACGTCGACGACGTGGCCGCGCGACAGGTTCAGGAACAGGGCGCCGGGTTTCATTTTGGCGAACTGGGCCGCGCCGATGACGTCGGCGTTGTCCTTGCGCCCGTCGACATGCAGGCTGACCACGTCGGCCTCGGCCAGCAGGGCGTCCAGCGAGCGCATGCGGCGGGCGTTGCCCAAGGCTAGACGCTCGGACAGGTCATGGAAGATGACCCTCATCCCCAGGCCCTCGGCCAGAACCGACAGCTGCGAGCCGATGGCGCCATAGCCGACAATGCCCAGGGTCTTGCCCCGCAGCTCGCGCGAGCCGGTGGCGGACTTGTTCCACTGGCCCTGGTGCATGGCCGCCGACTTGTCGGCCACGTCGCGCATCAGGACGATGGTCAGGCCGATGGCCAGTTCGACCACCGAGCGGGTGTTGGAATAGGGAGCGTTGAACACAGCCACGCCGTGCGCCGCCGCGGCGTCCAGATCGATCTGATTGGTGCCGATGCAGAAGGCGGCGATGGCCAGCAGCCGGTCGGCGTGTTCGAGCACGCGTGCGCTGACATTCGTCTTGGAGCGGATGCCGAGGACGTGCACGCCCTTGATCGCTTCGATCAGGTCATCCTCGTCCAGCGCGCCCTTCAGGGTCTCGACGGAATAGCCCGCCTCCTCCAGCCGCTCGACGGCGGCGGGATGGATGTTTTCCAGCAGCAGCATGCGGATGCGGTTGCGGGGATAGGACCAGCGACCCGACACGCCCTCGGCGAACAGGACCTCGTCCAGCGAGGCGGCGACCGCGTCGGCGACCTCGATGACCTTGGCCCGGCTGACGACTTCGGTGAAGGCGTAGAAGCGGTCGGCGGCCCCGGCCAGCTTGACCTCGGCGTCGGTCCAGCCGTCGCCGACCATGACCACGGGTCCGGTCAGGTTCAGCGCCTTGATGACCTCGGGCTTGCCGCTGTCGCGCGACAGGGGGTTGGCGTCGTCCACGCCCGTGACCCGGCCGTCGGCGTCATAGATCAGGTCGTTGCACAGCACATGATCGGCGGCGACGCCCAGCCGCGCGGCCAGGGGCGCGATCACCTCGCGGAAGCCGCCCGACAGGATATAGACCCGCTCGGCATGACGTTCGAAGAAGTCCACGTTGCGCCGCACCGAGGCGCTGGCCTCGTCGAGAATCCGATCGCTCAAGGTCTCGATATGGCTGCGAGTCAGCGACAGCAGGTCCAGACGGCGGCGCAGGGCCGTGCCGAAATCCACCTGCCCCGACATGGCTTGATCGGTCAGGGCCGCGATCTCGGCCTTCTTGGCCGCCGCATCGGGCGCATCGGAGAGGACGATGTCGGCGAGCGCTTCAAGCGTCTCGATACGCACCAGGGTGGAGTCGAAGTCGAAGATGAAGACGGGCGAAGTCATGCGTGGGACCTAGCCGAGCTTAGCACTTGCAGCAATGAAAAGGGGCGCAGAAGCGCCCCTTTCCGCACGAATATTCCAGCAAGGGTCAGAATTTGCCGAAGCCGCGCGATCCATCGCCCTTGCGCCGGCTTTCCAGGGCGGCCGCGCCGATGGCGGCGGCGATGGTAGCCACCGCCAGCAAGGCGCCGCCCTCCTTCGCATGGTCGCGAGCGAAGTCGCCGGCGTCCTCGGCATAGCGCCGAGCCTGTTTGGCGTAGCGTTTCATCGGCTTGCGAGAGTTCTTGCGCGAGCGATGGCGCCAGTGTTCGGCCTGGGCCCGGGCGTCATGGCGGAAACGGCCGGCGCGCTCGCCGGCGTAGTCGCCCAGTTCGGCGGCGCGATGGCCCAGCCCGTCCGCGCCGTGCCGCACGCCGCGCGCGATATCGTCAAACCGGTGGCGCAGGGCCTCGGCGTCGAACCAGCCGCGCGGATCGGCCCTTTGGCGCAGTCGCTCATAGCGGGTCGGGCCGCTGCGCTGATTCAGCAGCAGGGCGGCGATGCCCACGCCCGCCAGCACGGCGACCACGCCGGCGGTGATCCCGGGGTGTCTGCGGACCTCGTCCACGGCGTTGAACTGTCGAACCATGGGCAATCAAACCTCTTCTTGTCGAAACACTGTCGTCAGGACAGGAGCGAACCGGGCCGAAAGAGGTTCCGCCACAAACGGCCAAGCTGCAAGGCGGGCGACGCCTGTTCCCCGCCGCCTCTTACCAAGAGGGGGCCGCCTCCCTATGTTGCGCCGCTTCCGAACAGTTTCGCCTTTTTCCAGGATCTTCGCCGTGACCGATCACGCGCCCGCCGCACAGCCGACCCCCGTCTCGGCCCCGACCGACGACTTCGCCGCCGCCTTCCAGATCGAAGGCTGGCCCGTGCGCGGCCGCCTGGTGCGTCTGGGCGAGGTGGTGGACAAGGTCCTGTCGGCCCACGCCTATCCCGAGCCCGTCGCCGCCCTGCTGGGCGAGGCCTGCGTCCTGGCCGCCATCGTCGGCTCGGCGCTGAAGTTCCAGGGCCGCCTGATCGTCCAGGCCCAGGGCGACGGCCCGGTGCGCTATGTCGTGGCCGATTACGGCACCGACGGCGCCCTGCGGGGCTTCTGCCGCTTCGATCCCGAAGAGGTGGCCCAGGCGTCGGAAGGCTTCGTCCGTCCCGGCGCGCAGACCCTGTTGGGCCAGGGCGTCTTCATCATGACCATCGACCGGGGCGAGGATTTCGAACGCACCCAGGGCATCACCCCGATCGAGGGTGAAAGCCTGTCGTTGTGCGCCGAGCACTATTTCACCCAGTCCGAACAGGTGCCGACCAAGGTGCGCCTGGCCGTGGGCGAGGTGACGACCGAGGCCGGCACGTCGTGGCGCGCCGGCGGGGCGATGATCCAGGTCATCGCCGGCGACGAGGCGCGCGGTTCGACCGAGGAGGTGTGGGAGCGCACCCGCGCCCTGTTCAACACCCTGGGCGACGATGAACTGATCGACCCGACCATCAGCGGCGAGACCCTCCTGTATCGTCTGTTCCACGAGGACGGCGTGCGGCTGGAAGGCGCGCAAGCCCTGGCCGCCGTCTGCCGTTGCTCCAAGGAGCGGCTCGTCACGGTGATGCAGTCCTTCCCGCCGGAAGACCGCGCCGACATGGTCGAGGACGACGGCATGATCCACGCGACGTGCGAGTACTGCTCGACCGTCTACAAGATCGACCCGGAAGAGATCGCGGGCTGACAAAAACCCTTCTCCCCTCAAGGGAGAAGGTGTCGTGCGAAGCATGACGGATGAGGGGGCGGGTGGAGGCAGACTGTCGGCTAGAGTCGAGCGCGCTGAAGCCTCCCCCTCATCCGAGCGCCTCCGGCGCCCACCTTCTCCCTCAAGGGGAGAAGGAAAACTTGAAGGGGCGCTAACGCCTACCGGCTGCTTGAGCGCTAGCTGTTCAGGTCCAGCGAATAGCCTGCCGAACGCACCGTGCGGATCGGGTTGACCGTGCCTTCGACGTTCAGGGCCTTCCTCAGGCGGCCGACGTGGACGTCGACGGTGCGGGCCTCGACATAGACATCCGAGCCCCAGACGGCGTCCAGCAGTTGTTCGCGGCTGAAAACCCGGCCCGGGTGCTTCATCAGGTGATCCAGCAGACGGAACTCGGTCGGGCCGAGGTGGACCTCCTTGCCCGCGCGGCGGACGCGGTGGGCGACGCGGTCGATGACGATGTCGGCGTGGTTGATGCGGTCGTCGGCCAGGCCCGGACGGATGCGGCGCAGGACGGCGCGGATGCGCGCGGTCAGCTCGGTCATCGAGAAGGGCTTGGTCATATAGTCGTCGGCGCCGGTGTCGAGGCCGCGCACGCGGTCCGATTCCTCGCCGCGCGCCGTCAGCATGATGATCGGCAGGTTGCGGGTCTCGGCCCGGCCGCGCAGACGACGGCAGACCTCGATGCCCGACAGCTTGGGCAGCATCCAGTCCAGCAGCACCAGGTCAGGCAGGCGCTCGTCGACCTGAAGCAGCCCCTCCTCCCCGTCCGCGGCCACGGTGACGTCGTAGCCTTCCTTCTCCAGATTGTACTGGAGCAGGGTGGCCAGGGCGTCCTCGTCTTCCATCACCAGAATATAGGGTTGCACGTCAGGCTCTCCGGTCGGTCGAAGTCGTCAGCGAGAAGGGTCAGTCGGCCGTCGGAAGGGACGGCGGCGTCGAAATATGCGGCGTCGGCGATGGGTCCTCGCCGGGAGCGGGCACGGCCTTGGGCCGCTCGCCCAGCATTTCCTCACCGGTGATCTCATAGTGGACCGTCTCGGCGATATTGGTCGCGTGGTCGCCGATCCGCTCCAGGTTCTTGGCCATGAACAGCAGATGGGTGCAGGCCGTGATCGTGCGCGCATCGCCCATCATGTAGGTCAGCAGTTCGCGGAACAGGGCGTTGTAGTGCTCGTCCACCTCATCATCGGTGCTCCACACCGACAGGGCGCGCTCCAGCTCCGAGGCCGTATAGGCGTCCAGAACGTCGCGCAGACGGGTCGAGACCAGACGGCCCATCCGCTCGATCGAACGGGTCAGCACCTGCATCGGCTCGCCTTCGGCCAGGATCAGCGCGCGCTTGGCGATGTTCTTGGCCAGATCGCCGGTACGCTCCAGATCGGTGGCCAGTTTCATGGCCCCCAGGGTGCGGCGCAGGTCGGAGGCCACCGGCTGACGCAGGGCGATCAGGCGGATCGACTTCTTCTCGATGTCGCGGTGCAGGGCGTCCAGGCGGGCGTCCCGCTCGATCACCGCCTTGGCCAGGGCCACGTCGCGGCGGGCGACGGATTCGATGGCGTCGGCCACCTGCGCCTCGGCCAGACCGCCCATGCGGACGACCTCGGCCGTCAGCTGGTTCAGTTCGTCGCCGTAAGCCTTGACCGTGTGCTGGTTCATGCTCGCGCCCTTAGCCGAAGCGGCCGGTGATGTAGTCGAGCGTGCGACGCTCGCGCGGATTGGTGAAGATCTCTTCGGTGTCGCCGGTCTCGACCAGCTTGCCCATGTGGAAGAAGGCCGTGCGTTGCGAGACGCGGGCCGCCTGGGCCATCGAGTGGGTGACGATGACGATGCAGTAGCGCTCGCGCAGTTCGTCGATCAGTTCCTCGATCTTGGCCGTGGCGATCGGGTCCAGCGCCGAGCAGGGCTCGTCCATCAGGATGACTTCGGGTTCGACGGCGATGGCGCGGGCGATGACCAGACGCTGCTGCTGGCCGCCCGACAGGCCGGTGCCCGGCGAGTGCAGGCGGTCGGCGACCTCCTCCCACAGACCGGCGCGCTTCAGCGCCTTCTGGACGATGTCGTCCAGTTCGCCCTTGGACGAGGCCAGGCCGTGAATCTTGGGCCCATAGGCGACGTTCTCATAGATCGTCTTGGGGAAGGGGTTCGGCTTCTGAAACACCATGCCGACCTGGGCGCGCAGCAGCACGGGGTCGATCTTGCGGTCGTTGATGTCGCCGCCGTCCATCTCAATGCGGCCAGTGACGCGGCAGCCCGGAATAGTGTCGTTCATGCGGTTCATGGTCCGCAGGAAGGTCGACTTGCCGCAGCCCGACGGGCCGATCAGGGCCGTGACCGTCTTGTCGGGGATGTCCAGCGAGACGTCGAACAGGGCCTGTTTGTCGCCATAGAAGACCGAGACGTCGCGCGCGGCGATCTTGATCGGCCCCATGGGCGCCGAGGCGTGTGCGCCGACGATCGGGGCGGTCGACAGGGTCGAGGGCTCAGAGGCGCCGGAACCGCTGGTTTGGCCGTCGGGGGCGCGGAAAATGTTGAACTTCATAGGACTACCACCGGCGTTCGAACCGCCGACGCAGCAGGATCGCGGCGGCGTTCATGACGATCATGAAGGCGAGGAGCACAAGGATGGCGGCGGCGGTCCGCTCATGGAACGCCCGCTCCGAGGCGTTCTCCCAGATGTAGATCAGCGAAGGCAGGGCGCCGACCGGCTCGTCGATGGCGTGGGGCACGCCAGGAACGAAGCTGATCATGCCGATCAGCAGCAGCGGCGCCGTCTCGCCCAGCGCATGCGCCATGGCGATGATCGAACCGGTCATGACGCCGGGCATGGCCAGGGGCAGGACGTGACCGAACACCGTCTGGGTGCGGCTGGCGCCCATGGCCAGGGCCGCCTCGCGGATCGAGGGCGGCACCGCTTTCAGCGACGAGCGAGTGGCGATGATCACCGTCGGCAGGGCCATCAGCGCCAGCACCAGACCGCCGACCAGCGGACTGGCGCGCGGCAGGTGCAGGAAGTTGATGAACAGGGCCAGACCCAGCAGGCCGTAGACGATCGACGGCACCGCGGCGAGGTTGTTGATATTGACCTCGATGATCGCGGTCAGGCGATTGCGCGGCGAATATTCCTCCAACCAGACGGCCGCCCCGACTCCGCACGGAATGGCGATCAGGGCCGTGACCAGCAGCATCAGAGCCGAACCGACCACGGCGCCCAGCACCCCGGCCAGTTCCGGCTGGGTCGAGTCGCCCTTGGTGAACAGGGCGGTGTTGAAGTGGGCGCGCACGGCGCCGGAGGCCTTCATCCGGTCCAGCCAGGCCATCTGCTCATTGCTGATGCGCCGCTGGTCCTCGGGCGTGGCCTTGGAGATTTCGCCCTTCAGATAGAGGTCGGCGTTGTCCGCCAGCGGCGCCGCGACCGGCACGGTCTGGCCCAGCAGGCTGGGCTGGCGCGCGATCATGCCCGCGGCCTGGAATTTCAGCTCGGACGAGAACAGGGCCTTCATCGCGGCGGCCTTGGAGCCCTGCGCGTCGTCCTGAATGCCGAGGCGGCGCAGTTGCTGTTCAGCGACGATCTGCTCGAAATTGGCGCCCTGCGGATAGGACCGGTCGATGCGCGCCGGGTCCATATAGACCGGCAGGGTCACGCTGTGGGCGTAGAAGGCCGTGCGGCCCTGCATGATGATGCTGCCCAGCAGGATCACCAGGAAGATCAGGGCGAAGCCGATGGCCGCGCGGCCATACCATTTGAACCGCGTCTCGCGCGCATAGCGCCCGCGCAGCCGGGCCTGCAGACGCTGGGTCCGGGCGCTGACGGCGGTCGCAGGGACGCCGATATCGACGGGGGCGTCAGTCATACTGTTCCCGATAGGCTTGCACGATGCGCATGGCGACGATGTTGAGCAGCAGGGTGACGACGAACAGGGTCAGGCCCAGGCCGAAGGCGGCCAGGGTCTTGGGGCTGTTGAACTCCTGGTCGCCGGTCAGCAGGGTGACGATCTGCACCGTGACGGTCGTCACCGTATCCAGCGGGTTCAGGGTCAGCTTGGCCGCCAGACCGGCGGCCATGGTCACGATCATGGTCTCGCCGATGGCGCGTGAGATGGCCAGCAGGAAGGCCCCGGCGATGCCCGGCAGGGCGGCGGGCAGCAGCACCCGCTTGACCGTCTCCGACTTGGTCGCGCCCATGGCGTAGGAACCGTCGCGCAAACTCTGCGGCACGGCGTTCATGATGTCGTCGGACAGGGAGCTGACGAAGGGGATCAGCATGATCCCCATGACCGCGCCGGCCACCAGCGCCATCTGGTTCTGCACCAGCATCAGATACTGGCCGACCCCGTCCAGCGGTCCGCCGACCAACCAGCCGCCGATGGTGTTGAAGAAGACGCGGAAGGCCGGCCCCACCGTCAGGGCGGCGAAGAAGCCGTAGACCACGGTCGGAACCCCGGCCAGGACCTCGAGCAGCGGTTTGACCACGGCGCGGGTGCGACGACCGGCGTATTCCGACAGATAGATGGCCGAGAACAGGCCGATGGGGCCCGCTACCATCATGGCGATCATCATGATCAGGAAGGTGCCCGCGAACAGCGGCACGGCCCCGAAGGCGCCCGACGAACCGATCTGGTCGGCGCGGATCGCCATCTGCGGGCTCCACTTGGTCCCGAACAGGAATTCGGTGATCGGCACCGCGTTGAAGAAGCGAAGGCTGTCCCACACCAGCGAGAAAATGATGCCCAGGGTGGTCAGCACCGCCACCGCCGAACAGGCGAACAGGACGATGCTGATCCAGCTTTCCACCCGGTTGCGCGCGCGCAGGTCGGGCCGGATGCGCACGAAGACGAACAGGCCGCCCAGCACCGCCGCGATCAGAGCCGCGACGCCGCCGCCCCAGCTCAGGGCGCTGGAGATGCTGTGGGCGCGACGCCCCTCGGACGGCAGTTCCTCGGCATAGGGGGCGGGCCAGATCTGCTGGGCCTCAAGCCCGTCGCCGATGCGGCGGGCGTCCGAGAAGAAGGCTTCGCGACGGAAGGGCTCCAACTGGGTGACGCTGGCGGGCGCGCCAGCCGCCAGCATCTGACGCTCCAGCGGCGTGGAGAAGATCGAGGCGGCGATCAGCACGGCCAAAGCCGGCGCGCCGACCCAGATCAGGGCGTAGAGGCCGTGCTGCCCCGGGCGCGAATGCGCCCTGACGCCCAGACTGCGACGCGCCGCAAGGCCGCGCCCGCCCAGATAGGCCAGCCCGGAGAAGGCGATCAGCAGTAACAGGAAAATCCAGATCATCCGGGTCCGTGCACGCGTGAATCATTAACGTGCCGGGTCCGGCGCGTTTCGGCCGGGAAACTGCCCGCGATTGGCGTGCGGATTACGACGGCCGCGTGACAGTTCTGTTACGGCGCCCATCCTTCATGTCGCAGGGCCGCCCACAGGTTCCGTCTCCCGCGCGGGCGCCAGGGGGAAGCAGGCGGCGAAGATCGCCCCCTGGCCCAGGGCGCTGTCCACCGCCAGGCCGCCGCGGTGACGGATGATGATGTGGCGCACGATGGCCAGACCCAGCCCCGTGCCCTGCCGCTCGCCGCTCTTCTGGCCTTCGACGCGATAGAACCGCTCTGTCAGGCGCGGCAGGTGCTCACGCGCCATGCCCGGGCCATGATCGCGCACCGTCACCACCGCGTATCGCTGGCCCGCCTCGCGGTCCGGCGTCGCCAGAGACAGCCGCGTGCCTTCCGGCATCCTCGCCGCCATGGCCTCGTCCAGGGTGCGGTCGCGGTCGATAGACAGTTCGACCACGCCGCCGCTGCTGGAATATTTCAGGGCGTTGTCGATCAGGTTCTGGATCACCTGGACGATCTCGTCGCGATCCCCGGCGACAGTCGCGCCGCCCTTCCCCAGGTCCGCCTTGATGGTCACGCCGCGCTCGCGCGAGATGACGCTGACGGCGTCCACCACATCCGCCGCCGCACGCGACAGATCCACCCGTCCCAGCGGCGCGATATGCTCGTTCAGCTCGATCCGGCTCAACGACAGCAGGTCCGCCACCAGTCGCCCCATCCGGTCGGCCTGGATGGCCATGATGTCGAGGAAACGGTCGCGCGCCTTGGGGTCGTCCTTGGCGTGGCCCTTCAGCGTTTCGATAAAGCCCGACAGCGAGGCCAACGGCGTCCGGAGTTCGTGGCTGGCGTTGGCCAGGAAGTCGACGCGCATCATCTCCATGCGCCTGGCATCGGTTTCGTCGCGCAGCCCGACCAGGGCCAGCGCCCCCGCCCCCCAGGCGTGGGCGTCGCGGGCCGGCAAAGGCCGGACGAAGGCGCGCCAGTGCCGCTCCTGGGCGCCGCCGCCGACATAGTCCACCGAACTGCTGATATCGCCGAACAGGGCCTCGTCCACCGCCTCCAGCACCTTGGGGTCGCGGATCACCGAGACCAGCAGGCCGCCGCCGGCGCCGTTCAGGCGAAACAGCTCGCGCGCGGCGGCGTTGGCCAAGGCGATTCGTCGCCCGGCGATGTCGTCAGCCTCGCCGCCGCTGACGATCAGGATGGGATCGCCCAGCGCCTCGAACACGTCGCCCAGGAGCGCCGCGTCCGGAGCCAGATCAACCGGGCCGCTGACGTCGAAATTGGTGTCGCTGAAGACGGCCGGCGGTCTGCGGTTCACCAGCCAGGTCGACAGCGCCACGGCCGCCGCGCCCGCCGCCAGCCACCCCGCCAACTCCGGCTTCATCACGGCCAGAACGAACATCACCAGAATGGCCACGCCGCCGCTGGCGCCTGCGGTCCACAGACGGGACGAGGCGGTAGGGGCGACCGGCGAAGGCGAGTGCTCGTAAGGCATGGTGATCGGCGTTATCTCATTATTCAGCGGACAGGCGATATGTTCGATACGACTTGGCGGAGCGGGGCGGCCGCGATCGGCAAACTCCGCGCATAGCGTATTTTCTTCACCGATTTGCGGCAGTTTGCATCAACGGCGCGGAGGGGCATCGGACGTGAATACGATCCTGAACTGTCTGGTTCAGCAGCACGACTGGCGGATCCTGCCTTTCGCCGGCCTAGTTTCGATCTTCAGCCTGTTGATCGCCCTCAGCCTGTTCGACCGCGCCCGCAGTTTGGCCCCACGTTCGCGCCGCCCCTATGTGATCGCCGTGCCCCTGATCGCGGGACTAGGCGTCTGGTCCACCCACTTCATCGCCATGCAGGCCTACGACGTCGGCGCGCCGGTCCGTTACGCCCTGACCGAGACCCTGGCGTCCCTGGCCATCATCCTTATTGCGTCCTTCACCGCCACGATTCTGGCGCTCGCGACCGAAGCGCGGCGCTGGCGGCTGCTGGCGGCGCTGACCTGCGGCGCCGGCGTGGCCGCCATGCATTTCGTCGGCATGGCCTCGCTGCGCATATCCGGCGCAACGCTGTCGTGGAACGCGCCCCTGGTCGCCCTCGCCGTCGGCGGCGGCATGGCCCTGATCTGCACGCCCTTCCTGGCCCTGCCCCCCGCCGGGATAAGGCGCGTCGTGATCACGCCCTTGATGGGAGCGCTGGGCGTCTGCTGGCTGCATGTGGTCGCCATGAGCGCCGTGGTTCTCACCCCCTCGCCCGGTGTTCTCCTGCCGGTCGCCGGAGCGCCGGCAACGACCATCACCCTGTGGGTCGGCGTCAGCGTCACGTTCCTGGCGATCACCGCCGCCTTCCTGACCGGCACGATCTGGTGGTCGCGACACAGCGCCCTGGGCCAGTTCCGCGAGGCCATCGAGGCCATGCCCGATGGCCTGGGTTTCTATGACGCCGACGACCGACTGGCGATCTGGAACCGCCGCTACGCCGAAGTGAACCCCGAGGTGGCGGCCGTTCTGAAGGTCGGCGTCACCTTCCACGAAATCCTCGTGGCCGGGGTCAAGGCCAGCCTCTATCCCTGCGCGAAAGATCGGGAACAGGCCTGGATCGCCGAACGCATGGCCAATCGCCGTCGACCGCGGGGCGCCATGGAGCAGCACATCGGCGACCGTTGGTTGCGGGTGCAGGATCGCCGCACCGCCGAGGGCGGCACGGTGACCATCTGCTCCGACATCACCGACCTGAAGCACGACGCCCAGGCCCTGGCCGAAGCCCGCGACGCCGCAGACGCCGCCAACCGCGCCAAGAGCCAGTTCCTGGCCAATATGAGCCATGAGATCCGCACCCCGATGAACGGCGTCATCGGCGTGGCCCAGGCCCTGGCCCGCACCGATCTGGACGAACAGCAGCGCGAGATGCTGGACCTGATCCATGCCTCCAGCCGGACCCTTCAGACCCTGCTCAGCGACATTCTCGATCTGGCGCGCGTCGAGTCGGGCCGCCTGGAGTTGCACGAGGAAGCGTTCGACCTGGCGCGTGCGGTGGACGAAGCGGCCCAGCTCTATGCCGCCGCCGCCCGCGACAAGGGGCTGCAGTTCTTCGTCGAGGTCGCGCCCGAGGCGCGCCTGTGGATTCACGGCGACGCCGTCCGCCTGAAGCAGGTCCTGACCAATCTGGTGTCCAACGCCGTCAAGTTCACCGCCTCGGGCTTCGTCAGCCTGACGGTCGACGCCGGGCCGCAAGGCCTGCGCTTCGTGGTCCAAGACACGGGGATCGGCTTCGACGCCGAGACACGCGATCGGCTGTTCAGCCGCTTCGAACAGGCGGACGGCGACATCACTCGGCGCTTCGGCGGATCTGGACTGGGGCTGGCGATCTGCCGCGAACTGGCCGGCATGATGGGCGGCGGACTGGGCTGCGAAAGCGAGCCCGGCGGCGGCGCGGCCTTCATCCTGACCCTGCCGCTGCGTGTGGTCGAAACGCCCGCCGCGCCCGAGCCGACGACCGTTCATGCCAGCGAAACGGCGCCGGTCGGAACGGCGCGCCGTCTGCGCATCCTGGTCGCCGACGACCATCCCACCAACCGCCGCGTGGTCGAACTGATCCTGGATCAGGCGGCGGTCGATCTGATCTCGGTCGAGGACGGGGCCCAGGCAGTGGAGGCCTGCCGCGCCTCCGCTTTCGATCTGGTGCTGATGGACATGCAGATGCCGGTCATGGACGGGTTGACGGCCACCCGCGAGATTCGCCTGCATGAAGCCGCCATGGGGTCGCCGCGCGTCCCCGTCGTCATGCTGACCGCCAACGCCCTGCCCGAACATGTGGCGGCGGGACTGGAGGCCGGCGCCGACCGCCATCTGGCCAAACCGTTCAGCGTCGAGGCCCTGCTGGCTACGGTGCAGGAACTGACGGCGAACGCGCCTCAGGCCGTCGAGCGGGCGGCCTGAGGATTTTCCGTCATTCGTAGCCGTGGGCAGCTTCGTTGATGACCTGCGACGGCATGGCCGAGAAGTCGACGCTCATCGCTCGGGCGGCCTTGGACTGGAAGGTCCTGATGACGTGCTCCAGCCGGCGGCGGACCTCGCGTTCGGCCTCGGTCGCGCCGTCCAGCGCCAGCGGCGCCAGACAGAAGTCGATGATGGCCTGGGGTCGGGTCAGCGGTTCCATGAGTGTCTCTCCTGATTGGATTTCGTTCTAGGCGGCGTGAAACTGGGCGGTCTCGGTGGAGTCTTTCAGGGCCGTGGTCGAGGACTGGCCGTTCGAGATCACCGTGGCGACCTGATCGAAATAGCCGGTGCCGACTTCGCGCTGGTGACGGGTGGCGGTGTAGCCGGCCGCCTCGTTCGAGAACTCGCGCTGCTGCAACTCGGAATAGGCCGCCATGCCGCGATCGCGGTAGCCGTCGGCCAGCTCGAACATGGCGTTGTTCAGGCTGTGGAAGCCGGCCAGGGTCACGAATTGGAACTTGTAGCCCATGGCGCCCAACTCGCGCTGGAACTTGGCGATCGCAGCGTCGTCCAGCTTGGCCTTCCAGTTGAAGGAGGGCGAGCAGTTGTAGGCCATCAGCTTGCCCGGATGCTCCTTCTGGATCGCCTCGGCGAACTTCTTGGCGTCGTCCAGATCCGGGTGCGAGGTTTCCCACCACAGCAGGTCAGCAATGTTGGCATAGGAAAGGCCACGCGCGATGCAGTGGTCCAGGCCGGTGCCTTCCTTCAGACGGAAGAAGCCCTCGGGCGTGCGGTTGTCGCGGTCGATGAAGGGCTGGTCGCGCTCGTCGATGTCCGAGGTGATCAGCTGGGCGCTCTCGGCGTCGGTGCGGGCGACGGTGATGGTCGGCGTGCCCATGACGTCGGCGGCCAGACGGGCGGCGACCAGGTTGCGGATATGGGCCTGGGTCGGGATCAGAACCTTGCCGCCCAGATGGCCGCACTTCTTCTCCGACGCCAGTTGGTCCTCGAAGTGAACGCCGGCAGCGCCCGCCTCGATGAAGGCCTTCATGATCTCGAAGCTGTTCAGCGGGCCGCCGAAGCCGGCCTCGGCGTCGGCGACGATGGGGGCGAACCACTCGCGCTTGGCCCCCTCTCCCGGCTTGGCCTCGGCGTGCTCGATCTGGTCGGCGCGTTGCAGGGTGCGGTTGATGCGGCGGCACAGTTCCGGCGCGGCGTTGGCCGGATACAGCGACTGGTCCGGATACATGGCCCCGGCGGTGTTGGCGTCGGCCGCGACCTGCCAGCCCGACAGATAGATGGCCTTCAGACCCGCCCGGACCATCTGCATCGCCTGATTGCCGGTGACGGCGCCCAGGGCGTTGATGAAGGGCTCGCTGTGCAGCAGTTCCCACAGACGGTTGGCGCCGCGCTCCGCCAGGGTGTGCGTGACCGGCACCGAGCCGCGCAGGCGCAGAACGTCCTCCGGCGTATAGGGGCGTTCGATGCCGTCGAAACGGCCAGCGGGCGAAGGAACCAGATCGGCGAAGGTCGTCATGTTCAACTCGGCTTTGAAAGGGCGCGGTCACTGCCGCTGTCACCCGGACCAGAACACCCAGCCGTCACGAATGACACACCGATGACCTCAACATTGAAGTCAAACAGTCACATAATGACACTTGCCAATCAGTCATATCATGACATCATCGCGTCATGAACGCCGCCGCTGATCGCAAGCTCTTCCTCGGCGGCCGCCTGAAACGGCTGCGGCGCGACCTCGGCCTGTCGCAGACGGCGATGGCGGGGGACCTAGGCGTCTCGCCCTCCTATCTGAACCATATCGAGCGCAATCAGCGGCCCGTCTCGGCCCAACTTCTGCTGCGTCTGGCCGAGACCTATGACGTGGACCTGAGGAACCTGGGCCAGTCCGGCGGCCCGGCGTCCGAGGCGGAACTGGCCGAGGCCTTCGCCGACCCCCTGTTCCAGGGCCTGGCCGTGCCGCGCCACGAGATCGTGCAACTGGCCGAGGATCAGCCCGCCGCCGCCGACGCCATTCTGAAGCTCTATCGCGCCTTCTCCGACCGGCGCGTGCGCGACCGAGCCGAGGCCGAGGTGGCCGGCGCCGCCTCCCCCGCCGACAGCCCGTCCGAATGGGTGCGCGAATACATCCAGGCCCGGCACAACCACGTTCCCGAACTGGATGCCCTGGGCGAGGCCCTGCACGAGGCCCTGAAGGCCGAGGCATCGTCGCCGGACGAGGGGTTCGAGGCCCTGGCCCGCGTGCGGCTGTTCGCCCGTCACGGCCTGACCGTCCGCACCCTGCCCGCCGAGGTCATGGTCGAATGGACCCGCCGCTTCGACCCGCACCGGGGACGGCTGCTGCTGTCCGAGACGCTGGGTCCGTCGTCGCGGGCCTTCGCCGTCGCCTGCCAACTGGCCCTGATGGAGCATGGGCCTGAGCTTCAGGCCCTGACCGAGACGGCCAATGCGCCCGACGCCCCGACGCGCAACCTGCTGAAGACCTCGCTGACCAACAGCCTGGCCGCCGCCATCCTGATGCCCTACGCCGCCTTCCAGCGCACGGCCGAGGAGACGGGCTATGATCTGGCCCGGCTGCAGGCTCGCTTCGGCGTCGGCTTCGAGCAGGCGGCGCACCGGCTGACGACGCTGTCGCGGCCTACGGCAAGAGGCGTGCCCTTCTTCCTGATGCGGGTCGATCAGGCGGGCAATGTGTCCAAGCGCTACGCCTCGGGTGCCTTTCCCTTTTCGCGCTTTGGCGGGTCCTGCCCGCGCTGGCGGCTGCACTCGGCCTTCCGCACTCCGGGCCGGATCGTCACCCAGATCATCGAGACTCCCGGCCAAGATGGGAAAGAGGGCTCGCGCTGGTTCACCCTGGCCCGCACCGTGGACCGCCAGGGCCAGGACGCCTTCACGGAAGGCCAGGACCTGGCTATCGGCCTAGGCTGCGAGCTGAAGCACGCCCACCGCCTGATCTATGCGCGCGGTCTGGACCTGCAGAAGCCCGAGGTCACGCCGATCGGGCCGGCCTGCCGGCTCTGTGAGAGACACCCCTGCGCCGAACGCGCCGCCCCGCCGGTCGGGCGGGCGCTGACGGTCGACGATTGGTCGAAGTCGGTCAGCCCGTATCCGTTTGCGTAAAAGACCTTCTCCCCTTGCGGGAGAAGGTGGCGGCCGAAGGCCGACGGATGAGGGGTTTTGCTGTCGGTTGAGAGACCCCTCATCCGACCTCGCTCCGCTCGGCCACCTTCTCCCGCAAGGGGAGAAGGGAGATTCTAGTGCGCCAGAAGCAGCGCCACCGGGGTTTCGGTCAGCAGGGTCTGGGTCACCCCGCCGAAGATCCACTGACGCATCCGCGCGTGGCCCCAGGCGCCACTGACGATGGCGCCGGCCTTCATCTCGGTGGCGCAATCCAGCAGGCGACGTCCGGCCGAGCGGTCGTCGTGGGCGCGGGCGTCGGCTTCGGCGGTCACGCCGTGGCGGACCAGCCAGGCGCAGACGTCGTCCGTCCTCAGACGGGCGCCGTCCATGTCCCCGGGATCGCACAGCTCGACCACCCGCACGGATTGCGCCCGCTGCATCAGCGGCAGGGCGGCCTGGGCCGCCAGACGGCTCTCGCGGCTGTCGGTCCAGGCCAGCAGGACCGGTCCGTCCATGATGGCGCGCGCGGGCGTCGGCGGCACGATCAGAACTGGACGGCCCGCCCGCATGACCAGATCGGCCGGATGCGGCGCGCGCCAGCCGCTGACGTTGGCGGCGTCCCGCCCCACGATCAGGACGTCGGCGGAACGCGCGTGCTTGACCAGAAGGCCCGTCGGATCGCCCACGTCGGCGCGCCACTCGCAGGGCACGCCCGCGCGGGTCACGGCCTCGCGAAACCGCTGCTCGGCCCCCTTCAGGGCGCTCTCGGCCCGTTCGTGCTGGGCGGCCAGCACTTCGCCCAACAGGATGCCGGCGCCATAGGCATCGGCCATGGGCGTTTCCGGCGCACAGGCGGAAACGCCGATCAGATGGGCGTCATGGATCAGGGCGAGGTCGCACGCCTGGGCGATGCGAGCCGCGTTGTCGGGTTCGTCATCGACATAGACGATCAGGCTGGACCAGGTCATGGCGACCTCCTCTTGCTCCACAGCCATAGAACACCCGGCGCAAGCTTTGGCCCTTGATCCCGATCAAATAACAGCGATCACGATCCGGACAGAACGACCTTGCCGTTCTCCAAACGGTGCGGGACGCCGGTCTTGCGGAACAACCCCGCGATCTCGGCCGCAGGATCGGCCGCGCCCTGATCCAGCATCCGGTCGATGGTCTGCGCCAGCCACGGATCGCCCGACACGCGAGTCAGCGCCTCCAGCCACTCGGCGCGAGTCAGCACCTTGTCCTCGCGGTTGGCCGCCAGGAGCCGGCGCAGGAAGTCGAACCAATCGCCGCCGTCGCGCCGCTTCTGCGCGCCCTCGGCCGCCATGGCGAAGACGGCTCCACAGGCGTAGTAGGCGCGGTGCTCGCCCCGCGCGCCAGCCTCGGCCACCGGCTTGCCGCGCGCCAGGTCGATGCAGTCGTCCACCTCGCTCTGCAACTCGGCCCGGTCGTCATAGGCCGGGTCCAGCGCCTTCAGCGCCCGCACGGCCATCAGGTCGGCGCCGCCCTCGGTGATCCAGGCGTCGCGCGCGAACTGATAGCGGACCGCCTGCCCCAGCCAGAAATGCGCGCCTTCGTGGCCGATGAACCAGCGCGACCGTTCCAGCATCTCCGCATTGGGCCGCAGCACGCCCACGCCCTCGAACTTCATGACGATCAGGCCGGGCAGGACGCTGCCGCCCATGCTGGACAGGCGTTCGGTCGGGCCGTTCCAGCTGACCATGACGGTCGAGGTCTCGCTGCCGACGCCGGGAGACCCCAGCCGACGCAGATAGTAGTCGCCGACATGGGGCGCGAAGCTGCGGATCTCCTCGCCGATCCAGGACGGCAGGTTGGGGTCGATGACCGTGGTCAGCCCCTCGCCCGGCGTCACCCGCGCCCGCCCCAGCAGGACGTAGGACCGCTCGCCCGTCGTGGTCAGTTGGGCGCGCCGCTCGCCGTTGAACAGCACCGGTCCAGCCGCGTCGCGCCAGGTCACGGAGGAAGCGCCGCCCTCCAGATCGATTCCGTTCAGATCGGCCGGCATGGCCTCGGCCGCCTCGACCGACGGCAGGGCGAAGACGTCGAACTGGCGCGTCGGCAGGGCCACGGCGCCGTCCGAGAAGGTCAGCGTGCCGTACTCCGCCTCCAGATAGACAGACTTGGGCTTGAGCGAAAAGCGCACGTGACGCGGCACGGGGCCCCCGTCCAGGCTGCGGATCACGTCATAGTAGCCGCGCCGCTCCATGACGACGCCGGGCGTGTCGACGCTCCACTGGGTCGGACGCCAGGGCTGACGGACGTCCACGATCAACGCCGAATCCATGAAGGCCCAGACCGGCGCGTCGCGATTGAACACATAGTCCGCCGTCCAGCGGTCGCCGTCGCGCGCGACCTCGACCATGGGCGCAGCCCGAGCATCCCAGGTCCCCGGCGGCAAGGGCGCGGCGGCGCAGGCGCCCAGCAGGGCGACAGCCAGAACGGTCGAGGCGGCGAGGGCTTTCAGACGCAAGGGACACTCCGGTATCGAATCATGAACGCCCCTGCCGAGGATCCATAAACGCGCCCGCTGGGGGTCCGAGGCGCAGCGATTGGACTAGCAGACCTCGAGTTTCTGGAAGGCCGAGGATGACGGATGGGGCCACCAGCGTCACCTTACGGATGGCTTAGGATTGCGCCCGCGCGAGGGCGCGCCCCGCCGCCGCCAGTTCGTCCGCCATCACCGATTTCAACCGCTGCGGCGACTCGATCGCCACCTGCTCGCCCCAGCTGAACAGGTGCCAGGCCAGTTCCCGCATCCCCGAGGCGCGGAAGCGCACCAGGACCGATCCGTCCGGCTGATCCTCCAGCGTCTGGGTCGGGTGCCAGCGCCAGCCGCGCGCCTCGGCCGCGCCCTCGGGCGTGATCCGCAGCACCACCTCCTCGATCTCGTCCTGATAGATGCCGAACGACTGGCTGGCGAAGGCGGCCAGATCGAAGTCACCGGGAGGCGTCGCCATCCCGTCGCCCGCCTCGACCGAGGTCATGCGATCAAGGCGAAATGTTTGAATGCGCCCGCTCTCGCGGTCCGCCGCCACCAGATAGTTGGCGCGGCCGAACATGACGCCGCAGGGGGCGACGCTGCGGCTGCGCGCCTCGGCCCCCGGTCGCGAATAGATGAAGCCGAGCGGCCGCCCCGCCAGCACCGCCCCGCGAATCTCGGCCAGCACCGCCTCGTCGGCCGAGGGACGCGGCCCGGCCTGGACGGCGATCGTCTCGGCCCGCACCAGGGCCTCCAGATCGGGGGCCAGCCGGTTCAGCGTGGTCGAGCGCATCGCCGCCTTCACCTTGCGCTCCAGCCCCTCCAGCGCCGCCGCCCGCCCGGCCTCGCCCGCGGCGCGCAGGCCCGCCGCCGCCTTGGTCAGCTCCAGCATCTCGGTCGCGGTCGGGGCCTGTTCAAAGGCCGACAGGCCGCCGCGAATGCGCCATCGCTTGGTCGGCGGGTCCGACACCTCCTCGACCTGAGGGAACAGCATCAGGACGGCGTCGCGCATCCGCTCGGCCGTGCGCCGCCCGACCCGCAGTTGCCCCGCCATCTCGTTCAGCGTCAGCCCCTCGGCGCTGGCCGCCATGCCGCGCGCCAGATCAATTACCATCGCCGCCTTGTCGTGCCGCACTGAAACGTCTCCACAAGCCTACGTCCGAAACTGGCGCAATGCTGTCGCATCCTCTCAACATCAGCAAGAGGCAATCGCTTCAGGAGATCCCGACATGGCCTTCGCCCGCACCCCCACCGTCCAGAAGCCCGCCCGCAAGGCGTTCGCCGAGCGCTACATGATTGTGCCGTGCGAGGCCGAAGGCGACCTGGCCGTCATCTGGGATCGCCAGGAAGAACAGGTCGTGGATGTCATCTCCGCCTCCGCCAGCAGCCGCTACTCCGACGAGGACGCCCTGTGGGACGAGTTCCACACCCCCGCCGCAGCGCACGCCGACTGGCGCATGGCGGCCTGAAGGAACCCCCAGCGGCTGACCGCGTTCGCCCAAGCGTGACCGTTCCGGTCCCGCCAGAACGGGGATTTGCCCATGACGTCGCCCCACTCCGCCGCGCCTTCGCTGGACAGCCTCGTGCGCTCGGCCCTGCACAAATCCTGGTGGCTGTTGCTGTTGCGCGGGATCGCCGCCGTGGTCTTCGGCGTGCTGACCTTCGCCTGGCCGCAGATCAGCCTGTTGAGCCTCATCATCGTTTACGGCGCCTATGCCCTGGTCGACGGGGTGCTGGCCATCGTCGCCGCCATTTGGGGCGGCGGCCTGGCCCCACGATGGTGGCTGGCGCTGTCGGGCGTGGCCGGGGTGGCGGCGGGCGTCCTGGCCTTCGTCTGGCCGGGGCTGACGGCTTTGGTGCTGATCTATCTGATCGGCTTCTGGTCGATCATGCGCGGCGTGCTGGAGATCGTCGGCGCCGTCCACCTGCGCAAGGAGATCGCCAACGAGTGGACGCTGGCGGCGGCGGGGATCCTGTCGATCCTGTTCGGCCTGATCCTGGTCTTCGCCCCTGGCCCCGGCGCCCTGGGCCTGCTGTGGCTGATCGCGGCCTGGGCCATCCTGTTCGGCGGCCTGATGATCTTCGTGGCCTTCCGCGTCAGGAAGCTGGCGAAGACTTGAAGGTCGCCTCGCGCGCCGTGACGCGGGCGCGGATCTCGCCGCGCATCCGTTCCAGTTCGCCGGCGTCGATCAGCCGGCCGCGCAGCACCACGTCGGCGATGCGCCGCGTCGCGCTGACGTCAGCCAGCGGGTCGGCGTCCAGCACCAGCAGGTCCGCCGACTTGCCCGCCGCCACGGCGCCGTAGCGCGCGCCCTGGTTCAGGAAGCGCGGGCCGTCGACGACCGAGCCCGCCAACGCCTCGCGCGGCGTCAGCCCCAGCTTCACATACAGCTCCAGCTCATCGTGCAGCGAGAAGCCCGGATAGTTGAACGAGTTGAGGAAGCCCGCGTCCGTTCCGGTCAGGATGGTCACGCCCGCGTCGCGCAGCATGGGCAGGGTGCGGGCGGTGACGTCCTTGACGAAGTGGCGGTCCGCCACCTGCTGCGGCGTGGCCTTGGCCGCACGCTCGACGCGCCAGTCATAGGTGGCGCGGATGCCCGGCCCGACATAGGCCAGCCCGGCGTCGTGCGAGTGGTCGTCCAGATCAAGGTTGGCCAGGGTGGTCGAGCCGTAGAGGGTCGGCGACACGGCCGTGCCCAACTCCCTCAGACGGGCATAGACCCGCCGCGCCGTCGCCACGTCGAAGGTGTCGGCATAGCGCCGCATGGTCTGGGCGTAGGTGTACTTGCCCGCCAGATAGTCGGCGGCGATGGCCGCTTCATCCTTCGAGCCCGCCTTCATGGCGTAGTCGAGGTGCTCGATCGACGACAGGCCCGCCTCGGCGGCCTCCAGCACGGTGATGCTGGCCGGGATGTGGGCCGAGGTCTTCATGCCCCGCTTCTTCGCCTCGCGCATGGCGTAGAGGAAGAGCTCGGGCTTCAGGGTGTTGTCGGTGATCTTGACGAAGTCGACGCGCAGGGCCTGCAGCCGGTCCAGAGCGGCGTCCACGTCGGCCTCGCTGCCGGTCTCGATCACGCCCTTCCAGACCGGGGCGATGCCCTCGATCTTGGGGCCGGAGGTGAAGATGCGCGGGCTGTCGGGCGTCGGCGGGGCGTCGCGCCAATCCAGCACCTGCTGCGCCAGATCGCCCGCCGCATCGCGCACCGCGACCACGCCGTTGACGACATAGAGGGGCATCAGCTCGGCGTTCTCGCCGATCAGGGTCTCGCCGCCGCCGAAGTGGACATGCATGTCCCACAGGCCCGGCAAGACGTAGCGGTCGCCGAGATCCTGCGTCCGCGTCGCGCGATAGCGGCGGGCCTCGCCTTCCGGCAGGACGGCGACGATGTCGCCCCCGCGCACGGCCACCAGTTGATCGGGCGTCGTCGTCCCCTTCTCGACATCGACCACCGTGGCCGAGGTCAGCAGCAGGTCGACCGTCTCGACCGGGGCTTCAACGGCGGTCAGCGGCGCCGTGGCGCAGGCGGACAAGAGGGCGGCGGCGGCGATCAGAAGGGTGCGCATGATCATCCGCTATACGCACGGCAGATTTCGCGGCAAGCCAATCAGGGATACCGGCGGTCCGTCAGGCGATGCGCCGCACAACTTCAGACGGGTGCGGACTCGACGGCGTCCGCAGCCAGCCCCGGCGCGGTCGAACAACTGGCCAGGGTCCAGTCGCCGAGGCTGCGGACCCGACGCCACGCGCCGCGCTCCGCAGCCGCCTGAGGCCGGTCAGGCCCCACGACCACCGGGCGCCGCCCCGTGTCGGTGACGATCTCCAGCTCCATCGGCGCGCCCATGTAGAAGGCCCAGATTTCGGTCGTCTCGACCAGACGCCACTCGCCCGCCTCGTCCGCCGTCAGCAGACGATAGTCAGTCGAGGCCTCCGACCCGCAGGCCGCCAGCCCCGGATCGCGCGCCATGGTGCGGAAATGCCCGCCCTCGGCATGCGGCGTCAGCGACAGGTTGGCGATGATCTCGTCCGCGCTGAAATCCACTTCACCCTCCCCCGTCATGACCGTCCGATACAGGTATCCGAGCCTTGATGGCGCTGTTCGCCAGCGGCGCCAATGCCCCGCCTCAACAGCCGCACTTTAGCCGCAAAACACCGATCTTTTTAATCACCGACGTTCACGTCGCAGGAGGGGAACCATGTTGATTGCGCTTATGTCTCTGGCCATGGCGCAGGCGCAGCCTGCCGCCGCCACTGACCCTTGCCCCCATGATCGGGCGGCGCTTCTGGCGCTGTCGCCGGCGGCCTTCGATCAGGATCTTGAGGGCGGCTGGCGAACCCTGGGTGAAAAGCCCGAATGCGCGGCTGCCGCCGCCGACCTTCTGGCCGCCTACCGCAAGGCGCATTGGGGCGAACTGACGCCCGGCGAACTGCACATCAACTTCTGGCACGAAGGCCAGCTTCGCGCGGGCCTCGGCCAGACCGAGGCCGCGACGCGGCTGATGATGGCAGGGGTGGATCCGGAACCCCCCAACAGCGGTTTTTCGGACTACGCCCTAGGGACCATCGCCTTCCTTCATCAGGATCGGCCAGGTCTGCTCGCCGCCAGGGAACGACTGGCCGAGACGCCCAAGCCCGTCGATTTCGATCGCGCCGCCGAACGCTTCAAGGCCGCCTACGGCTTCACCCTGACATGGCCAATGAACCTCGATGTGCTCGACGGTCTGATCGCCTGCTTTGGTCGCCCCTATAACGAAGCCTACGGCGACTGTCGGCCCGAGGCGCCCGCGCCCTAGAGCGCCTTCACGATCCCTTCGACCATCTTCTTGGCGTCGGCGAACAGCATCATGGTGTTGTCGCGGAAGAAGAGTTCGTTCTCGACCCCGGCGTAACCGGCCGCCATGCCGCGCTTGATGAAGAGGACGGTGCCGGCCTTCTCCACGTCCAGCACCGGCATGCCGTAGATGGGCGATTGCGGGTCGGTCTTGGCGGCGGGGTTGGTCACGTCGTTGGCGCCGATGACGAAGGCCACGTCGGCGGAGGAGAACTCGGAGTTGATGTCCTCCAGCTCGAACACCTCGTCATAGGGGACGTTGGCCTCGGCCAGCAGGACGTTCATGTGGCCCGGCATCCGGCCCGCGACGGGGTGGATGGCGTACTTAACCTCGACGCCCTCTTCCTTCAGCTTGTCGGCCATTTCGCGCAGAGCGTGCTGGGCCTGGGCCACGGCCATGCCGTAGCCCGGGACGATGATGACCTTGGACGCGTTCTTCAGGATGAAGGCGGCGTCCTCGGCCGAGCCCTGCTTGACGGGACGGGTTTCGACCGCGCCCGCGCCGCCGGCTGCTGCCGCATCGCCGCCGCCGAAGCCGCCCAGGATGACGCTGATGAAGCTGCGATTCATGCCCTTGCACATGATGTAGCTGAGGATGGCGCCGGACGAGCCGACCAGGGCGCCGGTGATGATCAGGGCGATGTTTTCCAGCGTGAAGCCCAGGGCCGCAGCGGCCCAGCCGGAATAGGAGTTCAGCATCGACACCACGACGGGCATGTCGGCCCCGCCGATGGGGATGATCAGGGTCGCGCCGAGGATCAGCGCGATGGCGAAGACGCCCCAGAAGGCCCATATGGCCGTGCCGCCGGTGACGATCAGCACGCCGATCAGGAAGACCAGGGCCAGGGCCAGGCCGATGTTGATCAGGTGCCGCGCCGGCAGCAGGATCGGCGATCCGCTCATGTTCCCGTTCAGCTTGGCGAAGGCGATGACCGAGCCGGTGAAGGTGACGGCGCCGATGGCCACGCCCAGCGACAGCTCGACGATCGACAGGGTCTTGATGCCGCCGGTCGCGGTCATGATGCCGAAGGCGTCGGGCGCATAGACGGCCCCGACCGCCACCAGACAGGCAGCCAGACCGACCAGCGAGTGGAAGGCCGCGACCAGCTGCGGCATGGCCGTCATCGGCACCCGCCTGGCGATCAGCGCCCCCGCGCCGCCGCCGACCACGACGCCGCCGCCGATCAAGGCGAGGGTGAGCCTATCCAGCGCGCCAGAGGTCGCCAGCGTCAGCAGGGTCACGCCGACGGCCAGCCCCATGCCGATCATGCCCAGGGTATTGCCGCGTCGGCTGGTCTCGGGGCTGGACAGGCCCCTGAGGGAGAGGATGAACAGGACCCCCGCGGCCAGATAGGCCAACGCGGCTATGGATGCGTTCATCAGATCCCCTCCCCCGGGGTTATTTCAGCGTGGTCAGAAAACGTTGATGACAGCCGGCTTGGCCGGATCGCGCGTGCCGGCGGCGGTGGCCTGACCGTTCTTGACGAGGGCGACGCCGACGGAGCCTTCGCCGCCCGTCTTGGTCAGGCGGCAGCTGCCGTTATCGCCCGGCAGGCGACCGGCCATGGGGCCCGTGCCCGTGTGATTGATGCGGTTCATATGGATGCCGCGCACGGTCACCGGCGCAAACTGGCACTGCAGCGCCCAGGTGGCGCCCTGCGGCGCGGCGACGGACCAGTGCAGGCCGCCGTAAGGGTTCTGGCCGACTTCTTCCGTGTGCTGGGCCGAGGCGGCGCCGGACGCGGCGACGGCGGCGGTCAGGGCGGCGGCGAAAATCAGGGTGGTCTTCATCACATACTCTTAGCGTTTGGTCAGACTTTGGGTGCGGGTCAGCCGCCACAACGCGGCGGCGATGAACAGCGGCCCCAATATTAACATGGCCCAGTCGAAGACCGTCATCTCGCGGTCCTGGATGACGATCCGCGTCAATACGGCGGCGAAGACCAGCACCACGCCGCAGTCCTGGAACCGCAGCTTGCCGATGGGGTCTTTCACTCGCAGCCAGCTCCAGATCCACAGGGCCACGCCCAGGCCGGTGGCGGCCCAGGAGACGTAGTAGGCGAACAGGGCGGGCGAGAAGATCACGAGGCCTTGGGCCTTTCCTTCTTCTTGTACATGGCCAGCATCCGTCGCGTGACCATAAAACCGCCGAAGATGTTGACGCTGGCCAGCGTGACGGCGACCACGCCCGCGCCCTTGGCGATCCAGGCGTTCGGCCCGGCGGCCTCGGGGCTGAGCGCCGCCGCGGCGATCAGGCCGCCGACGACGATGACGCTGGAAATGGCGTTGGTCACGGCCATCAGCGGCGTATGCAGGGCGGGCGTCACGCTCCACACCACATAATAACCGACAAAGATCGCCAGCACGAAAATGGCCAGGCGGAAGACGGTGGGATCGACGTGTTCCATGTTCAGACCCTTTGCTCCAGTCGAGCATCAATGCTGATGAGGACTCTCAAGAAACCACCGTTGAGCACGCTCCCAAAAAAGATCGGAGCAATGTTTGTGAGCCCTCGGCCGAATGCCTGGCCGGAACTATCCTCGACGAAGCCGATCATCAGCGCAAAGACGCAGAAGATCGGGCCTCCGAAAATCGCGACCAGCGAGAAGGTCGAAAGCGCATTTCGTAAACGAGCCGGAATCATCCCTTCACGCCCTCATGCACCACGGCCCCGCCGTGCGTCACGACGGCGGCCTTGAGGATTTCGTCTTCCAGATCCAGCGTCACCGCGCCGTCTTTCAGCATCAACCCGACGAAGGCGGCCAGGTTGCGGGCGTAAAGCGCGCTGGCGTCGGCCGCGATCCGGCCCGGCAGGTTGGTGTAGCCGACGATGGAGACGCCGCCCGCCGTGGTCACGACCTCGCCCGCCTTGGCGCCGGCGACATTGCCGCCCGCCTCGACCGCCAGATCGATCAGAACCGAGCCGGGCTTCATCGACGCCACCTGTTCGGCGCTGACCAGAACCGGCGCCGCGCGGCCGGGGATCAGGGCCGTGGTGATGACGATGTCCTGCTTCTTAATGTGTTCGCCGGTCAGGACGGCCTGCTTGGCCTGATACTCGGGGCTCATCGGCTTGGCGTAGCCGCCCGCCGTCTGGGCGTTCTTGAACTCTTCGTCCTCGACCGCCAGGAATTTGGCGCCCAGGCTCTCGACCTGTTCCTTGGTGGCCGGGCGCACGTCGGTGGCGGTGACGACCGCGCCCAGACGCCGCGCCGTGGCGATGGCCTGCAAGCCCGCCACGCCGACGCCCATGACAAAGACCTTGGCCGGGGCGACCGTGCCCGCCGCCGTCATCATCATCGGGAAGCCGCGGCCAAAGGCGTAGGCCGCCTCGATCACCGCGCGATAGCCGGCCAGATTGGCCTGGGACGACAGCACGTCCATGACCTGGGCGCGGGTGATGCGCGGCACGAATTCCATGGCGAAGGCGGTGACGCCGGCGCCTTTCAGCGCCTCGACCGTGTCCTTTTCGCGATAGGCGTCCAGCATGGCCACGACGACGGCGCCGGGCTTCAGGGCGCTGGTCTCCTGCGCCGTCGGGCCGCGCACCTTCAGCACGATGTCGGCCCCCTCCAGCACCGCGCGGGTGTCGGGCCTCACCGTCGCGCCGGCCGCGACGTAGTCCGCGTCGGGAATGGACGAGCCCAGCCCCGTCCCGGTCTCGACCGCAACGGTCGCGCCCAGGGCGATCAGCTTCTTCACCGTCTCCGGCGTTACGGCGCAGCGCGCTTCGCCTTCACGGCGCTCGCGGGTCACGGCGATGGCGACAGCCAAGCGAATCCCTCCCTTGTCCCCCAGAGCCCGAACGTTAGGACGAAGCGGAAGCGGGCGTCAAAGCGCAAATGGACCCGCGAGCCTGACGATTTGTTGCGACGAGAGGGCGAATTACGCGCCCAAAACGCAACTTTCGACCCGCCCGTTTACAACTCAAGACACGAAAAAGCCCGTCGAACGCGAAGCTCGACGGGCTTTCATGATTCGATACGCCGCGAGCGCGGCGCGGGCCTCAGTGCGCGGGCTTGGAGCGCAGGGCAAAGAAGCCGGCCACGAACAGGGCCACGGCGCTGATGGCACCCGCGATGAAGCCGGCGCCCACCGCAAACCAGACCGTCAGGAACAGCAGGACGGCGGCCATGAGCAGCGAGCCCCACTTGGCCAGGAACTGGAACAGGTGCCAGGTCGAAACCTGTTCCGAGATTTCCATCGAGCCGTGCACATAGGCGTGTTCGGCGTTGTCTGCGTGCTGGTCGGCCATTCAGGTCTTCCGAAAAAGAGTCGAGATTTCGACGGCCCTTATAGCGGTCGGGGCGCGCTGCTCAAGGCCCCGCCTCAATCAAGCGCGGCCAGAACGTCGCGGGCGAAGGCGGCGACGTCGAAACCCTTGCCCGTCGGGTCCTCGCCGCGCCGCACGATGACGACGTTGCGGCTGGGCACGATCACCACATACTGCCCGCGATTGCCGAAAGCGGCGAAGGCGTCGGCGGGCACGCCGTCCGACCGGTTCATCACCCAGAAGGTCGCGCCATAGCCGAAGGCGCCGGTCGGCGGCTGCGGCCCCGAGGGCGTCGAGACGAAGGCGCGCCAGCCCTCGGGCAGGATGCGCTCGCCCTCCCAGACTCCATCCTGAACATAGAGCTGGCCAAAGCGGGCCAGATCGCGCGCCGTGGTCCAGACCTGGCTCGACAGGATGTAGTTCCCGCGCCAATCGGTCTCGGCGAAGGTGTGCGTCATGCCCAGACGGTCGAACAGTTCAGCCGGCGGATGGGCGGCGAACGTCGGCGCGACGGCTAGGACCGCCAGCAGGGTGTCGTTGTTGGCGTAACGGTAGGTCGAGCCGACCGGCGCCAGCAGCGGCCAGCCGGGCGCCTGCTCGTCCACGGCGGTTCCGCCGAAATAGAGGGCGTCGGTGCGGTTGCCCGCCGTGTCGCTGGTCAGGCCGGAGGCCATCCGCATCAGGGCCTCCAGCGTGATGGCGCCGCGCGGATCGCCCTGCCCCCGCCAGTTGGCGATGGCGGCGGGGGCCTTCACATCGACCTCGCCGCGCTGGACCGCCGCCCCGATCAGGGTCCCGGCCAGGCTCTTGGCCACCGACCAGGTGCGCTGGGGCGTGTTGGGGCCAAAGCCCTCGGCGTATTTCTCGGCCACGATCCGGCCGTCCTGCAGCACGACCACGCCGGTCGTATTGGCGCCCGCGCCGAAACCGCCGCCGAACGCCTGCGCCACGGCGGCGTCCAGCGCCGCCGCATCGCCCTGCGCCTGCCCCGTCGGCAAGGCCGCCGCCGAGGTCCGCCGCGCTTGCGGCGCCCGCGCGGGCGCGCCGCCCACGACATAGCCCATCGGCTGAATGACGCAGCCGCGTCCCGGCGTGTGGACGGCGACGCGCGCGGGGGCCCTCTCGTCCCAGGCCACGGAGACGACATCGCCCGACATCTGGGCCGTCATCCCGTCGACCAGAGGCTGAAGCTCGGGATAGATTCCCACCAGCTCGTTCGCCTCGACGCTGGCCGGGGTGCGGGTCGCGCCCGCTTCCTTCGCCGTATGCAGGGCGCTGCACATCGTCAGCGCCTTGTAGCCCGCCGCCAGGGCGCGATGGTTGGCGGTCGGCGGCGTCTGGGCCAGCGCCGTCGTCGGCAGGGTGAGAACGGCGGCGAGAGCGAGGGCGCGATACGCGTGTTTCATACCGCCACGCTTTACGTCGCGGCGCCCGCTGTCAACGGCGGAACCCCTTCCTTCTCCCCTTGCGGGAGAAGGTGGCAGGCGAAGCCTGACGGATGAGGGGTCGCGCTGCCTCAAACGTCGCCAATATCCACTGTCGAGAAACCCCTCATCCGGCCGTGACGGGCCACCTTCTCCCGCAAGGGGAGAAGGGATTTTCTCAGCCCAGCGCCTCGAACTGATCCACCAGCCGCTCCAGCCGCTTGGTGCCGATGGTCCAGAAGGCCGGGTCGCGCGGGTTGAGGCCGAAGGGTTTCAGCGCCTCGACATAGGTATGCGCCCCGCCGCCGGACAGCAGGTCGCGATAGAGGGGCGTGAACGCCGCCGGGTCCTTGGCCCGCGTCTCCATCAGGGCCGCGACCAGCAGATCGCCAAAGGCGTAGGCGTAGACATAGAAGGGCGAGTGGACGAAGTGGCTGACATAGGCCCACCAGTTCTCATAGCCCGGGTTCAGCGTCACCGCCGAACCGAGGCTGGATCCCAGCTCCTCCATCCAGATTTCGCCGATGCGCTCGACGGGGACCTCGCCCGCCGCGCGCTCGTCGTGGAAGCGGGTCTCGAAGCGGTGGAAGGCGATCTGGCGCACCACCGTGTTCAGCCCGTCCTCGATGCGACCGGCCAGCAGGGCGCGCTGATCCTCGGGCGTCGCCTCGGCCAGCAGCCGATCAAACGTCAGACCCTCGGCGAAGATGGAGGCCGTCTCGGCCAGGGTCAGCGGCGTGTCGGCCAGCAGGCTCCCTTGCGCCGCCGCCAGGGTCTGGTGCACCCCGTGGCCCAGCTCGTGGGCCAGGGTCAGCAGGTCGCGCCGCTCGCCCATCCAGTTCAGGAAGACGTAGGGGTGGCGATCCGCCGTCACCGGGTGGGCGTAGGCCCCCGACTGCTTGCCCGCCCGCGCCTTGGCGTCGATCCACGGCCGGTCGAAGAACCAGCCCGCGCGCTCGGCGAAGTCGCCGCCCAGATCGCCGAAGCTGGCCAGCACCACCTCGCGGGCCTGAGCCCAGTCATAGGTGCGCGGCGGCGTCGCCTCAATGGGGGCGTTGCGATCCCAGTGATCCAGCGCCGTCTTGCCCATGGCCTTGGCCTTGAGCGCATAATAGCGGTGCGAGATGCGCGGATAGGCTTCGGCCACGGCCTCGGCCATGGCGTCCACGCTCTCGCCGTCCACCTCGTTGCCCAGGTGGCGGCTGTCGGCGGGGCGTTTGAAGCCGCGCCACTTGTCCTCCAGCGCCTTGTCGGCGGCGACGGTGTTCATGACCATGGCCATGGTCTGGGCCTTGTCGGCGAAGGCTTGCGACAGGCCCTCGGCGGCTGACGCGCGCTTGGCGCCGTCGGCGTCGCTGAGGCGGTTCAGGGCTTCCGACAGGGTCAGGCTCTCGCCGTCCGCCTCGGCCCGCAGCGCCGCCAGGGTCTCGTCGAACAGGCGCGGCCACTGGGCCTGGATGGGGCCGCGCTCGGCGATGAAGGTCTCCAGCTCGGTGGACAGCTCGTGCGGCTTCATGGCCCGCACCCGGCGCAGCCAGGGCGACCAGCGCGCGGCGGCCGGATGGGCGGTCAGAGCCGCGGCGATCTCGGCCTCGTCCAGCTGGTTGATCTCCAGCGTCAGCCAGACGGTCGGCGCAGCGATGACCGTCATCTTCTCGCGGATATTGGCCTCGAACCCTTGCGCGCCCGCATCGTCGCGCGCCGTGGAGGCCGCCAGGAAGGCGTAGGCGCCGAGGCCGCCCATGACGTCCGCCGCCTGCTCGTACAGCTCAATGGTCTGATCCAGCGCCTGACCCAGCGCCGCCGCCTCGCCGCGCTGGCCGACCAACTGGCCCTGATAGGCGTTCATCCGGTCCACCAACGCCTTGGTCCGCTCGAGGTCGGCGGCGATGCGCGCATCCTCGCGCGAGGCGTAGAGGTCGGACAGGTCCCACAGCGGGGCGTCGGCCAAGTCGGGGGTCAGGTCGGGGGTCTGGATGGGCGCGTTCATGCCGCTGTTGTGGAGACGGCGGGCCCAGGACGCAACGTCCGAAAGACGCCAGACACGCTCGGCCCACCGCGCGATGACGCCCCATGACCTATTGCATCACCCCCCTGCCGCTCGCGCCCTTTCGGCCTCTCTTCGCCCTCGACGACGCAGCTTTGGAACAACAGGGCGCCCGACGCATGATCGCGGAGACGCCCAACAGCGCCCCATGCCGCGTCTCGCTGATCGACGCCGAACCCGGCGAGCGCCTGATCCTGCTCAACCACGGCCACCTGACGACGTCCGCTTCGCCCTATCGGGCGACCGGGCCGATCTTCGTGCGCGAAGCCGCCGTGGAAGCGCCGCCCGTCGTGGACGCCCTGCCCGCCATTCTGGTCGGTCGCCTGCTGTCGCTGCGGGCCTATGATCGCGACTGGATGATGACGGATGCAGAGGTCGCGCAGGACGAGGCCGTCGAGGCCTGGCTGGCCGAACGCCTGGCCGACCCCGCGATCCGGACCGTTCACATCCACACCGCCCGGCGCGGCTGCTACATGGCCGCCGCCTGTCGCCGTTAACCCCTGACTCAGTTCTCCGAAACCCGATCTTCACCCCCTGTGGCCTAGGGTCAGCTCGAAACGAGCCGATCCCGAGCAACGAGGACGGCCGTTACGGTGATGTTTTAGGGTGTGTTTCACATGGCCAAGACCGTTCTGGTCGTCGACGATGATCCCACGCAGCGCCGCCTGATTCAGGCGGTGCTCGACCGCGAAGGCTATGCCGTCGTCCACGCCGAAAGCGGGGGCGAGGCGATCGACCGCCTGACCAAGGGCGGCGGGGCCGACGTGGTGCTGCTGGACCTCGTCATGCCCGGCCTGTCGGGGCTGGAGACGCTGGCGGAGATCCGCACGGCGGGCGTGGCCGTGCCGGTCATCGTCCTGACCGCCAACGGCGGCATCGAGACCGTGGTCAAGGCCATGCAGGCCGGGGCCCAGGACTTCTTCGTCAAGCCGGTCGGGCCTGAGCGCCTTCTGATCGGGGTGCGCAACGCCCTGCAGTTGACCCAGCTGTCGGCCGAGATCGGCCGCCTGAAGAAGCACGTCTCGGGCCGCACCTCGTTCGACGACATCGTCGGCGACAGCCCGCCGATGCGCATGGTCAAGGCTCTGGGCGTCCGCGCCGCCAAGTCCGGCATCCCGGTTCTGATCACCGGCGAAAGCGGCGTGGGTAAAGAGGTCATCGCCCGCGCCCTGCACGGCGCCTCGGACCGGGCCGGCAAGCCCTTCGTGGCCGTCAACTGCGGCGCCCTGCCCGCCAACCTGGTCGAGTCGATCCTGTTCGGCCACGAGAAGGGCAGCTTCACCGGCGCCACCGACAAACACCTCGGCAAGTTCATGGAGGCCAACGGCGGCACCCTGTTCCTGGACGAGATCGGCGAACTGCCGCTGGACATGCAGGTCAAGCTGCTGCGCGCTCTGCAAGAGGGCGAGATCGACCCGGTCGGCGCCAAGCGCGCGGTCAAGGTCGACGTCCGCATCGTCTCGGCCACCAATCGCGACCCGGCCCAGCAGGTCAAGGAAGGCGCCTTCCGCGAGGACCTGTTCTACCGCCTGAACGTCTTCCCGATCGAGGCCCCGGCCCTGCGCGAACGGCGCGAGGACATCCCGGCCCTGGTCGAGCACTTCATCGCCCGCTTCAACGTGGAAGAAGGCAAGCGCGTCGCTGGCTGCGCCGTCGAGACCATGGCCCTGCTGCAAGCCTTCGACTGGCCCGGCAACGTGCGCCAGCTGGAAAACTCGATCTATCGCGCCCTGGTGCTGGCCGATTCGCCGCTGTTGCAGCCGCACGACTTCCCGGCCATCTCGGGCGTCGCCATGCCCCTGACCTCGGGCGGCGTCATCTCGCATGACCGCGCCGAGACGCCCGCTGGCGACACGGGGGCCGAGGCCCTGCCCGACAGTCCTGTGCGCATCATCGACGCGCGCGGCCACCTGCGCACCCTGGAAGAGATCGAACGCGACCTGATCCAGCACGCCATCGAGGTCTATTCCGGCCACATGAGCGAGATCGCCCGTCGCCTCGGCATCGGCCGCTCGACCCTGTACCGAAAGGTCCGCGAACAGGGGCTGGAGGAGCAGCTGAAGGAAGCGGGCTGAGCCTTCAGACCCTCGGCCCGTAGCGATTCGGCCCCGGCGCGCCCCGCCCGGTCCCGCATCGCTTGACGCGACCGATCGGCGCCTCTATTGCCGCGACCGTCGAAAAGATTTTGAGGCCGGTGTGGTTATTCCGGCCCTCGCTCAGGCGAGATCTAGTCGCGCAGTTTTTGCGCGAACCCGCGGCGCCACCTGATCAGGAGGGCGCCCGGGGTATTCGATCCTCGTTCGCCGTCCGCAATTGCGAGAACGACGTGAACGAGAAGAAAGTCCTCCTGCTGGCCCAAGGCTTCATCACCATGATGATGGCCTTCTCCATGTCCGGCGTCATGAGCCTGATCGCGCTTGGCCCCACTCATCACTGGCTGATGGAATGGCCCAAGGCCTTCATCACGGCCTGGCCCATCGCCTTCTGTTTCACCCTGTTCGTGGGGCCGCTGGGCTTCAAGATGGCCTACAGGATCATGGGCCTGCTGGCCGCCCGCTCGGCGCGCTAGACGCGATCTGACGCCGTAGCCGGCGACGGCTGCGGCGTCGTCAGTCTTTCAGTTGCGCCGACGCCAGATCTCAGGGCTTCAGGAAGGCGACCACGTCTGCGGCGAACCGAGCAGGATCTTCGACAAACATGAAGTGTCCACGGCCCTCATATTCCAGCACCTGTGCATTGGGCAGATCGGACGCCAGCGCCCGCTGCGGTCCCACGCCCGTCTGGTAGTCGGCCCCACCCGCAACGATCATGACGGGCATTGTCAGGCTCTTGTGGCCCTCAAAGCGGTAATCCATCAGGCCATGCCCGAACAGGACACGCCCTATTTCGCCGGTGTTGCGCAGGCCCTCCTGCCCATCCGTTTCATCCACCAGAGTCATGATGGCCGGGTCCGGGAACATGGCGGAATCGATGAAGGCGCGCCCAGCGCTAAAGGCATTGCAGCGGGCCTTCATCCCCTCAGGCTTTTGCTCCACAGCGCGCTGATAGGCCTCGGGATCGACCACAGCCAGCCGGTCGCACTGCCCCTCTATGGCCCCCGGTAAATCCGGCGGCGCAGCCGTCAGTATAAGCCGCTCGGTATGACTGGGGTAACGGGCGGCGTATTCCAGCGCGATGATGGCGCCAAAGCTGTGCCCGACCACCACAATCTGTTCCACACCCCACAACTTGCGCAGCTGCTCCAGATCCTCAACCAGCAGATCCAGAGAGTAGGCCTCGTCCCACGGCCGTTCCGAGCGGCCGCTGCCCCGCTGGTCCAGATAGACCATGCGCAGATGCGGCTCGAGCTCGGGTCCGGCAAAACGGGCAAAGGTCTGACTGCCCTGTCCGGGCCCCCCGTGCAGGAAGACGACCGGCGCGCCCTCGGCCTGGCCCGCGACGCGATACCAGAGGCGCACCCCGTTCACGACCTGCTGGTGCTCACCGGTCGCAAGCGTCCGGACGTCATGAGCTTGGGCGACAGGGCCCCCCATGACCAGGGTCTGGGCCATGACCAGGCCGCACACGATTCCTGCAAGCTTGCGCACAATGGCCTCTCTGCCGTCACTGTTGAAACGGCGCTTTAGAGGCAAGCTCGACGACTTGAAAACAGCGTTCTGCTTTTGTGACCAAGGTTTAATCCGACTCAGGATCCGCCAGATCGCGGGTCGGTGTTCGCGTCCAGCGACGCTTGGGCTCCTCGCCCTTGGCCTTGGCGGTGATTTCTTTCAGCTTGCGGCCTTGCATGGTCGACAAGGCTTGACCGGGCGCGCCCTTCTCGGGGTCGGCGAATGCGCGGCCGTGGGTCTGGATTCGCTCGCCCACCGAATCGAGGAATTCGCCCTCCCATTCCGACAGCGAAACGCCCGCCTTCTCTGCCGAGCGGCGGGCGCGTTTCAGGGCGTTCAAGGCCGCCCGCTGGGCCGCTTCCTTCTGCTGCTCCCAGGGAGACAGCGAAGGCTTCTTTTTAGGGGCGCTACCGTCCTTCGGACTACTTGAGCGAGTCTTGTTGGCGCTATCGCCCTTCGGGCTGCTTGAGCGCAGCTTGGGAGCGCTACCGTCCTTCGGACTGCTTGAGCGCGAGAAGCCGCTGGACCGCAGCTTGCTCGCGTCGCCGCCCTTCAGGCTGCTGGAGCGTGAAGGGCCGTCGCAGGGGGGCTTGAAGGGGGTGCGCTTCAGGCCCGCCTCCCTCAGATCTCGCCGAGGGCCGACAGGTAGAGGTCCAGGATCGCTTCTTCTTCCTGACGCTTGGCCTTGTCCTGCTTGCGCAGGCGCAGGACCTTGCGCAGCACCTTGACGTCATAGCCCTCGCCCTTGGCCTCGGCGAAGACCTCCTTCATGTCGACCATGACGGCCTGCTTGTCCTCTTCGAGGCGCTCCAGGCGTTCGATGATGGAACGCAGACGGCCTTGAGCCGTGGCGGTCAGGACGTCAGCAGCAGAGGCGTCGAAGGCGGGGGCGTCGTCGGCCATGGGAGAGACTCCAGAACTCAAGCAGGCCAAGGGCCGTCAGAGCAGAAAGGGAATCGCCCCAGCCAGCCGTGGCCAACAAGAGCGACTAAGCACAAACGCCCTCAAGCAGGCCAAAGGCCGATTGGGCAACAAGAATGACCCGGACGCTAACCACGCCGCGCGGCGCGGCTCAACGCCGGACACGAAAAAGGCCGCGGACAATGTCCGCAGCCTTGTGGATATCGCAACCGCGACGCCCTTGCGGGCGCCGACGCGGTTCTTAGCCTTGCTTGGCTTTGAAGCGCGGGTCGGTCTTGTTGATCACATAGACCACGCCCTTGCGGCGAACGATCTTGCAGTCCCGGTGGCGGGTCTTGAGCGACTTGAGCGAGCTGCGGACCTTCATGGTCGGACGTCCCGAAAATTGGAGGCCCGTGAGGGCGTCAAAAAACAAATGCGCGAAACCCTGCGGACAGGACCTTGCGGCGGAGCGGTGCGTATAGAGAGGCCCTCGCCTTTCGTCAACATTCCGCACCGGGATTCCGCTGGAGCCTGTCCCCGGGTCGAACGGAGCGTCTCTGGACCTGGCCGTCCGGCACGTCGCGCCTCCGCCGCCGGGCCGTGTCCGAAGACAGATTCCCGCCTGTTAAAAGCACCGCCGTCGCAAAGGTTAGCGCCGCCTTAACCCTTATCACGGAAACCCCGACAGGCTTCGCGCGCTTGTGATTGGTAGTGGAATTCGGGGGCGTTAGCCTGTGGTCATGCGTATCGCTTATCGTCTTGTCCTGCTTGGTTCGGTCGCCGCCTGCGCGCCCATGATGCCGACGCCGCCACAGCCGCAGCCCGCGCCCCCGGCGGTCGTCGAGCCGGCCCCCGCCACGCCGCCCTCGACGCCGCCCCCGGCCGCCATGGACCTGTCGGACGCCTATGATCAGGCGGGCTTCGAGGCGTGGAAGCAGGGCTTCCTCAGCCGCCACGGCGGCGCGCGGAAGTGGGAGTATTCGCGCGAGCTGCAGAACGTGACGCCCAACGCCAGCGTCATCCGCCTGGACCGCAACCAGCCCGAATTCTCGCGCCCCGCCGGCGACTACATCAAGAGCGCCACGGCGGCCTCGCGAATCGCCATGGCCCGCCAACGCGTCGACCGCGTGCCGTGGGAGGTGACCCAGCGATTCGGCGTGCCGACCGAGATTCTTCTGGGCGTCTGGGCTCAGGAAAGCGCCTTCGGTCAGGTTCAGGGCGATTTCGACGTGATCCGCTCGCTGGCGACCCTGGCCTATGAAGGCCGCCGCCGCGCCTGGGCCGAGGACCAGTTGAAGAACGCGCTCGACATCGTCGTCGACGGTCGTCGCGATCGTGCAGGCCTGAAGGGCAGCTGGGCCGGCGCCATGGGCCAGACCCAGTTCATGCCCGACAGCTATCTGAAGCTGGGCGTCGATCAGAACGGCGACGGCAAGGTCGACATCTGGGGCTCGGACGCCGACGCCCTGGCCTCGGCGGCGAATCTGCTGGCCCAGGCCGGCTGGAAGCGTGGCCAGGGCTGGGCCTATGAGGTCATCCTGCCCGCCGGCTTCGACTACAGCCAGGCCGAGGGGCCGAAGCACAACTGGGCCTATTGGGCGGGGCGCGGCGTGCGTCTGGCCAACGGCGCGGTCCTGAACGCCGATGAAGCCGCCGAGGGCGCGACCATCCTGCTGCCGCAGGGCGCCAAGGGGCCGGTCTTCCTGGCCCTGCCCAACCACTATGTGATCCGGCGCTACAACAACTCGGTCAGCTATGCGCTCGCTATCGGCCTGATCGCCGACGGGGTGCAGGGCAAGCCTGCGCTGACCGCGACCTGGCCCAACGACGGCCCCCTGACCCGCGAACAGCGCGTCGGCGCCCAGACGGCCCTGACCAAGATGGGCTTCGACACGCAAGGCGTGGACGGCGTCATCGGCACCAACACCCGCACGGCCCTGCGCCGCTGGCAGCAGGCCAACGGGCGGGTCGCGGACGGCTATCTGACGGACATGCTGGCCGACGAGCTGATCCGAAAGGCGCGCTAAGCGGGCGGGCCGTCGCTGACGGCCCTGGCGATCCGGCTAACATGGCGAAGGTCGCCGCCGCAGCAGGCGCCCCATATGTTGATCCAGGGCAGACGGTCACGCAGCCTGCCGTGCAACTGGCCGAATTCATCGGGATCGCCCGCATCGAGATCGGGCGCTTCATCGAGTTCGACATGGCTGCGCCGTGAAGCGTTGGCGCGAACGCCCCGAATCCGGCGGGTCCAGTCGCGCCCGTCCAGAACGCTGGCGAAATGATCGGGATGGGCGCAGTTGATCATGAAATAGGCCGGGCCCTGATCGGTTTCGGCGTCCACCTCCGCGATCGCCTCGGCCAGGGGCTGACCGTCGGGCAGCGCGCCATCGGTTTCGACCGTGAAAGAAATCACCGCAGGCAGGCCCAAGGCCTTCGCCGCGCGCACCAACCCGACGGCTTCGCCCGCCTGGTTGAACGTCAGGCCGGTCACCATGTCGACCTCGGTCGCCGCCAGCCAGCCGAGTTGCTCTGCGAAGTAGCCCTCGGCGTCTTCGGCCGCGATGCGGCGCTCCGGTCGGTAGGCGTCGCCCTGAGGGCCGATCAAGGCGCCCAGGACGATGGGCCGGGCATTGTCCGCGCGATCACGCAGGGCGGCGGCGAAAGCCACCGCCGCCTCGTTCGCGGCCTGCAGTTCTTCGATCGACGCCTGGAGATCAGACGCCCAGCGCCGCTGCGCCTTCCACGTCACGGCGTCGAGGATGAACCCGGCGCCCACCTCCTGCGCCAGACGCAGAAAGCCGCTGAAATAGGCCTCCAGAGCCGCGCGCCCTGCCGGGTCGGGCAGCAGCGTGTGGGCAGCGAACTCCCGGATCGGAATGTTGCGGTTGAAGATGAGGTCGGTTTCCAGACCGGCGTCGGTCAGGAACATGTCGCCGCCAAGCTGGGGCAGCGCATTTCTGAAACGAGACATAGGCTAATCTCCCGGTTCCGCCTGTGTTCCGACCCCATCCATATCAGATTTCACCGTTCCCGCAGATCCGAGAAAAGACTCAGCCCTTCACCCGCCACGTCGCGCCCTGCGGGCCATCCATGACGACCACGTTCAGCTCGTTCAGGCGGTCGCGGATGCGGTCGGCTTCGCCCCAGTCCTTTTCGGCGCGCGCCGTCTGACGTTCGGCCAGCAGGGCTTCGACCTCGACCTTCAGGCCTTCGTCCACGCCCGAGAACCATTCCGACGGATCGGCCAGCAGCACGCCGAGAATCGATCCCGCCGCGATCAGTTGCCCCTTGGCGGTCCCCACCGCCGCGATGTCGCCAGCGGTCATGCCGCGCTCGATCTCGCTGGACAGGCCGAACAGCACCGCCATGGCGCCGGGCGTGTTCAGATCGTCTTCGACGGCTTTCAGGAACTCCGCCGGGGGTTCGTCCGTCAAAGGTTCGACCGCCGTCGCCCGCAGCAGGGCGCCGTACAGGCGGTCGAGGTTCTTGCGGCTCTGCTCCAGCAGGGTCTGGTTCCAGTCCAGAGGCTGACGATAATGCGCGCTCAACAAGGCCCAGCGCACCACCTCGCCCGGCACGGCCTGCACCAGATCGTGCAGCAGCAGGACGTTGCCGATCGACTTGGACATCTTCTCCGCGTCCACGGTCAGGAAGCCGTTGTGCATCCAGTAGCGGGCGTATTCGTCATGCGCTTTATCCCCATGCGCGTGGCCGTGGGCGCAGACGCCCTGGGCGATCTCGTTCTCATGGTGCGGGAAGACCAGGTCGATGCCACCGCCGTGGATGTCAATAGGCAGGCCCAGGGTCTGTTCGATCATGGCCGAGCATTCGATATGCCAGCCGGGACGCCCCTCGCCCCACGGCGACGGCCAGGACGGCTCGTCGGCCTTGGACGGCTTCCACAGGACGAAGTCGTGCGGGTTCTTCTTGTAGGGCGCGATCTCGACGCGGGCGCCGGCGATCATGTCGTCCAGATTGCGCCCCGACAGCGCGCCGTAGGCCGGGTAGCTGGACACGTCGAACAGCACGTGACCTTCGGCGGCATAGGCGCAGCCGGCGTCGACGATGGCCTGAATCTGGCTGACGATGGCGTCGATATAGTCGGTGACGTGCGGGGCGAGATCGGGCGGCGACACGTTCAACAGGCCCATGTCGGCCAGATAGGCGGCCTCGTAGCGGGCCGTGACCTCGCCGATGGCGACACCTTCACGGGCGGCCTTGGCGTTGATCTTGTCGTCCACGTCGGTGACGTTGCGGGCGTAGATCACCTGATCCGCGCCATAGGTCCGGCGCAGCAGCCGCACCAGGACGTCGAACACCACCGGCGGGCGCGCATTGCCGATATGGGCGTAGTCATAAACCGTCGGCCCGCAGACATAGAGGGTCACCCGGCTCGGATCGCGCGGTTCGAACAGACGCTTTTCACGGCGCAGGGTGTCATGAATGTGCAACGGCATCAGGAGCAGTCTTTGCGAGTTTTCTTGCGGGACGGACAACCTGTCCCATATAGCGGCCTGATACACATCCTACGCCCATTGGTAAAAGGTAAGCCGCAGCGGGCCCTCCCCCGCCGCCGTTGGACAGATTCATGAGCAACACGCCCGCCAAGCCCGTTCTCGTCGCCAACGAGGAAGCCCTCAAGCGCCCCAGCCGCGAGCAGGCGCTTGAAGCCGTGCGCACCCTGATCGCCTGGGCGGGCGACAATCCCGAACGTCCCGGCCTGATCGATACGCCCAAGCGCGTTGTCGACGCCTATGGCGAATGGTTCGACGGCTATGACGCCGATGCCGGCAAGGAGCTGTCGCGCACCTTCGAGGACGTGACCGGCTATGACGACATGGTCATCCTGCGCGACATCGAGATCGAGAGCCACTGCGAGCACCACATGGCCCCCTTCCTGGGCAAGGCCTATGTCGCCTATCTGCCGGGCGAAAAGGTCGTGGGCATCTCCAAGCTGGCGCGCGTGGTCGAGATCTACGCCCGTCGCCTGCAGAACCAGGAGACGCTGACCAACGACATCATCGAAGCCATCGAATCGCACCTGCAGCCGCGGGGCGTCGCCGTCCTGCTGGACGCCGCCCACCAGTGCATGACCACGCGCGGCGTGCATCACCGCCACGTCACCACCATCACCACCCGCTTCACCGGCGCCTTCAAGGACGACCCGGCCCTGGCTGACCGCTTCCTCAGGCTGGCCAAGGGCTGAGAGCAAGGGGTTTGAACCGGTCGTCTCGCACCTGCGAAACGGCCGGTTATGCAATCTTATTGCCCGATGACGCGAATTCGTCACGCATGACGGCTTTACAAGCCCGGCGCGGGACGCCAAGAGACGAACCATACCTTTGAGTGCTGCTCGCCGAAGAATGCGAGCCGTGATGGAGACGATGGCGTATGGGCTCTAAACTTTCCGGTCCCGCGGGCCAAGGCGGCAAGACGATCGAACAGAACGCGGACATCAACGTCACGCCGTTCGTCGACATCATGCTGGTGCTGCTGATCATCTTCATGGTCGCCGCGCCGCTGGCCACCGTGTCGATCAAGCTGGACCTTCCGCCGGCGACCCCGCCCGCCGCGAACGAGAAGCCCAAGGAACCCGTGTACATCACGATCCAAGAAGCGGGCGGCATCTACATCGCCGAGAAGGAAACCTCGCTCGCCACCCTGCCGGCCGACGTCTGCGCGGCTCAGGATGTGGCCACCGACTGCCGCGAAGAACGCGTCTTCGTCCGCGCCCAGGCGGAAGTGAAATACAACCAGTTCATGGAAGTCATGAACAAGCTTCAGGAAAACGGCTTCTACAAGGTCGGCCTTCTGAACGAAGACATCAGCTAAGACCCTCTTCACCGAGGATCAGGAAAAGGGTCGCCCCGTCGGGCGGCCCTTTTTCTTTGCCCGAATTCGTCGCCGATCGTCATCTCGACGCTTGCTCCCGCCCGCCGTCCGGTCCTTGATGCAGGCTGTTCATTTCGGGGGAAATCGCCATGCATCGCCGCACCTTCCTGTCCACCCTGCCTGCAGGCGCCCTTCTGGCCGGAGCCGGTTCAGCCGCCGCGCAGACCGCCGTGGCTCCCAGGCCCGCCGCCCCCGCCCCCCGTCCGGCCGATCCCTATGCGGGCGTCGGCATCGGCGACCGAGTGACGGGACCCAAGTTCGTCGGCCGCTCGACCGTCTGGGGCGCCAACGGCGCAGCCGCCACGGCCCACCCCGCCGCCACCCTGATCGGTCTGGACACCCTGCGGCGCGGCGGCTCGGCCATCGACGCCGCCATCGCCATCAACGCCGCCCTGGGCTTCCTTGAGCCGACCGCCAACGGCATCGGCGGCGACGCCTTCTGCCTGATGTGGGACCCGACCCAGAAGAAGGTCGTCGGCTTCAACGGCTCGGGAAACAGCCCGCGCGGCCTGTCTCTGGCCACCGCCCGTTCCAAGGCCGGCCCGGACGGCTACCTGCCCAAATACGGCGCCGTGACCGTCAACGTGCCCGGCACGGTCGACGCCTGGTGGAGCGCGCACCAGCGCTACGGCAAGCTGCCGTGGAAGGACGTCCTGCTGCCCGTCGCAGAACTGTGCGAACAGGGCGTGCCCATGCCCCAGGTCATCGCCTGGTATCTGGAGCGAAACATGGTCGGCTTCGACCGCGCCGCCGCCCAGATCGAAGAGAATGACAACCGTCAGAAGGTCTATCGCCCTAACGGCCGAACCCCGCGCGTGGGCGAGGTCTTCGCCAACCCGGACCTCGGCCGCACCCTGCGCCTGATCGCCGAGGGCGGCCGCGACGCCTTCTATGACGGCGTGATCGCCGACCATATCGAACGCTACTTCAAGCGCATCGGCGGCTGGATGACCCGCGCCGACCTGGCCGCCCATCGCACCGAATGGGTCGAGCCGCTGATGACCACCTATCGCGGGGTCGAAGTCTATAGCCTGGGGCCGAACACCCAGGGCCTGTCGACCAACCAGATCCTGAACATCTGCGAGCAGTTCGACCTGAAGGGCATGGGCTTCCAGTCCGCCGCCTCCATCCACCACCAGGCCGAGGCCAAGCGCCTGGCCTTCGAGGACCGCGCCCGCTACTTCGCCGACGAGCGGTTCAGCAAGGCCCCGACCGCCTGGCTGAACTCCAAGACCTACGCCGCCGAGCGGGCGAAACTGATCAACCCCGACCGCGTCATGGACCGGGTCTTCCCCGGCGACGCCCCGACCCAGGGCGACACCACCTATTTCAGCGTGGCCGACAAGGACGGGATGATGGTCAGCTGGATCCAGTCCAACTATCGCGGCATGGGCTCCGGCCTGACGCCCGATGGCCCCGACGGGCGGACGCTGGGCTTCATGTTCCAGGACCGGGGCGAACTGTTCGCCCTGACCGACGGCCACCCCAACGTCTATGCGCCGGGCAAGCGCCCCTTCCACACCATCATCCCCGGCTTCGCCTGCAAGGACGGCGAGCCCTGGCTGGCCTATGGCGTCATGGGCGGCGGGATGCAGCCCCAGGGTCAGGCCCAGATCATCATCAACATGGTCGACTACGGCCTGGACCCGCAGGAGGCCGGCGACAGCCCGCGCTGGCAGCACTACGGCTCGTCCGAGCCGACCGGCCAGCCCGCCGAGGGCGTCGGCAAGCTGCACCTGGAATCCGGCGTGCCGGCAGCGACCAAGCAGCGACTGACCGCGATGGGCTGGGACCTCGGCCCGCCCGACGGCGGCTTCGGCGGCTATCAGAACGTCATGAAGCAGATCAACGCACAGGGCCGCTGGACCTACGGCGCCGCCACCGAAATGCGCAAGGACGGCAACGCCCTGGCCTATTGATCCCGGAAAGGACCATCCGATGCTTGCGCTTTTGTCCGCCGCTCTTCTCGCCACGACGCCCTGTTCGGCTCCAACCGGCACGGACGCCTTGTGGCGCCCGGAAACCCGCTTCGTGGTTGTGGGAGAGATGCACGGCACGACGGAAACGCCGGCCGCCTTCGCCGAAATGGTCTGCGCCGCCGCCGCGCAGGGAGCCGTGACCGTCGCTCTGGAGTTGCCTCAGTCGATGCAGCCTCAGCTCGACGCCTTCCTGGCGGCGCCCGACGCCGATGCCGCCGCCGCGACGCTGAACGGCACCATGTTCCTCGACCCGAAGATGGCCGACGGTCGATCCAGCACGGCCATGCTCGCCATGCTCGAATCGGTTCGGGGCCTGAAGGCCGAGGGGCGCGACGTGGCCTTCCACGCCTTCCAGCCTAACCGATCCCGACCGCGCAGCCTGTCGCAGAACTACTATGAACTCGACATGGCGGTTGGCCTTGCTGACGCGCTTCATGCCCGTCCGGAGGCGCGGGTTCTGGCGCTCGTCGGGAATATCCACGCCCGCAAGACTCATCTCGAACGCTTCGACCTCATGCCGGCGACGGCCCTTCTTCCGGCCAAGGAAGTCGTCAGCCTGCTTGTCGTTCAACAGGGCGGAACAGCCTGGAACTGCGGACAGGACGCTTGCGGCGCCAATCCGATGGCGGCCAGCTACGACGCCACAGCGCGAGGCGTCATGCTCACCCCCTACGGCGAAGGCGCGTTCGACGGCGTCCTGGCGCTGGGCCCCGTGACAGCTTCGCCGCCTGTCGCCAAAGACTGACCGCTTGACCTGACGCCGCGTCAATCGCCTAGAGTTCGGCGCGCGGCGCGTCGGCCACAGGGACGCCTTCCGCAAGGGCATGGAGCCGCTGTGGACCGGATTTTCCACTGGCTGGAGAATGGCGAAGGCTGATCCAGCGCCTATATCGAGCGCTCCCAGACCGCGCCCGGAGCCTCCCCATGTCCTATTCGAACCAACCGACCGTCACCGCCTCGGGCGTGGAGATTCCGCTGCTCGGCTTCGGCACCTGGCAGTTGGAAGGCGAGGACGCGCGGCGCATGGTGCGCGAGGCCCTGCGCATCGGCTATCGCCACATCGACACGGCCTGGATCTACAAGAACGAGAAGGCCGTGGGCGACGGCATCGCCGACGCCGTGGCCGAAGGGATCGTGGCGCGCGAGGACGTCTTCGTCACCACCAAGATCTGGGTCGAGCATTTCCAAGCCGACGCCCTGCTGCGTCAGGCCGAGGAATCGGCCGCCAGCCTGGGGCTGACGCCCGACCTGCTGCTGCTGCACTGGCCCAAGCCGACGCCGTCCTTCGAGGAAACCATCGGCGCCCTGAACGAGGCGCAGGAACAGGGCTTCACCCGCCACATCGGCCTGTCCAACTTCCCGTCGGCGTTGTTCCGTCAGGCGGCCGGCCTGTCCAAGGCGCCGCTGGTGACCAACCAGGTCGAGTATCACCCCTATCTGTCGCAGAAGACGCTGATCGAGACGGCGCGCGAACTGGGCTCGTCCATCACCGCCTGGTCGCCGCTGGCCCAGGGCAAGATCGCCGACGACCCGGTGATCGGCGAAATCGCCAGTGCCCACGGCAAGACCAACGGCCAGGTCACCCTGCGCTGGATCATCCAGCAGGGCGTGGCCGCCATTCCGCGCACCGCCAAGGAAACTCGCGCAGCCGAGAATTTCGACATCTTCGACTTCGAACTGTCGGCCGAAGAGATGGCGCTTATCCATGCCCTGGCCCGTCCCGACGGCCGCCTCGGCGACTGGCTGGACGCTGCCTTCCAATGGGATCAGGATGCCGTCTGACAGCAACGCCTGATCGGGGCGTCGGGAGGCGACGATGGGTTCGGTTCTGGGGTTTCCGGGCGTTGACCCGATCGACGCCGTCATCGGCGCCCGCATCCGGCGATGGCGCGATCAGCGAGGCGTCGCCTCGTCCGATCTCGCCGTCGCCCTGAACCTGACACCCGAGGGCCTGCGCCGTGTCGAGGCGGGTCGCGAACATCTGAACACCGCCCAGATCGACGCCGCGATCCGCGCCCTGCGCCTGCCGGTCTGGGCTCTGAGGTCGGACGTTCCGGCCTGCTGATGGCCGCCCGTCTCTATCGCGCCGTCTTCGCTTGCATAGGCTGGTTCGCCGTGGCTCTGCAGTATGGCGTGACCATAACGGGCAATCCTGATCAGGCCCCGGGCGTGCTGACGCTGCATTTCTTCAGCTATTTCACCATCCTGAGCAATATTCTGGTCGCCTTGGCCCTGACCGCGCCGGTCCTGGCGCCGAGCAGCCGGCTGGGGCGCTGGTCCGCCAGCGAGGGCGTGCGAGCGGCCTTGGCCATGTATATCGTCGTGGTCGGCCTGACCTATCACTTCCTGCTGGCCGCCACCGGGAAGCCTCAGGTCTGGTCGCTGGTCGCCAACGATCTGCTGCACTATGTCATGCCCGCCGGCTTCGCGCTGGACTGGCTGCTGTTCACCCCCAAGGGGCGGCTGCGCTGGATCGACCCGGTAAAATGGCTGGTCCCGGTGCTGGCCTATGGGGCCTGGACCTTGCTGCACGGCGCATTGAGCGGCTGGTGGCCCTACTGGTTCGTGAACGTGGACAAGCTGGGGCTGGGCAAGGCCATGGTCTATTTCGCGGGCCTGCTGATCTTCTTCCTGATCGTCGGCCTGATCGTCGTGGCGATCGACCGCACCTTCGGACGGCGTGACAGACGGCCCGCGTCCGCTTAAGCGTCAGCACATGGCCTACAAGTCCCTGCGCGATTTCATCGCTGTCCTCGAAGCCGACGGCGAACTGGTTCGCGTCTCCGAACCCGTCTCCACCACGCTGGAGATGACCGAGATCCAGACCCGGCTGCTGCGGAACGGCGGCCCTGCGGTCCTGTTCGAGAAGCCGGTCATGCCGAACGGCTCGATCAGCCCCATTCCCTGCCTGGCCAACCTGTTCGGCACGGTGAAGCGCGTCGCCATGGGCGTGACGCTGGAAGGCAAGACCCGCACCACGGCGGGCGAGTTGCGCGAAGTCGGCGAACTGCTGGCCTTCCTGCGCAACCCGACGCCGCCCCGCGGCTTCGGCGACGCCATGGAGATGCTGCCCCTGGCCAAGACGGTCATGGCCATGCGGCCCAAGGTCGTGAAGAAGGCTCCGGTTCAAGAGGTGGTGCTAAAGGGCGACCAGATCGACCTGAACAGCCTGCCGATCCAGGGCTGCTGGCCCGGCGAGCCGGCGCCTCTGATCACCTGGGGTCTGGTCGTGACCAAGGGGCCGTCGGACGACCGCGAGGACGACTTCAACCTGGGCATCTATCGGATGCAGGTCCTGGGCAAGGACAAGGCCATCATGCGCTGGCTGGCCCATCGCGGCGGCGCCCAGCACTACGCCCGGCACAAGAAGGCGGGCAAGCGCGAACCCCTGCCCTGCGCCGTCGTGCTCGGCGCCGACCCCGGCACCATCCTGGCCGCCGTGACCCCGGTGCCGGAGACCCTGTCGGAGTATCAGTTCGCCGGCCTGATGCGCGGCTCAAAGGCCGAGTTGGTCCCGTGCAAGACCGTGCCGCTGATGGTGCCGGCCCAGGCCGAGATCGTGCTGGAAGGCCACGTCCTGCTGGACGAGTTCGAGGACGAAGGCCCCTACGGCGACCACACCGGCTACTACAACTCGGTCGAGAAGTTCCCGGTCTTCCAGGTCAGCGCCATCACCATGCGCAAGGACCCCATCTATCTGACCACCTTCACCGGCCGTCCGCCGGACGAGCCGTCCGTGCTGGGCGAGGCGTTGAACGAGGTCTTTATCCCCCTGATCCGCCAGCAGTTCCCCGAGATCGTCGACTTCTGGCTGCCCCCCGAAGGGTGCAGCTATCGCATCGCCGTGGTGTCGATGAAGAAGGCCTACCCCGGCCACGCCAAGCGGGTGATGATGGGCTGCTGGAGCTATCTGCGGCAGTTCATGTACACCAAGTGGATCATCGTCGTGGACCACGACATCAACGCCCGCGACTGGAAGGACGTGATGTGGGCCATCTCGACCAAGATGGACCCGGCCCGCGACATCACCGTCATCGAGAACACCCCGATCGACTATCTGGACTTCGCCTCGCCCGAAAGCGGCCTGGGGTCCAAGATTGGTCTGGACGCCACCGACAAGTGGGAGCCGGAGACCAAGCGCGAGTGGGGCGAGGAAATCCGCATGGACGACGCCGTGGTCGAACGAGTCAACGACCTCTGGGACCGCCTCGGATTGCCGGGCGACGGAACCCCGATCTGGAAATAGGGTCCAAGAAGGCCAAATGTGTCTCAAATGAGATTTCAGATGACGAAGCCGTAATCTCGTCATAGCGTTTCGAAGTATCAATCGGAGTGCTCCATGAAGCCCGCCTTCATTCTGACCCTCGCCCTCGTTGTGGCGACGCCCGCCCTGTATAGCCCCACCATCGCTGACGCTCAGGTTCGCGTGGGATCCGGGGGCATGGCCCGTCGCGCGCCTCCCCGCCCGCGTCCGCGCCTTTCGGAGGCGGAACAGGACCGTCTGGCCGCGGCCGAGGACGAAGTGCAGGATCTGGACGGCAAGATCGCCGACCTCGAAGCCGCCAATGAAACCGCCGGGGGCCTGACGGAGGCCCAGCGGGCCGAATGGCAAAGGCACACGGCCCGCCGACAAGAGGCCCAGACCACCATCGACCGTCTTCACGCCAAACGGAACGGCTGATCGGACTTGATCAGCGCGCCCGCGACGGCGGAAAACAGGCGCCATGCGCATCAGCCTGTTCCTCGCCGTCGTCGCGGCGCTCGCGTCGAGTCCCGCCATGTCAGAGGCCCCAACGCCGCGCCGTAGGGCCAGGCCTTCCTGTCGCCCGCGCCCGCCTGGAACGGAGCCTGCTGCGCGACGCGTCGGATCCGTGGGTCACGGCTTTCGAGGCCGACCCAGCCTGCCCTTAGCCATCGTGAGGAGGAGACCCGCCATGACCGTCCAAACCGCCGACGCGCCCCGCACCGCCGACTTCGACTTTCAGTTCGGCCATTGGACCGTGGAGCACCGCCGTCTGGTGGCGCGCGGCGTCGGCTGCGACGACTGGGACTCCTTCGAAAGCACCTCACAATGCCGGCCCCAGCTGGGCGGCGTGGCCAATGTCGAGGAGCAAGTCTGCGCGGCGCGCGGCTGGATGGGCATGGCCGTGCGCACACTCGACCGGGCGACCGGCGAATGGTCCATCTATTGGATCAGCGACGCCGACGGGCGGATGCAGCCCCCGGTGCGCGGCCGCTTCCGCGACGGCCTGGGCCGGTTCGAGGGGCCGGACGTCGATGGCGGACGCCCCATCATCGCCCGCTACGAATGGAGCCGCACCGACACGGCCCACCCGCGCTGGACCCAGTCCTTCTCCTATGACGACGGTGCGACCTGGGAAGTGAACTGGATCATGGACTTCACCAGCGCCTGACGGCTGGCGCCTGGGGCGAATGCGGTTAAGGTCCGCTGGTCGTCCACCGGAGCGCCAGTATGCGCCGCCTTATCCTGCCGGCCGTCCTAACCGCCGTGCTCGCGAGTCCCGCCATGTCCCAGTCCCCTTCCGTGCCCAACGCCGCCCCGTGGGACCAGGCCTTCCTGCCGCCCGCGCCTGCCTGGAACGGCGCCAGCCGCGCCCTGCTGCGCGACGCGTCGGATCCGTGGGTCTCGGCTTTCGAGGCGGACGCCGCCCGTGATTTCAGCCCGACCTACGCCGACACCCGCGCCTGGTTCGACCGGCTGGACGCGGCCTCGGACCTGATCCGTATCGAACAGTTCGGCGTCTCGCCGGAGGGGCGGCCGATCTACGCCGTCATCGCGTCCAAGGACGGCGCCACGCTCGACCCGAAGAAGCCCGTCCTGCTGGCCCAGGCCGGCATCCACCCCGGCGAGATCGACGGTAAGGACGCGGGCATGATGCTGCTGCGCGACATGGCCTTCTACGGCAAGGACGGCCTGCTGGACCGCGCCAACCTGATCCTGATCCCCATCCTCAGCGTGGACGGGCACGAGCGGACCAGCCCCTATTCCCGCCCCAACCAGCGCGGACCGCGCAATCAGGGCTGGCGTCACACGGCGACCAACCAGAACCTGAACCGCGACTTCATGAAGCTGGACCAGACCGAGATGCAGGCCGTCATGGGCCTGATCCACAAGTACAATCCAGACCTTTACCTCGACATCCACGTCACCGACGGCATCGATTATCAATACGACGTCACCTATGGCTACAACGGCGAGGACGGCATCTGGAGCCGCAGCCCGGCCATCGCCCAATGGCTGGACGACGCCTTCAAGCCCGACATGGACGCCGCGCTAGAGGCGCAAGGGCACATCCCCGGCGAACTGGTCTTCGCCATCGACGACCGCGATCCGAAGAAGGGCATGAACGACGGCGGTCTGGGCGAGCGCTATTCCAACGGCTGGGGCTCGGCGGCCCACGTCCCGACCATCCTGATCGAGAACCACAGCCTGAAACCGCACGAGCAGCGGGTTCTGGGCACCTATATCTTCCTGGAATCGGCGTTAAAGCTGCTGGCCGACAAGTCGCAGACCCTGCGCGCCGCCATCAGCGCCGACCGCGCCCTGCGTCCCGCCGAACTGCCCGCCAATTTCGACGGCGACGATCAGCCGACGCGGATCCGCCCGTTCAAGGGCATCCTCTACGACACCTACGACAGCGCCGCCTCGGGTCGTCCCGAACTGCGCTGGCTGGGTCAGCCGGACCCGGTGCTGTGGCAGGTGCCCTTCTTTGGCTCGCACCCGACCCTGACGCTGAAGCGTCCGACCGCCTACTGGGTGCCGTCCTATCGCGCCGACATCATTGAGCGGCTGAAGACCCACGGCGTGCAGATGGAGACGCTGGCCGCGCCGCGCACCGTCGCCGTCGACATGCTGCGCCTGGTCGATCCCAAGGTCTCGGCCCGCACCAACGAGGGCCATGTGCCGATCACGGTCAGCGAGGTCCGCGCCGAGGCCAAGGACTGGACCTTCCCCGTCGGCTCGGTGCGCGTGCCGACCGATCAACCGATGGGCGACCTCGCCATCCTGCTGCTGGAGCCGCAGTCGAACGAGAGCTTCTTCGCCTGGGGCATGTTCCCCGAGGTGCTGAGCCGCGTCGAATACATCGAGGCCTACGCCATCGCCCCGCTGGCCGAGAAGATGCTAGCCGCCGATCCGGCGCTGAAGGCCGAGTTCGAGGCCAAGCTGGCGGCCGAGCCCGCCTTCGCCGCCGACGGGGACGCGCGTCTGGCCTGGTTCTATGAACGCACCCCCTTCTACGATCAGCGCTACCGGCTGTATCCGGTCGGGCGGGAGAACTGAGCATGGTCCCTTCGATCCAGGCCGCCGCCCTGTGGGGCGGATTGCTGATCCTGACCCTGCTGGTCCTGTCCAGCGTCGTGGTCGGCCGCCGCCGTCGGTTCATGATCGAGTTCGGCGACGGCGGTAATCCCGAGATGACCCCCGCCGTCCGCGCCTTCGGCAACGCCGCCGAATATGTGCCCGCGGGCATCTGCGGCCTGATCCTGCTGGCCTTCGTCGGCGCCCCGCCCCTGCTGATCCACGGCGTCGGCGGCGTGCTGTTCCTGGGCCGGGTCATCCACGGCCTCGGCCTGCTGTTCCAGAAGGGACCGTCGCTGGGCCGGGTCACGGGCATGGTCCTGACCTGGCTGGCCCTGCTGATCGCCGCCGTCAGCCTGATCGCCTGGTCGGTGATCTAAGCCTTCTGGTTGCGATGCGGGGGCGGGTCCGCCATATCGGGGCATGTCCCAACAGACGCCCTCCCCCGACATCCTCCACGATCTGATCGCCGCCGCGCTGAAGGCCGGCGCCGACGCCGCCGAAGCCGTCTCGGCCCACCGCGCCTCCCTGTCCGTCGGCGTGCGCAACGCCGAGCTGGAAGAGGTCGAGCGCGAAGAGGCCCGCGACCTGGGCCTGCGCGTCTTCGTCGGCCGTCGTCAGGCCACGGTTTCCGCCTCCGATCTGTCCGACGCCACCCGCGCTCGCCTGGTCGACCGGGCCGTGGCGATGGCGAAGCTGGCCCCCGAAGACCCCTATGCGGGCCTGGCCCCGCAGGACCGGCTGGCGCAGGGGCCGCACGCCGACCTCGACCTGTTCGATCCGTCGGAACGCACCGCCGAGGCGCTGGAAGCCGCCGCCGCCGAGGCCGAGGCCGCCGCCCTGGGCGTCGAGGGCGTCGCCCGCTCCGAGGGCGGTCACGCCTCCTGGTCGGCCAGCGAATGGCGTCTGGTCACGTCTCACGGCTTCGACGGTCGTCACAAGGGTAGCGCCTTCTCGCTGGGCGTCGGCGTCATCGCCGAGAAGGACGGGGCGATGGAGCGCGGCGGCGAAAGCCGGGCGACGCGCCACCTGTCCGACCTGCCGGGCGCCGCCGAGATCGGCCTGAAGGCCGGCGAACGGGCCGTGGCCCGCGTCGGCCCGCGCAAGATCGCCTCGACCACCGCCCCGGTCATTTTCGAGAACCGCATCGCCACCCAGGTCCTGTCGCCGCTGCTGGGCGCCATTTCCGGCCCGGCCATCGCGCGCGGCAGTTCCTTCCTGAAGGACAAGCTGGGCCAGCGCGTCCTGCCCGAAGGCGTCAACCTGATCGACGATCCCTTCCGCTTGCGCGGCCTGGGCTCCACCCCCTTCGACGACGAGGGCGTGGCGGTCGAACGCCGCAATATCGTCGAGGGCGGCGTCATCACCACCTGGCTGCTGAACACGGCCGCCGCCGCCCAGCTGGGTCTGGCCTCGACCGGCCACGCCTCGCGCGGTCTGGCCGGCCCCTCGGGCGTCTCGACCCATAACCTGCATCTGGGGCCGGGTCAGCGCGACCGCGACGGCCTGATGGCCGACGCCGGTTCGGGCCTGCTGATCACCTCCATGTTCGGCCCGTCGCTGAACGGCAATAACGGCGACTGGTCGGCGGGGGTGTCCGGCTTCTGGTTCGAGGGCGGCCAGCTCGCCTATCCGGTCAGCGAAGTGACCGTGGCGGGCAATCTGATCGACCTCTACGCCCGACTGGTGCGCGGATCGGATCTGGAGTTCCGCGGTTCCTTCAACAGCCCGTCCCTGATGTTCGACGCGGTCGCTATCGCCGGAAAATGACCGACGCTTCTTCAGCACCTTGGGCTGCCGACCTCGAGCTGATCCGCGATGCGGCGCTGGCCGCTGGCCGGCTGGCGCTCGAGCATCGCGAGGCGGGGCTGAAGGTGTGGTCCAAGGAGGGCGGCTCGCCTGTCACCAGCGCCGATCTGGCGGTGGACCAGTTGTTGCGCGACACGCTTCTGACCGCCCGCCCCGACTACGGCTGGCTGTCCGAGGAGACGGCGGATAACGCCGACCGCCTGACGAAAAAGCGTATCTTCGTCGTCGATCCGATCGACGGCACGGTCGCCTATATGAAGAACAAGCCGTGGTGGTGCGTGCCCATCGCCGTCGTCGAGGACGGTCGCCCCGTCGCCGCCGTCATCCATGCCCCCATGCTGGGCGAGATGTTCGAGGCCACGCTCGGCGGCGGCGCCCGGTTGCAGAACCGGCCTATCAGCGCCTCGGACACCGACACGCTGGAGGACGCCGAGCTTCTAGCCGACGCCCGGCTGATGGAGGCTAGAGAATGGGCCGAACCCTGGCCGGAAATGCGCTTCACCAAGCGCAACGCCCTGGCTTACCGGATGGCCCTGGTCGCCGCCGGCGCTTTTGACGCGGCGATCGCCATCAGCCCCAAATGGGACTGGGACGTCTGCGCCGGCGCCCTGATCGCCGAGGAGGCCGGGGCCAAGGTCAGCGACCACATGGGCCGTCCGTGGCGATTTAACCGCCCTGATCCGCGACAAACCAGCCTGATCTGCGCCGCGCCGGCCCTTCACCCGTTGATCGTGCGCCGTACAGCGCCTATCCCGCTGGCGATCTGACCCTCCCTGCAATGGAAGCCCCATCCATGGCCGACGCCCACGACCCCCAACTGCTTCACCTCGTCATCGGCGGCGAAATGCGCCACCCGTCCGAGCCGGTCTTCCGCGACCTGGCCCAGGTCGAGTTCGTCGGCGCCTACGGCAGCTATGACGAAGCCAAGCAGGCCTGGAAGGCCCGCGCCCAGGCCACTGTCGACAACGCCCACATGCGCTACTTCATCCTGCACGCGCACAAGCTGATCGACCCGCGCAGCGACGCCTGATTTTCACGCGCGCCTCACGGCGACGTTCGGAACCGCACAGGCGGCTGGCGCGCTTTCTCGTCAGCCGCCTTTGGCGTTTCTGAGAGGACCCGACCGCCATGATCCCCACCCTGATCGTCCTGCTTCTGGTGATCGTGGCCGTGGTCGCGATCATCTGGGTGGTGCGACGTCAGCCGCCTCACAGGCCGCGTCCGGGCGAAGACCAGGACACCGCCTGGAACGACCCGATCACCCCGGCCGAACCGCCCCACCATCACCATCCTCACGAACCGGAGGCGCGACCGTGACCCTGTTCGGCTACGATTTGGACGGCCAGCAAATCATGGCCCTGGCGTCGCTGCTGTTGGTGCTGGCGCTCTGGCTGGTCGTCCTCGGCCGCGAGCGCGGCTATGCGCGCTGGTTCCGTCATTGGGAGGCCGACCGCAAGGCCCGCCATGACGCCGAGGCCGCCCTTCATGGCAAGGGTCCCAAGCGCGGTCCCTGGGGCTGACGCCTATTCCCGCTTCAGCAGGCGGTCGACCACCAGCCTGCCCCACCAGCCGGCCTTGAACTCGGCGCGGATGGCCTTGGGATCATAGGCGTCGCTGTCGATCCAGTCCTCGAAGCTGACGCCGGTCGGCTCGACCTCGTTGACGTATTTCTCCAGCACATAGTCCAGCACCCCCGTCAGTCCTTCGCGGCTGTGCAGGGTGCGCTTGCCCAGTTCCGACATGGCCGCCGAGATGGGTTCACCCAGATGGAAGTGGCGATACAGGACCGCCATCATCCCCGCCCGGTCCGCGCCCGACTTGCAGTGGATCAGGGCCGGATACTCGATGGCGCCGAACAGCTCGCGCGCCCGGTGGATGCGGTCGCGGCCGGGCGCATCGCGGGAATCCAGCGGGGCGTCGATCAGGGTCAGGCCCAGACGTTCGCAGGCGGCCTTCTCCAGCCAGTAATAGGCCTCGTCGCGTTGGCCGCGCAGATTGATGACCGTCTTGATACCGCGCCGCCGCCAATAGGCCAGCTGTCCCGGCGACGGCTGGTTAGTGCGCACCAGATCAGGTCCCAGCCAGTGGGCGTTGGTGAAGGCCGTGCGCAGGAAGGCGTGATCCTTCCAGAAATAAGACCAATGCGCCTTGAATCGGCCCATCGGGTTGGTCAGATCATAGCGCTCCATAAGCCGCAGATAGCGATGAAACCGCACCGCGTCACCTGCAGGCTTCGCCGCACGGCTTGACTTGGCGCCCAACCCGTTCGACCGAGAACCGATGACCACGACCGCCCCCGAACCGGCAGAACGTCTGCGCCCCCTGCTGGGCCGGATTTGGCGCGACTATCTCGCCCATCACAAGACCGCCCTGTTCACCTCCATGCTGTGCGCCGCGATCGCGGGCGGACTGTCGGCGGCGCTGCTGAAGCTGCTGGAGCCGGCGATCAACGGCCTGTTCGTGCGCCAGGACATGCCGATCCGGCTGTGGGGCGTCTTCGACGTGCCGACCGCGCACGCGGTCATCCTCATTCCCCTGGCCATCGTGGCGGTGGCCCTGATCCGCAACCTGGCGGCCCTGGCCCAGGCGGCCCTGGTCAACCGGCTGGGCCACGGCATCGTCGGCGACATCCAGGTGCGCCTGTTCGCCGCCATGATCCGCGCCGATCTGGCCCGGCTGCGCAGCCAGCACTCGGGCGCCTTCGTCTCGTCGGTCCTGTTCGACGCCAATCTGGTGCGCGAGGCCTTCACCTCGGGCGTGGTCAACTACACCCAGCACGGCCTGACGCTGGTCGCCGTGCTGGTGTCGATGGGCTTCATCGACTGGCGCCTGACGACCATCGTTCTGCTGGGCGTGCCCGCCGTCAGCCTGATCATCCGCCGCTTCGGCAAGAAGACGCGCAAGGCGGCGCGCGGCGCCATGGCCGAGACCGAGAACCTGTCGACCGCCCTGATGGAGAACCTCGACGGCGTCCGTCTGATCAAGATCGAGAACCGCGAAGCCGCCGAGGAAGCCAATATCGCCGCCGTGGTGGTGCGCCGTCAGCGCCACGTCATCAAGGGCGCCAACGCCCGCGCCTTCGCCGGTCCGGCCAGCGACATGGTGGCCATGATCGTGGTCGCCGCTGTCATGGCCTACGCCGGCTGGCGCGCCCAGGACGGCGCCATGAGCGTGGGCCAGTTCGCCGCCTTCATCGGCCTGCTGCTTCTGGCCGGCCAGTCACTGCGTCAGGTCACCAACCTGCAGACGGTGATGAGCGAGGGCCTGACCGCCGCGCGCCGCCTGTTCGCCGCCCTGGACATCCAGCCCGAGATTCGCGAGGCCGACGACGCCGAGACTCTGGCGCCCGGTCCGGCGACCGTGGCCCTGGAGAACGTCTCCTTCGCCTACAAAGCCGGCGAAGAAGACGGCGCGTCGACGCTGTCGGGCGTGTCCATTTCCGTGAAGCCCGGGGAAACCGTCGCCCTGGTGGGGCCCTCCGGCGGCGGCAAGTCGACCATCCTGTCGCTGCTGCCGCGCTTCTATGACGTGACCTCGGGCGCCGTGAAGGTGAACGGCCGCGACATTCGCGAGCTGCAGCTGCATTCCCTGCGCGAACGCATCGCCCTGGTGACGCAGGAGCCCTTCCTGTTCGACGACACCGTCGCCGCCAACATCGCCTATGGCCGCAAGGGCGCGTCGGCCGAACAGATCGTCGAGGCCGCCCGATTCGCCGCGGCCCACGACTTCATCACCGCCCTGCCCGAGGGCTACGCCACCCGCGTCGGCGAGGCCGGGATGCGCCTGTCGGGCGGCCAGCGCCAGCGCATCGCCATCGCCCGCGCCTTCCTGAAGGACGCCCCCATCCTGCTGCTGGACGAGGCCACCTCGGCGCTGGACACCGAGAGCGAGGCCCTGGTTCAGGCGGCGCTGGAGCGTCTGATGCACGGCCGCGCCACCCTGATGATCGCCCACCGCCTGTCGACGGTTCAGAACGCCGACCGCATCTATGTGATCGACGCCGGCCGCGTCGTCGAACAGGGCTCCCACGCCGCCCTGGTCAGGAAGGGCGGCCTCTACGCCCGCCTGGCCAAGCAGCAGTCGCTGGACGGCTCGCCCCCCGTCACGGTCGAAACCGTCGCATGAGGCCGTTGCGCAATCCGGTCGTCCAGACGATTCTGGCGTGGACCCTGGCGCAATGGATGCGCTTCTGCTTCGCCACCATCCGCTGGACGCATGAGAACGAGGCCCTCGCCGAGGCCGTCTGGGACAAGGGCGGCGGCGTGCTGTGCGCCTTCTGGCATTCGCGCATCGGCCTGTCGCCCGCCTGCTGGCCGCTGGGCCGGGCGCAGTCGGCCAAGGCGCTGATCTCATTGAGCGCCGATGGCGAGTTCATCGCCAAGGCCGTGGCGCGTCAGGGTTTTCCCGCCGTGCGCGGCTCCTCGGCCAACAAGGACAAGGCGGCCCAGTCCAAGGGCGGGACCCAGGCCCTGCGCGACGGCCTGAGGCAGTTAAAGGTCGGCGCCCTGGCCATCACCCCGGACGGCCCGCGCGGTCCGGCGCGTCAGATGGCCGAGGGCCTGCCGCTGCTGGCCAAGCTGTCGGGCGCGCCGACCCTCTTCATCGGCCTGTCCTGCAGCCCGGCGATCCGCCTGAACAGCTGGGACAGCGCCATCCTGCCCCTGCCCTTCGGCAGGGGCGCTATCGTCTGGGACGCCGCCCTTTATCCCGAGGGCGCCGATCTGTCCGAGGTCGCCGCCGACTGGACCGCCCGGCTGAACGCGGTCGAGGCCCGCGCCGACGCCCTGACCGGCTTGGGGCACGCTTGACGTGATCTTCAGTCCCGCCCTGATCGCCTATCGCCTGCTGACTCGGCTGATCGAGCCGCTGGCCCCGCGCCTGCTCGACGCCCGGGTCAAGCAGGGCAAGGAAGACCCGCGGCGGGTCGACGAGCGGCTGGGGTTGGCTGGCGCGGCGCGTCCGGCCGGGCCGCTGATCTGGATCCACGGGGTCAGCGTCGGCGAGGCCCTGTCCATCCTTCCGCTGGCCGAGCGCATCAGGAAGGACCGGCCCGACGTGACGGTTCTGGTCACCACCGGCACCCTGACCTCGGCGCAGATCCTGGCCCATCGCCTGCCGCCCGGCGTCATCCACCAGTTCGCCCCGGTGGACGGCCCCGCCGCCGTGGCCGCCTTCCTTGATCATTGGCGACCGAGCGTCGGCGTCTTCGTCGAGAGCGAGCTGTGGCCCAACCTGCTGACGGCGGCGAAGAAGCGCGGCGTGCCCCTGGCCCTGGTCAGCGCCCGCATCACCGACAAGACCGCCGAGGGCTGGAAGAAAGCCCCCGGCATGGCCCGCGCCCTGACGGCCACCTTCGCCCACGTCTGGCCTCAGGATCAGGCCAGCGCCGACCGGCTGACGGCCCTGGGCGCCCGCGTCGACGGTCAGGTCAATTTGAAACTGTCTGGCGAGCCCCTGCCCTACGACAAGGCCGAGTTCTCGCGCCTGTCGGCCCTGATCGACGACCGCCCCGTCGTCGTCGCCGCCAGCACCCACGAGCACGAGGAAATGGCCATCGTCGGGGCGCTGGACCATCTGGCGGACCGCCTGTTCCTGATCGTCGTGCCGCGCCACCCCGACCGCGCCGACGAGATCGCGCGGTCCCTGAGCCAAGATGGCTACAGCTTTGCCCGGCGCAGCCAACGCCAGCCGATCACGGATCAGACCGACATCTATCTGGCCGACACCCTCGGCGAACTGGGCCTGTTCCTGCGACTGGCCGACGTCGTGGTCATGGGCGGATCGTTCGCGCCCGCGCTGGGCGGCGGGGCCGTCGGCGGGCACAATCCGCTGGAGCCCGCGCGCCTGGCCAAGCCGGTCGTCACCGGCCCCGACGCCAGCAACTGGAACGCCGTGACGCGGATGCTGAAGCAGGCCGGCGGTCTGGTTTCCGTCCTGTCGCCCGCCGAGCTGCCCGGCGTCGTCGCCCCTCTGCTGGCCGATCCCGACGCCGCGCGCGACATGGGCGAGCGCGCCCGCCGCGCCGCCGCCGACGCCGCCGCCGGGCTGGATCGGCTGTGGCTGGCCTTGCAGGCGCATCTGCCCGCCGCCCCCTCGCGAGGCCGCCGATGAAGCTGAACACGCCCCGCTGGTGGTACAGCCGCGACCGCCGCCATGCGCCGGTGGCGCGGATGCTGCTCAAGCCCGCTTCGTGGATCTGGGCCGGCGTCACCGCCCGCCGCATCGCCCGCGCCGCGCCCCTGGATCCCGGCGCGCCTGTCATCTCCATCGGCAATCTGACGGTCGGCGGGTCTGGCAAGACCCCGATCGCGCGCGAGGTCCTGCGTCTGCTGCACGCGCAAGGCGTCAACGCCGCCGCCCTGTCGCGGGGCTACGGCGGCGCGCTGGAAGGGCCGGTTCAGGTTGATCTGAACCTCCACACTGCCGCCGACGTGGGCGACGAGCCGCTGATGCTGGCTGCCGACGCCCCCGCCTGGATCGCTCGCGACCGCGTCGCCGGAGCCAAGGCCGCCGTCGCCGCCGGGGCCGAGGCCCTGGTGCTGGACGACGCCCATCAGAACCCGACGCTGCAAAAGACCCTCAGCCTGATCGTCGTCGACGGCGAGACGCGCGACGAGGAATGGCCCTTCGGCGACGGCTCGGTCTTCCCGTCCGGTCCGATGCGCGAGCCGCTAAAGGCCGGCCTGGCGCGCGCCGACGCCGTGATCATCCTGCTGCCCGCCGACCTGGCCGAGGCCGACCCTGAACTGGTCGCGACCTTCGGCGACCTGCCGGTCTTCATCGCCCGGCTGGAGCCCGCCGCCGCGCCGCCGCCTGGACCTCAGGTCGGCTTCGCCGGCATCGCCAAGCCGTGGAAGGTCGAGCGGTCGCTGATCGCCGCCGGTTGCGACCTGAAGGACTTCGTCCCCTTCCCGGACCACGCCGCCCTGTCAGAGCGCGACTTCGCCCTGCTTACGGATCGGGCCGCCCTGTTCGACGCCGGTCTGGTGACGACCGAAAAGGACTGGGTGCGTCTGCCGCTTGAATGGCGGACGCGGATCGTGTCTTGGCCCGTGGTCGCGCGGTTGGAGCAGGAAGCGGCTTTCGCCGGCTTCCTTACCAAGGCCCTTCTCCCCTTGCGGGAGAAGGTGCCAGCCGAAGGCTGACGGATGAGGGGTCGCGCCGCGCTTGCCAACGCCCCCTTCATCCGACCGCCAGAAACCCCTCATCCGACCCGCTGCGCGGGCCACCTTCTCCCACAAGGGGAGAAGGAATTAGTCGGCGCGGAAGACCTGACCGTTCTTCATCACGAAGCGCACGCGTTCCAGTTCGGTCACGTCGCTCAGCGGATCGCCTGAGACGGCGATCAGGTCGGCGGGCATCCCCGCCGCCAGACGACCGGCCTCGTTCGATATCTTCAGGTGTTCGGCCGCGCCGATGGTGGCGGCCTGGATGGCCTCGAGCGGGGTCAGGCCCGCGCGGACCAGCAGCGCGAACTCCTGAGCGTTGTCGCCGTGGGCCGAGACGCCGGAGTCGGTGCCGAAGGCGATGCGGACGCCCCCGTCATGGGCGCGGCGCGCCATGTCCACCATCTTGGGCCCGATTTCCAGCGCCTTGGCGGTCTGAGCCGGGGTGAAGAAGTTATCGGGGCTAGAGGCCACGCGCGCCACATAGTCGCCGGCCATCAGGGTCGGCACCAGCCAGGCGTTGTGCGATTTGAACAGGCGCATCGACTCATTGTCGAGGTAGGTGCCGTGTTCAATGGAATCGCCCCCCGCCTTGAGGAAGGCGTTGATGCCGTCGACGCCGTGGGCATGGGCCGTGACCTGACGCCCCATGCGGTGAGCCGAGGCGACGATGGCCGCCAGTTCGTCCTCGCTGAACTGCTGGGCCAGACCTGCGGCGGTGTTGGACAGGACCCCGCCGGTGGCGGTGATCTTGATGATGTCGGCGCCGCTGCGGACCTGCATCCGCACGGCCCGCATGCAGTCCTCGACCCCCGAGCAGACGCTTTCCGGCGACAGGACATGCATGACGTCCTCGCGATAGCCGTTGACGTCGCCGTGGCCGCCGTGGACCGAAACCGCCGAGCCGGCCGCGATGATGCGCGGTCCCGGCACGTCGCCGCGCCGCACCGCGTCGCGCAGGGCGAAGATGGCCTCGTTGCTGGCGCCCAGGTCGGCGACGGTGGTGAAGCCCGCGTTCAGGGTGCGGCGGGCGTAGCGCGCGCCGATCATCGCCTGGGTCGCGGTCGACTCGGTCACATTGTCCAGGCGCGCGGTCGGGCTCTGCTGGTGGGTCAGGTGGACATGGCTGTCGATCAGGCCCGGCAGGACGAAGGCGCTCCGCAGATCGACCACTTTTCCGTCGCCGACAAAGCCGTCGCGGATTTCGACGACTTGGTTCCCTCTGATCACGAGAGTTTTATCGCGCAGCACCTGGCCGTTGGCCGGATCGGCCAGGAGCCGCCCCACTTGAACGAACGTCGTCGGCTGCTCGGCGGAAACGGCAGCGACCGTAGGGGCTTGTTGCGCCTGTGCGGACGTGGCCGTCAGAACGGCGGCGGTCACAATCAGAGCCAGTTTCTTCATCGGTCCCTCCCAGAACTCCAGATTTCACCTTAGACGCTCAGCGGGTTTCGCCAAGGCTCAGGTTGCGTCGTTACGGGGCTTTATGAAACAAGCGGATACAGTTGTTTAATGGTGCGAGGGGCGTCGCATGCGGCTTTCCAGACGTGGCTTGATCTTGGGCGGTTCGGCCCTGTTGGCGGGATGTTCCTCCGCCGCCTCCACCGTTCAACTCGCCGGAGCCACGCCTGGCAGCCTTCCCGTCGTTCCCGTCCCGACCGTTGCGCCTCAGCCCGTTGCCGTGGCGAGGGCGACCGGCCCCGTCATTGATCCGCATGGCGTCGTCCGCAAGGACCTGCTGGAACGGGCCCACGCCGCGCTGGATGTGCACGGCCACAAGATCACCAAACGCGACCGTATGTATCTGGTCGATTTCCAGAAATTCTCGGGCGAGGACCGGCTCTACGAGGTCGATCTGGAAGGCGGCTGGGTCACGGCCTACCGCACCTGTCACGGCCGGGGGTCGGACCCTGCGCACTCGGGCTTCGCCCAGACCTTCTCGAACGACATGGACTCGCACAAGTCGTCCATCGGCGCCTACGCCACCGCGGGCGCCGGCTGGGGCGGCCAGCAGGGGCCGAACGTCCTGCTGGACGGGCTGGAGTATTCCAATAACCGGGCGCGCGAGCGGGCCATCATCATCCACGGCGCCGACTACGCCGACCCGGCCTTCCTGGCCCGCGAGGGCAAGCTGGGTCGGTCCTACGGCTGTTTCTCGGTGTCCCACGCCGACCTGGCGCCCCTGCGCGAACGCATGGGCGAGGGCCGGCTGCTGTTCGCCATGGCCTGAGCCTTAGCGGAGCCGCCCAGCGCGGTTCCATTATTCCCAGAGCGCTTAACGCGGCTCCAGCGCCCGCCAGCCGATGTCGGTGCGGTTGAAGCCGCCCGGCCAGTCGATCTTGGCGATGGCTTCATAGGCCCGCGTCCGCGCCTCGGCGATGTCGGCCCCATAGGCGCAGACATTCAGCACCCGGCCGCCGGCGGCCACCAGGGTGCCGTCCTCGCGCTTCCTGGTCCCCGCATGGAAGACCTGGACGTGGGGGCCGAAGTCCTGATCGGCGCCGCGAATGACCGAACCTTCCAGCGGGCTGTCGGGATAGCCCTTGGCCGCCATGACCACGCAGATCACCGTGCCGTCCTTAAACCGGGGCGCGGGCGCGCGGGTCAGATCGCCGCGCGCGCAGGCCAGCAGCAGAGGCACGATGTCGCCGTCGAAACGCATCATCAGCACCTGACATTCCGGGTCGCCGAAGCGGGCGTTGAACTCGACCACCTTGGGGCCGTCGCTCGTCGCCATCAGGCCGGCGTAGAGGACGCCGCGATAGGGCGCGCCCTCGGCGGCCATCATGCGGATGGTCGGCTGCACCACGCGTTCGTCGGCCTGCTGCACCAGTTCGGGGGTGAAGACCGGCGCCGGCGAATAGGCGCCCATGCCGCCCGTGTTCGGCCCCATGTCGCCGTCAAAGGCGCGCTTGTGGTCCTGCGCCCCGCCAAACAGGACGGCGCGCTGGCCGTCGCACAGGGCGAACAACGAGCCCTCCTCGCCGTCCATGAATTCCTCGATCACCACGCGCGACCCGGCCGAGCCGAAACGCCCGCCCAGCATCCGCTCGATCTCGGCTTCGGCGTCCTTCTTGTCGGGGCTGATGGCCACGCCCTTGCCGGCTGCCAGGCCATCGGCCTTGATGACATAGGGGGCCGAATACTGGTTCAGCGCCGCCTTGGCCGAAGGCACGTCCTCATAGACGCCATAGCCCGCTGTCGGAATGTCGTGCCGCGCCAGGAAGGCCTTGGAGAAGGCCTTGGAGGTCTCCAACTGCGCCGCCTTGGCGGTCGGACCGAAGCAGGGGATCCCCGCCGCGTTCAGCCGATCGGCCAGGCCCTCGGCCAGGGCCGATTCGGGGCCGACCACGACCAGGTCCGCCTTCATCACGCGCGCGAGGGCGGCCAAACCGTCAGCGTCGGTCGCCTTCAGATCGGGCCTCAGCTCGGCGTGTTTCGCCATGCCGGGATTGCCGGGCGCGACGACAAGCCGCGTGACCAGCGGCGACTGGGCGATTTTCCAGGCCAAGGCGTGTTCACGCCCACCCGAACCGACGAGCAGAATGTTCATGCTTGCGCAATGACGGGCTCGGCCGCACGGGTCAAGCGGGCGAAAGGGTTAGCGACGTTTCAGGGCGTCCAGCCGGGCAGAGCCTTGACCTCTTCCCAGGTCCGGGTCGTGACCACGTCATGATAGGGTCCATTCACCTTCACGGTCAGCCCGTCGAGCGGCAGACGCACCCAGCGCTGGCCCGGACCGGTCGGCGCGACGATCAGGCCGACGGCCTTGCCCGCACTGTTGACGTCGACGCGCACGACGTCGCCCAGGTCCGAACCATTGGTCGACAGCAGGTTGGCGCCGTCGAACTGGGCGGCGGTCAGGCCAAGGGCGATGGGTTCGTCCCGGGTGAGGGCGTCGGACACGGCCGGCGCTTCCGCGGCGGGCGGCGCCTTTTCCTTATGCTGGGAACAGGCCGCCAGCAGGGCGGCGGCCGAGGCGAGGACGATCAGGCTGCGGTTCATGACGAAGATCCTACTTCAGTGGCAGCAAGGCTGACGCCGCATAGACCACGACGCCCAGCAGAACGACGCCCATCAGCAACAGCCAGGGGCTGACCGACGGATTGCCGCTGCGGCGCGAGAGGTCGCGTTCAGTCGGGTCTTCCTCGGGCGGTTTTGGCGGAAGGGAATAGTCGGACATCACCGACGGCAACGCCTGCCGAACCGCCCCGTTCCCGTCGCCCGCCGCAGAGGCTAAGGTGCGCCCATGAGCTTTGACGACGACTATGCTTTCGAAGGCGCCGCCGAGGCGCCGACCGCCCCGCGCGACAACAACCCGCCCCTGTCGATCTCGGAACTCAGCTTTGCGCTGAAACGCACGCTGGAGGACCGCTTCGGCCACGTCCGTCTGCGCGGCGAGATCTCCAAGGTGAACCGCCACGCCTCGGGTCACGTCTATCTGACGCTCAAGGACGACAAGGCGGCCATCGACGGCGTCATCTGGAAGGGCGTGGTCAAGGGCCTGGGCGCCCAGCCGGAAAGCGGTCTGGAGGTCATCGTCACCGGCAAGATCACCTCCTACCCGGCGCGGTCCTCCTATCAGATCGTCATCGAGAGCATGGAGCCGGCGGGCGCGGGGGCCCTGCTGGCCCAACTGGAGCGCTTGAAGGCCCGTCTGCGCGACGAGGGCCTGTTCGAGCCGGGCCGCAAGAAGCCCCTGCCGACCTTCCCCGCGACCATCGGCGTCATCACCAGCCCCACCGGTGCGGTGATCCGCGACATCCTGCACCGCATCGCCGAACGCTGGCCCTGCCGCGTCATCGTCTGGCCGGTGGTGGTTCAGGGCGACGCCGCCAGCGGTCAGGTGGCCAAGGCCATCCGCGGCTTCGACGCCATGACGCCCGACGGGCCGATCGCGCGTCCCGACCTGCTGATCGTCGCGCGCGGCGGCGGCTCGGTCGAGGACCTGTGGTGCTTCAACGACGAAGCCCTGGCCCGGAGCGTGGCCGAGGCCCGCATTCCGATCATCTCGGCCGTTGGGCACGAGACCGACACCACCCTGATCGACTTCGTCTCCGACCGCCGCGCCCCGACGCCGACCGGCGCGGCCGAGATCGCCACCCCGGTTCTGGCCGACCTGCGCTGGACGTTGAGCGATCTCGACGGGCGACTGGCGCGGGCCGGATCGCGTCTGCTGGAGGACCGCCGCACACGGCTGCGCGCCGCCGCCCGCGGCCTGCCCGCCCGACCCGAGGACCTGCTGGCCCTGCCGCAGCAACGCCTCGACCACGCCGCCAGCCGTCTGGGCTCGGGTCTGCACCGCAACGTCGCCGTGCACGAGCGCCAGCTGGCGCTGGTCGGCGGGCGTCTGTCCAAGGGTCTGCTGGACCGGGCCATCGAACGGCGCGGCGACCGGCTCACGGCCTATGCGGATCGCTTCGGCCCGGCGATGAAGCGGCGGCTGGACCGCGACGAGACCCGCCTGGCCGCCTTGTCGCGGGCGCTGGCGACGCTGGACCCCAAGCGGCCCAAGCCAGGCTTCGCCCGGATTGAGAACGAGGCCGGCGCCATGATCGCCTCGGCCGCCGCGCTGTCGCCCGGTCAGGCCGTCCGCATCGTCTTCGGCGACGGGGCCCGGGACGCGACCATCAACGACGAAGGCGCCGCGCCTCCGCCCCTCGCGCCACCTGCTCCCAAGCCCGCGCCGCGCCCGAAAGCACCGACAGCGGGCCAGGGCGACCTGTTCTAGCTTTTCCCTTCCCACTCCGTGGGGAGGGGGACCGCGTGGCGGTGGAGGGGCTGCTTCAGCGGAACCAAGCGGCCCCTCAGTCTCGTCCGCTTCGCGTCCGATCCTCCTCCCCATGAAATGGGGAGGAGAGCTTACCGGCCCGCCGCCAGCAGCCCCCGCACCGCCTCAACGTCCAGAGCCTCGACCGTCACCGTCTTGCCGTCGATCACCGACGTCGTCGTCTCGGCCTTCAGCAGGGAGTTGAGGATGGCCTCCTCGGTCGCTTCCGCGACGGCGACGAACAGGGGCGACATGCGGTCGTTGGGCCAATCAGCCACCGTCGTCGCGCCTGCCCGGCGCGCCGCAGTGCGGCGCACGCCCTCGGCGGTCGAAAAGGCGATGGCGTAGTCGCCCGACCCGTTCGAGAAGGCCGCCCCCGTCCGCGCCAAACCGGCGAAGGCCCGGTTCGCCAGCCGCTCCAGATTGCGGTCCGACAGGGGCGCGTCGGTCGCCACCACGATCATGATTGAGCCGTCGGCCCGCTCGGCCTCGACCTCCTGACGTAGATAGTAGCGGCCCAGCGGCACCCCGACGGGCGTCCCGTCCATGCTCAGCACGCCGCCGAAATTCGACTGCACCAGAACCCCCACGGTGAAGCCGCCGAGGCTGGCGGGCAGCTTGCGCGAACTGGTGCCGATCCCGCCCTTGAACCCAAACGCAATGGTGCCCGTCCCTGCCCCGACCGCGCCCTGCTCCACCGGCCCCGACGTCGCCGTCTCGATGGCCCCCACCACATCGGCGGCCGTCACCACCCGCGCCCGGATATCGTTCAGCCCGCCGTCGTTGGTTTCGCCCACCACGGCGTTGGCCGAGCGGATGTCCTCATGCCCCGGCTGTTTCAGCGTCCAGTCCAGCACGCCGTCGATGCCGCGCGCCACGGACAGGGTGTTGGTCAGGACAATGGGCGTCTCGATCTCGCCCAGTTCGCGGATCTGGGTCGCGCCCGCCAACTTGCCGAAACCGTTGGCCACCGACAGGCCCGCCGGAACCTTGTCGCGGAACAGGTCGCCGCCGTGCGGCAGGACGGCCGTCACCCCGGTGCGGATGCTGTCGCCGCGCCGCAGCGTCACCTGCCCCACCCGCACGCCCGCCACGTCGGTGATGGCGTTCAGCAGCCCCGGCGACAGCACGCCGGGCGCGCGGCCCAGATCGCGGATCGTCGGACGCGTCTCGCTCGCTTGAGCGGCTGCCGAGGACGCGGCTGCCGCCAATGTCGCCGCCAGCGCGACTGCGCACCAACACGCATAAGGACGGATCATCAGCGGCTCCTGTCATCAACTCTTTTTCAGATGACAGTGATTCGCCCTCGTCTCGCGCGGCGAGCCATGCCAATCATCGTTCCATGACGACGCCTGCTTCTCCGCCCGTTTCGCCCTCGCCCGCCACGCTGCATTATGGCGACGGCGAGTTCGCCGTTCTGCGCCCCGGCGCCTACGTGACCTGCGCCGTCAGCGGCGTGCCGATCCCGCTCGCCGCACTGCGCTACTGGTCGGTCGAACGGCAGGAAGCCTACGCGAGCCCGCTCGAGTTCATGACGGCCGCGCGCGGCTGATCGCCAGTCCTCCTGATTAGCGGCGTCGACGACGCCCCCAGATCGTGTCGTGTTCCCATGTCCGCCCTGCAATCGCTCGACATCCTGTTGGCCGACGACAATCCGAACATGCGCGCCATCGTCTGCGTCATGCTGAAATCGATCGGCGTCACCCGGGTGCGCGAGGTCGAGGACGGCGCGGCCGCGCTGGAGGCACTGAAGACGCACCCGGCTGACCTGGCCATCGTCGATTTCAAGATGCTGCCGGTGGACGGCGTGACCTTCACCCAGTTGATCCGCACCGCGCCGGACAGCCCCAATCCCTATCTGCCGATCATCATGATGACGGGCCATTCCGAGAAGCGCCGCGTCGCTCAGGCGCGCGACGCGGGTGTGACCGAGTTCGTGACCAAGCCCGTCAACGCCCAGGCCCTGCTGACCCGAATTCAGGCTGTGATCATGCGGCCCCGCACCTTCATCCGGGGCGGCGGCTATTTCGGCCCCGACCGTCGGCGCACCCAGACAGACGACTACGCCGGCCCCTATCGCCGGTCGACGGATTCCAGCGCCGCATAGACCTCGGCCGGCCAGCGTTTGTGGACCCAGAACCAGTCCACCGGATGCTCCTTCACCCGCTCCTCCACGAAGCGATTGACGGCCTGAACGCCCGCCAGGACGTCGGCGGCCTTGTCGCCGGTGTCGGGCACGGCGATCAGTTCGTGCGCCGTCACGCGGAAGCGCACGCCGGGCAGGCGCACCACCGACAACGGCTGCATCACCGTGCCGAATTTCAGCGCCATCCGCGCCGCGCCGGGCGAGGCGTTGACCGGCTGGCCGAAGAATTCGACCTCCGGCCCCTGACTGTATTTCTGGTCGACCAGCAGGGCGATGGATTCGCCCCGCTTCATTCCCGCCATCAGTTCGCGCGTGCCGTCGCCCTTGGGCGCAAACAGCTTGATGCCGTAGCGCTCGCGGCTCTGACGGATCAGGGCGTCGACATAGGGGTTGTTGGCCGCGCGATAGGTGACCTGGCACGGCACCCCCGCCGCCATGATGACCGCCGCCATGACCTCGAAATTGGCCAGATGGCCCGAGACCAGCACCACCGGACGGCCAGAGTCGCGGATGGCGTGCAGCCGCTCCAGCCCGACGATGTCGATGCGTCCGCTCTCGGGCGTCAGGCGATCCATGACCGCCAGTTCGGCGAAGGTCCGCCCCGTCTGCTCCCACTGATCGACGGCCAGACGCTCGCGCTCGGCTGCGTCCATGTCGGGGAAGGCGATGCGCAGATTGCGCGTCACCGTTTTGTGCGTGCCGGTCAGCGGTCCCAGCGTCCGCAGCAGCTTGCCGCCGAAACCCGAGGCCCGCTCGACGCCCAGCGCCCGCAGGAAGGCGAACAGCCCCGAAAACGCCGCCGCCTCCAGCCGCCAGGTCAGGTCCTGGGCAAGCCCAGGTTTGTTAGAGGCGCTACCGCCCTTCGGGCTACTTGAGCGCATATCGCTGTCGCTACCGCCCTTCGGGCTGCTTGAGCGCATATCGCTGTCGCTACCGCCCTTCGGGCTGCTTGAGCGCATATCGCTGTCGCTACCGCCCTTCGGGCTGCTTGAGCCCGTTTGATCTTCACCAGGCAATCGTCAGTCCACCGTCCACCACAAGGGTCTGCCCGGTCACATAGGCCGAGGCAGGGCTGCACAGATAGACTGCCGTGCCAGCGATTTCATCAGGCTGGCCGATCCTTTTCAGCGGGGCAGGCTCGGTGACCGTCTTCAGCAGCTCCGGGTTCTCCCACAGGTATCTGGCGAAATCGGTCTGGACCAGGCCGGGCGCGATGCAGTTCACCCGCACGTTCGACGGCCCGTATTCCACCGCCAGATTGCGCGCCAGCTGCATGTCGGCGGCCTTGGAGATGTTGTAGGCGCCGATCAGGGCGTTGCCGCGAAGCCCGCCGATCGAGGAGATGATCAGGATCGCCCCGTCCTTGCGCTCCAGCATCTGCGGCGCGACCATCTGGATCAGCCAGTGGTTGGAGATGACGTTGTTCTGAAGAATCTTCTCGAACTGGTCGTCGGCGATGCCCGCCATCGGCCCGGCGTAGGGATTGGTCGCGGCGTTGCAGACCAGGATGTCGATATGGCCGAATGCCTGATTGGTGTCGTCCACCAGCCGTTGCAGGTCTTCCTTGGAGGCGATGTTGGCGGGGATGGCGATGGCGCGGCCCTCGCCGTGCCTTTCATTGATGGCGGCGGCGACCTCGGCGCATGGCCCGGCCTTGCGCGACGAGATGACGACGCAGGCGCCGTGTTCGGCCAGACGCTCGGCGATGGCCTTGCCGATGCCCTTGGAGGAGCCGGTGACGACCGCGACCTTGCCGCTCAGATCGAACAATTCCATGCGTTAACCCCCTTTACGGTCGGATTTCTGTGTCCGAACCCTAGCCGTTACCTTTAGTTAGACCGATACTTGGCCGATTCCATACGGGAAAGGCGGTTTAACACCGGTCCCATGCGCAAGATTACCGGCGGATTTCTGTTCTTCGGCTACCTGTTCCTGTCCCTGACCATCGGGGCGGCGATCTGGCGCGCCGGTATGGGCGCAGGGGCAGGCGCGGCCGGCGTGCTGGGCGCGCTGGGCGTTCTGGTCGGGCTGCACGCCGTCGTCGCCGGGGTTCTGGACCGCCGCGCCCTGCGCAAGGAAATCGCCAAGGTTCGCGAGGCGCACCGCCTGCTGGCCGATGCGATGGAGTCGACCCAAGGCGCCCTGACCGAACTGGCCCAGGCCATCGAGAGCGGCGCCCTGTCGCGCACCGAGGCCCTGACCGGCGAAGTGCGGATGCTGGAAGGCCTGATCCAGCAGATGAGCGAGTCCATCGACGACCGCCTGTCGTCCTCGCCAATCACCGCCGACACCTATGAGGGCCGTCGTCAGGTCCAGTCGAACACTCTGCTCAAGACCGTCCACGACGCCCTGACCGAGAACCGGGTCGACCTCTATCTGCAGCCTGTCGTGACCCTGCCCCAGCGCCGCACCGTCTTCTACGAGAGCTTCACCCGCCTGCGCGATCCGTCCAACCGGATCATGATGCCCGCCGAATACCTGTCCGTGGCCGAGGGCGAGGGCCTACTGCCCGCCATCGACAACCTGCTGCTGTTCCGCTGCGCCCAGATCGTGCGCCGCCTGGCGCGGCAGGACCGCAAGGTCGGGGTCTTCTGCAACGTGTCGCTGGCCTCGCTGGGCGACGAGACCTTCTTCCCGCAGTTCCTGGATTTCCTCAGCCAGAACCGCGACCTGAAGGAGGCCCTGATCTTCGAACTGGGTCAGGCCACCTTCGACGCGCGCGGCGCCGCCGAGGCCCGCAACATGGCCAAGCTGGCCGACCTCGGCTTCCGCTTCTCCATCGACAAGGTGCAGACCCTGGATCTGGACTTCGCCGACCTGCAGCGCTCGGACGTGCGCTTCATCAAGATCTCGGCCGATCTGCTGATCGAACAACTGCTGGATCTGGACGGCGCCACGCCCCTGGCCTCGCAGCCCGACATCCAGGCCGCCGACTTCGCCCCCCTGACGCGTCGCTATGGCCTCGAACTGATCGCCGAAAAGGTCGAGAGCGAGAAGCAGGTCGTCGACATCCTCGAACTCGACATCGGCATGGGCCAGGGCCACCTGTTCGGCGAGCCCCGCGCCATCAAGGAAGCCGTCCTGGCCGAGACGGATCCCCCGGCCGAGTTCGTCCGCGCGACGCTGCATTCGGCCGAACAACGCCGCCGACACTAGCCGCCTCTTTCCTCCCCAATCCATGGGGGGGGGGACCGCGTAGCGGTGGAGGGGGCGACGTCGCCCTAAGCCTCTCATCCACAAATAGCCGTCGCGCCGCTCCCTCCGTCACGGACGCTGCGCGTCCGCGCCACCTCCCCATGGAATGGGGAGGAAAACCGAGGCCGAAAACCGCCAGACAAACCGGGTCGGCAGTCGTCTATGGGCGTCAATGACCGACGCCCTCGACTGGCCCCGCATCACTGATGACCTGGATGTCCGGGGCTGGGCCGTCGTGGGGCCGCTGCTGACGCCCGCGACGTGCGAGACCCTGCAGGCCCTCTACGACCAGCCCGAACGGTTCCGCAGCCGCATCGTCATGCAGCGCCACGGCTTCGGACAGGGCGAGTATCAGTATTTCGCTGACCCGCTGCCCGATCTCCTGCCCCGGCTGCGGGCGCGGCTCTATGCGGGTCTGGCGCCGGTCGCCAACGGCTGGGCGGCGCGGCTGGAGCGGCCGAGCTTTCCCGATAATCTCGATGAGCTGACCGCCCAGTGCCGGGCGGCGGGTCAGACACGGCCGACCTCGCTGATGCTGCGCTACGGCCCCGGCGACTACAACCGGCTGCATCAGGATCTCTACGGCGATCTCGTCTTCCCGCTGCAGGCCGCGATCCTGCTCAGCGATCCGGCCGAGTTCGAGGGCGGCGAGTTCGTTCTGGTCGAGCAGAAACCCCGGTCCCAGTCACAGGCCCACGTCGTGCCGCTGAAACAGGGCGAGGCCGTCATCTTCGCCGTGCGCGAACGGCCCGTCGCCGGCACGCGCGGCGACTATCGCGTGCAGATGCGCCACGGGGTCAGCACGGTGCGCGCGGGCAAGCGAATGACCTTAGGGCTGATCTTTCATGATGCAGCGTGAACCCTTCTCCCCTTGCGGGAGAAGGTGGCAGGCGAAGCCTGACGGATGAGGGGTCGCGCCGCGCTCTGGTCACGCGCCTTCATCAACTGTCGCAAGACCCCTCATCCGAGCCCTTCGGGCCCACCTTCTCCCTCAAGGGGAGAAGGAAGAAAAAGGCCCCTTCGCCGGAGCGAAGGGGCCTGATCCCTTAGGCCTTCTGGGCGTCCAGCCACCGCACCGCGTCGGCGTCGCGGGCCGACAGGTCGGGGAAGTCGGCGTCGGAGCCGACGTCCGGCACCCGGCGCCACGAGCGGGCGCACTTGGGATGGTCGGCGGTCTTCACCTCGACCGTCACGGCGTCGCCGCCGACCACAAGCTCAGCGCCCGAGGTGCGGAACACCTCGGCGGCGTCCAGGCCGTCGAACGGGGCGAAGGCCTCGGCCGGACCGGTCACCACCGGCCAGGCGTCAAGCGCCCCGCCGATCAGCTTGTCGCGGCGCGCGGCTTCCAGCGCCTCGTTGACGATCTCCAGCACCGTATTGACCCCGGCCCAGCGCTCGGCCTCGGCCGGGTTGCGCCATTGGCCGGGCGTGTCCGGGATGACGCGGGCGCAGTTGGTGCCAGCGTCGGGGAAGCGCGTCGTCCAGGCCTCTTCCATGGTGAAGGGCGTCAGCGGCGCCAGCCAGGCGGTCAGGCGGCTGAAGACCTCGTCCATCACCGTGCGCACGGCGCGGCGACGAAGGCTGTCGGGACGGTCGCAATAGAGGCTGTCCTTGCGCACGTCGAAATACAGCGCCGACAGGTCGCCCGAGCAGAACTCCAGCACCGGACGCACCACGTCCTGGAAGCGGTAGTCGCGGTAGGCCTCGCGCACCTGGCCGTCCAGTTCCCACAGGCGATGCAGGATAAACTGCTCCAGCGGCGGCATCTGGTCATAGGGCAGGCGTTCGGCCTCGTCGAAGCCGTTCAGCGCGCCCAGCAGATAACGGACCGTGTTGCGCAGCTTGCGATAGGCGTCGACCGTAGTCTGCAGGATCTGCTTCCCGATCCGCTGGTCCTCGGCATAGTCCACCAGGGCGACCCAGAGGCGCAGGATGTCGGCGCCCGACTCCTTGATGACGACAGCCGGGTCGGTGGTGTTGCCACGCGACTTCGACATCTTCTCGCCGTTCTCGTCCTGGGTGAAGCCGTGGGTCAGGACGGCGTCATAGGGGGCGCGGCCGCGCGTACCGCTGCCTTCCAGCAGGTTGGACTGGAACCAGCCGCGGTGCTGGTCCGACCCTTCCAGATAGAGGTCGGCGGGCCAGTGCGACGGGCGGTCGCCCTTGTAGCCGTGGGCCGGATCGCGGGCCTCCAGCGTGAAGGCGTGGGTGCAGCCCGAGTCGAACCAGACGTCCAGAATGTCCTGGATTTTCTCGAAGCGGTCGGCGTCGTGCGCGCCGAGGAAGTCGGCGTCGGGCCGGTCGAACCAGGCGTCGGCGCCGCCTTCGGACACGGCCTTCAGGATGCGGGCGTCGACCTCGGGGTCATGCAGCGGCTGGCCGGTCTGCTTGTCCACGAACATGGCCAGCGGCGTGCCCCAGGCGCGCTGACGGCTGATCAGCCAGTCCGGGCGGCCTTCGACCATGGAGCGGATGCGGTTCTTACCCGCGGCCGGGTGGAAGGCGGTGGCGTCGATGGCCGTCAGGGCCTTCTCGCGCAGGGTGTCGCCCCCGTCGAGCGGCTCGTCCATGCGGATGAACCACTGCGGCGTATTGCGGAAGATGATCGGGGCCTTGGAGCGCCACGAGTGCGGGTAGGAGTGCTCCATCCGGCCGCGCGCCAGCAGGTTGCCGGCCTCGATCAGCTTGTCCATCACCGCGCCGTTGGCGGGACCGAACTTACCGGTCTTCTTGCCCTCGGTCTCCAGCACCTTGAGGCCGGCGAACAGGGGGACGTGGTCGTAATAGGCGCCGTCGGCGTCGACCGTGTCCGGCACCTCGCGGTGGCCGTGCGCCAGCCAGACGGCGTAGTCGTCCGCGCCGTGGCCGGGCGCGGTGTGGACAAAGCCGGTGCCGGCGTCGTCGGTGACATGGTCGCCGGCCAGCAGCGGCACCGAGAAGCCGTAGCCGTTATCCAGCGCCGCCAGCGGGTGGGCGCACTCCAGGCCCGACGGGTTGATGCCGTCGACGCGGGTGAAGCCGCTGATCTTGGCCGCCTTGAACACGTCCTCGGCCAGCTTGTCGGCGATGATGAAGCGGTCGCCGGGCTTGGCCCAGGGCTCATAGTCCAGGCCCTGCTCCAGCGCCGTGACCTCATACAGCCCATAGGCGATGTCGGGGCCGTAGCTGATGGCCCGGTTGGCCGGGATGGTCCAGGGCGTGGTCGTCCAGATCACCACCGAGGGCGTCGCCGCGCGGAAGGCCAGCAGGTCGTCCGGGTGGCTGTCCGTCGCGCCGATCACCGGGAACTTGACCCAGATCGTGGGCGAAACGTGGTCGTGATACTCGACCTCGGCCTCGGCCAGAGCCGTGCGCTCGACCGGCGACCACATGACGGGCTTGGAGCCGCGATACAGCTGATCGGAGTTCTTGAACTTGTGGAACTCGGCGACGATGGCCGCCTCGGTCGTGAAGTCCATGGTGGCGTAGCGGTTGGCGAAGTCGCCGGTGATGCCCAGGCGCAGGAACTGGTCGCGCTGCACGTCGATCCAGCCGGCGGCGTATTGGCGGCAGGCGGCGCGGAACTCGGCCTTGGAGACCTCGTCCTTGCGGCGGCCCTTGGCGCGGAACTGCTCCTCGATCTTCCACTCGATCGGCAGGCCGTGGCAGTCCCAGCCGGGGACGTAGTCGACGTCATAGCCGAGCAGGAAACGCGAGCGGACCACGAAGTCCTTCAGCGTCTTGTTCAGGGCGTGGCCGATGTGGATGTCGCCGTTGGCGTAGGGCGGGCCGTCGTGCAGCACATAGAGCGGCGCCTTCTGGGCCTGACGGATGCTGCGCAGATGGCCGTACAGGTCGCCCCACTGGGCCAGGATTTCCGGCTCCTTCTTGGGCAGCCCGCCCCGCATGGGGAAGGGCGTCTCGGGCAGGAAGACGGTGTCGCGATAGTCGCGGCCCGAAACAGCGTCGGAAGCGGTGTCGTTGGTGGCGTCGGCCATGGGAAATCTTTGTCTTGTTCGCGGGCGCCGAGGGGGCGGCGCGGGCGCAGTCTAGCGTGAAGGCCGTTGGACGGCATCGGCGATATTCGATCCCGACGTGCGCGGGGCTAGGCCCTGGGCGCTACGCCGGGCGGCTAATCGAAATCGGACGGATCACGCGAACGGCCATGGTGGAAACGGTCTAGCAGACCGGGCGGCGCCTGCGCCATAGTCGAAGCGAACAGACGGGAGGCGACGGATGCGCATTCAGGCGATGACAGCGGCGGCGGTTCTGGCCCTGACGGCGGCGGCCTGTTCCGGCGCCGACGAGGCCCCGCCCGCCCCGACCGAGGCGCCGGCGCCCCTGCCGCAACCCCTGCCTCTGGGCCGCGAAGGCGCCTATCAGGCCGCGAGCGGCGATCCCGAGGGCTTCGTGCGCGCCCTCTACGCCATCTACGCCGCGCCGGATCGGACCGCGCCGGAACCGGGCCGTGATCCGCTCTACACCCGCACCCTGAACGCCCTGGTCGGTGAGGACTTCCGCCGCGCGACCGGCGGCAAGCCCTGGCTGGACGGCGATCCCGTCTGCGACTGCCAGGACGGCGCGGTCGTCCTGACCTCGGTCGCGGTGACGCAGACGGACCGGAACACCGCCGAAGCCGCCGTCGTCTTCACCGTCGACGGTCAGGAAAGACGCCAGACCCTGAAACTGTCCCGCGAAGCCACGGCCTGGCGGGTCGCCGACGTTCTGGTGGCGGGGCGTCCCGCGCTGTCGGAGAGCCTGCTGAAGGCGATCGGGTAGCGCCGACGAGGACGATATGAACGCAACATTGTCCTGCAAGAAGGCAGCGCCCGCCACTTCCACGGGGCTTGGCTTGCGATGATTGAAACAGAACGACTGCGTCTGCGTGGTTGGCGCAATAGGGACAAGCCTCGCTTTGTCGAGTTCGCCGATACGCCCTCCATGATGGCGCACATGGGAGGCGCGCGAGCGGTGTCAGAAATCGATGCGCTGATCGATCAACAAATGGCGATGCAGGCCGCTCACGGCCTTTGCATGTGGGCCATGGAAGAGAAGAATTCCGGACGCGTTATCGGGATTTGCGGCCTTCGCTTTGGAGGGCACCCGGGCACCCCCGTCGAAGACGAACTGGAAATTGGGTGGCGGGTTGCGGAAACCGAATGGGGCAAGGGATATGCCCTGGAAGCGGCACAGGCGAGCCTCGCGTGGGGCTGGCGGCACACGGAGCGATCACGGATCGCAGCGTGGACAGTGCTTTCCAATCGGGCTTCATGGGGCTTGATGTTGCGCCTAGGGATGGTGCGACGCTCCGATCTTGATTTTGACCATCCTCGTTTCGAGCAAGGCCATCCTCTGCAAAGGCACGTCACCTACGTGGCTGAAAGGCCCGCGATGCTTTGATGACGTCGCCTTCTGGCTGCCTGCTGTAACGCGCCCCCAGACGACCGAGCAGCCTACTTCAGCCCAGCACGGCCCGCGCCGCCGTTGCATCCGCCTCGATCTGGACCTTGAGCGCGTCCAGGCTGTCGAACTTCATCTCGCCGCGCAGGAAGGCGACCAGTTCGGTTTCGACGGTCTGACCGTAGAGGCTTTCGTCGAAGTCCAGCAGCCAGACTTCCAGCAGGGGTGCGTCGATCTCGAACATGGGGCGGACGCCCAGGTTGGCGACGCCCTTGACGACCCGTCCGTCCGGCAGTCGGGTGCGCGTCGCGTAAACCCCATAGGCGGGGCGCATGTAGTCGCCCATGGCGATGTTGGCGGTGGGAACGCCGATGGTGCGGCCGCGCTTGTCGCCGTGGATCACCTCCCCCTGGATGGCGAAGGGGCGGCCCAGGATGGCAGCGGCGCGGGCCATGTCGCCGGCCTTCAAGGCCTCGCGCACGGCCGAGGACGACAGCTTCAGGCCCGAGACGTCATCGATGCGGTCGGTGACGGAGACGGTGAAGCCCAAAGCCTCGCCATAGGACCGCAGCGCCTCGGGCGAGCCGGACCGTCCCTTGCCGAAGGTGAAGTCGAAGCCGACCGCGGCGTGGGTTATGCCCAGACCTTCCGACAGGACGCGACGGGCGAACGCCTCATCGCTCATCGCCGCCAACTCGCGGTCGAAGGGGATCAGATACAGGCGGTCGACGCCCAGCGGGGCCAGGGCGCGCGCCATCTGGTCCGCCGTCATCAGGCGAAAGGGCGCGGCCTCAGGCTGGAACAGGCGGCGCGGATGCGGATCGAAGCTGACCACGCCCAGCGGGACGCCCAGCCGTTCGGCGGCGGCGCGGGCCGTGGCGATCACCGCCTGATGGCCCCGATGCACCCCGTCGAAGGCGCCGACGGCGACCGCCGCCCCGCGCTGCGAGACGGGCAGGTTGCGCCAGCCGCGGATCACCTCGACCGTCACCGGCTTCAGCCCTTGGCGGGCTTGCGACGCCGGGGGACGCGGACGACGGCGACGCCGTCCATGATCAGCTTGTCCTCGACAAAGCCTTCGCATTTCAGCGTGGCGCGCGCGCTTTCCTGCTCGACCTCCATCACCGTGATGACGATGCGCACCGTGTCGTCGATCCGCACCGGGAAATGGAAGGCCAGGGTCTGGGAGATATAGATCGCCCCCGCGCCCGGCAGGATGGTGCCGACCACGGCCGAGCCAAAGGCGGCGCTGAGCAGGCCGTGAGCGATGCGGCCGCGATAGGCGGTCTTGGCCGCGAAGGCCTCGTCCAGATGCACCGGATTGAAGTCGTCCGACGCCTCGGCGAACAGGCGAATTCGGTCCTCGGTGACGTGGACCGTCTTCTCTGCGGCCATGCCGACGTGGAGTTCATCGAGGATGTAACCGCCCGACGGGTGCTGTGTGACGTATTCGACCATAGCCGGGCTTTACGGCAGGTGTGACGAAATGGCGAGCCTCACCACGCCAGTTCGAGCGCGGCGTAGCGGGCGAAGGTCGTCTCGGCCCGGAGCAACTCGGCCGCGCGGGCCGGATCCAGCGTGCCATCCGCCGCCTTGGCGGCGTCGCCGTGGATGCCCTGGGCGATGAACAGGCAGTCCAGTGCCTGCTCGGCGGCGCCCAGAACGTCCGTCACCACGCCGTCGCCGATGCACAGGACGCGCGAGCGGTCGACAGGGCGACCCATCAGCGCCTGCGCTTCCCGCAGCGCCAGTTCGTAGATCGGGCCGAACGGCTTGCCGGCCATGACCACCCGCCCGCCCATCGATTCGTAAAGATCGGCGATCGCGCCGCCGCAATAGATGATCTGGTCGCCGCGCTGGACGATGCGATCGGGGTTGGCGCAGATCATCTCCAGATCGCGCGCGACCGCGGGGACCAGCCGTTCACGGTAATCCTCAGGCGTCTCGTTCGCATCGTCGTAGGGACCGGTGACGGAGATGAAGGCGGCGTCCGTGGCGTCGTGAGCGCTCTCGAGGTTCAGGCCCTCATACAGCACGAAGTCGCGGTCCGGGCCGATGATCCAGGCGGGGCCGGGCGCGCGGCGGGTCAGTTCGGCGCGGGTGGCGTCGCCCGAGGTGACGAAGGCCTTCCAGCTGTCGCGCGGCACGCCCAAGGCGTCCAGTTGCGCAACAACGTCCGACGACGGCCGCGGCGAGTTGGAGATCAGGACGACATGGCCGCCCTTTTCGTTGAACTTGGTCAGGGCCGTGCAGGCCGTGGGCCAGCTCTCGCGGCCATTGTGGATCACGCCCCAGACGTCGCACAGCAGGATGTCATAATCGTCGGCGACGGCGGACAGGCGAGGCAGGGCGTGAGGCAGGGTCATAGGCCGGTTATAGCCGCCGGGACGCCGGGGGAAAGGCCGCAAGCGCCCCCTCCCCGCCATGGGGCGTGGTCGCTTTCCCTCTTCGCCCTCGCCTCTCTTCCTGCTAACCGGCTTTCAGCATGAAAATACCTCGCATCGCCTACGCCGCCTACGGCATCGCCCTGGCCGTCATCGTCCTGGACCAGTTGACCAAGGCTTGGGTCCTGGGCGTGATCGACGCCTCGCACATCTCGCAGATCCGCGACGGCTATCGCATCGCCGAGGTCGCGCCGCCGGTCTTCAACCTGACCTATGTGCTGAACACGGGCGTCAGCTTCGGCCTGTTCGGCGGCGGCGCCGGGCGCTGGATCCTCAGCGCCTTCTCCGTCCTGGTCGCAGCCGTCCTGGCCTGGTGGGCGACGCGCGCGGATCGGCGGCTGCTGGTCGCGGCCATCGGTCTGGTCATGGGCGGCGCCCTGGGCAACGTCTTCGACCGCATCCGCTTCGGCGGGGTCGTGGACTTCCTCGACTTCTCGGGAACGGGCCTGTTTCCGTGGATCTTCAACGTCGCCGACAGCGGCATTACGGTCGGCGTCGTCCTGCTGATCCTCGACAGCTTCCTGTCAGAACGTCGTCCGACGGTTGGCGCGGCCAACGAAAAGTCGTAATCACCCCCTCTTCACTATCGTCCCGAGCCAGCGCCATTGGGCGCGCCTCCCGGAGCCGAGCTGACCCTATGCGTATCCGTAGCGCCTTCACCGTGGCCCTTTTCGCCACCACCGCCCTCAGCCTGACCGCCTGTTCGAGCATGAAACAGAGCATCGGCCTGACCAAGGTCGTGCCGGACGAGTTCGTCACCGTCGCCAGCGCGCCCCTGTCGGTGCCGCCGGAATACGGCCTGACCCCGCCCTCGCCGGGCCAGCCGCGTCCGCAGGAACTGGCCCCCGAAAGCGCCGCCCGTCAGATCCTGCTGGGTCAGCGCCAGGCCGTGACCCGCACCGGCGGCGAACAGGCCCTGGCCGCTCAGGCCGGCGCCGACCGCGCCGACCCCCTGGCCCGCTATGTCGTCGACGACGAGTTCGGCGACCTGGCCCACAAGGAAGAGGGCTGGGCCAACCGCGTCATGTTCTGGCGCAAGAATGATCCGGCCACCCAGGCGCCGACCGTCAGCCAGACTACCCAGGGCGCCGTGACCATCGACGCCAACTCCGAACACGCGCGGCTTCAAGCCCTGACCGGCGCGCAACAGGGCATCACCATCGCCCCGCGCAAGGATCGCGGCTTCAAGCTGCCGGGCCTGTAAGAAGGCCGAATGGCCAAGAGATCAAGGGGCGCGTTCGTTTCGGCGGACGCGCCCTTTTTCGTTAGCGCATCTTCTTTCCTCCCCATTTCATGGGGAGGTGGCGCGGCGGCGAAGCCGACGAGACGGAGGGGGCGACCCGCCGTCAGGCCGTCAGGACGCGCGGCAGTTTGAACGAGACGGTCTCGCGCTCGCCGTCGTCCTCGGTCACGGTCGCGTCGAAGCGTCCGCGGATGGCCTCGATCAGGGCCTCGATCAGCGGCTCGGGCGCCGAGGCCCCGGCGGTCACGCCGACGGTCGTCACGCCGTCGAACCACGACCAGTCCACATCGCGCGCGTCATCGACCAGCCGCGCGTCGCCGGCCCCCGCCTTCAGAGCCACATCGACCAGACGGGCCGAGTTGGACGAGTTCTTGGAGCCGACCACCAGCACCAGCTGGCAGCCCTCGCCCAGGCGCTTGACCGCTTCCTGCCGGTTGGTGGTGGCGTAGCAGATGTCTTCCTTGTGCGGGTCCGGCAGTTCCGGGAAGCGCCGCTTCAGCGCCGCCAGAATGTCGGCGGTGTCGTCCACCGACAGGGTGGTCTGGGTGGCGTAGGCCAGAGGCTGGTCGCCGGGGCGCTGGAAGGTCTCCGCGTCCGCCGCCGTCTCGACCAGGCTGATGGCGCCGGGCGGCAACTGGCCCATGGTGCCGACGACCTCGGGGTGGCCCGCGTGGCCGATCAGGATGATGTGCCGGCCCGCCGCGTGATGGCGCTCGGCCTCGACATGGACCTTGGACACCAGGGGGCAGGTGGCGTCGAGGAACAGAAGTTCGCGCGACCGCGCCGTGGCGGGGACCGACTTGGGCACCCCGTGCGCCGAGAAGACGACCGGCCGGTCGTCGGGGCATTCGTCCAGTTCCTTGACGAAGACCGCCCCCATGCCCTTCAGCCGTTCGACGACATGGCGGTTGTGGACGATCTCGTGGCGGACATAGACGGGGGTGCCGAATTTCTCGATGGCGCGCTCCACGATCTGGATCGCCCGGTCCACCCCGGCGCAGAAGCCGCGCGGCGTGGCGAGGCGCACGCTCAGGGGGCGGCGCTCAAGGGCGGAGGGCGAGCCAGAGGACGAGACTGAGGACAAGACGGGCGCGTTCATGGCTGGAACCTAGTCGCTCGCGCGCCTTCCCGCCACCGGCTGCATGGTCGCGTTTGCCGCGCCTCGCTTTAGCCGCTATCACCACCGAGCGTGGCCTGGTCGGACGCCCGATCGTCCCGCGCCCCTTTCGACTGCCGGAAAGCTCCTGATGCGTCGCGTCCTGACCGCCCTCGCCGCCCTCTCCCTCGCGGCCGCGCTGATTCCCCAATCCGCCGAGGCCCAGTCTCGCGGCCGCCAAGGCGGCCAGAAAAGCGGCAGCCAGTCGCCGGATCAGGGCACGTCGCAGCGCTCGCGCGAGGTGCGCATCGCCCCGTTGAACCGCCGCGCCAACGCCGGCCCCTGCCCCTATGTGAAGGTGCTCTACGACGCGGCCCGCTATGTCGAGCTGGCCGACTTCAACCGCCCCTCGGCCGCGGGCGTCGGCTTCACGGGCGAGATCGAAGGCGTCTCGGCCGACTGCGCCTATCGCGGCGCCGATCCGATCCGTCTGGACTTCAACATCCTGTTCAACCTCGGCAAGGGACCGCAAGCCAGCGGCGACACCCGCACCTATCGCTATTGGGTGGCGGTGACCGAGCGGAACACGGCCGTCCTGGCCAAGGAATATTTCGACCTGCCGGTCAATTTCGACGGGCAGCAGACCGCCTCGATCCAGAAGGCCGAGTCCATCGTCATCCCCCGCGCCGACGCCACCACCAGCGGCAACAACTTCGAGGTCCTGATCGGCTTCGACGTCACGCCCGAAATGGCCGAGTTCAACCGCTCGGGCAGCCGCTTCCGCGTCACCGCCGGCCAGACCCAACCGAACGACTAATGACCGATCTCAGAACCTCCCTGGGCGAAGCGGTAGCCGCCGCCTTCGCCGCCGAAGGCGTGGACGCCGCTCTCGCCCGCGTCGTCGCCTCCGACCGTCCCGATCTGGCCGACTTCCAGTCGAACGGCGCGCTTGCCGCCGCCAAGGCGCTGAAGGCCAATCCGCGTGAGCTGGCCGCCAAGGTCGCCGAGCGCCTGGCCGCCGACCCGCGCCTGTCGTCGGTCGAAGTCGCCGGTCCCGGCTTCATCAACCTGAAGCTCTCCAACGCCGCCCTGGCGCAGCGCGCCGCCGAGGTCGCCGCCGACATGACCCTAGCCGGCGCCTCGCTGAACACGCCCGCGCGCAAGGTCGTCATCGACTACGCCGGCCCCAACGTGGCCAAGCCGATGCACGTCGGCCACCTGCGCTCGTCGATCATCGGCGAGAGCCTGAAGCGCCTGTTCCGCTTCCGCGGCGACATCGTCTGGGGCGACGCCCACTTCGGCGACTGGGGCTTCCAAATGGGCCTGCTGATCACCGCTTGCGGCGACGAGCATCTGGCCGACGCCTTCATGGCCGACGGCGACGGTCCCTTCCCCCCCGACAGCCCGGTCACGCTGGAAGACCTTGAGCGCCTCTATCCGCAGGCCGCCGCCAAGGCCAAGGAAGACCCCGCCTTCCGCGACCGCGCCCGCAAAGCGACGGCCGAACTGCAGGGCGGCCGTCCGGGCTACCGCGCGCTGTGGGCTCATTTCGTCGCCGTCAGCCGCACCGCGCTGGAGCGTGAGTTCGGCGCGCTCGACGTCACCTTCGACCTGTGGAACGGCGAGAGCGACGCCGATCCCCTGATGCCCGAAATGCTGGCGCACCTGAAGGAGACCGGCCTGCTGGTCGAGGACGACGGCGCCCAGGTGGTTCACGTCGCCAGGCCCGGCGAGACCCGCAAGAAGAAGCTGGCCGACGGTTCGGTCATCGAGGCCGCCAGCCCGCCGCCCCTGCTGGTGGTTTCGTCGGAAGGCTCGGCCATGTACGGCACGACCGATCTGGCCACGATCCTCGACCGCCGCAAATCCATCGATCCCGACCTGATCCTCTACGTCGTCGACGAGCGTCAGGCCGAGCATTTCGAACAGGTCTTCCGCGCCGCCTATCTGGCCGGCTACGCCCCCGAGAAGTCGCTGGAGCACCTCGGCTTCGGCACCATGAACGGCGCCGACGGCAAGCCGTTCAAGACCCGCGCGGGCGGGGTGCTGAAGCTGCACGACCTGATCACCATGGCCACCGACAAGGCGCGCGAGCGTCTGCACGAGGCCAAACTCGGCGACGACCTGCCGGAAGCCGAGTTCGAGGACATCGCCCGCAAGGTGGCGGTGGCGGCGCTGAAGTTCGCTGACCTGTCGAACAACCGCACCACCTCCTACGTCTTCGACCTCGACCGCTTCATGAGCTTCGAGGGCAAGACCGGCCCCTATCTGCTGTATCAGGCCGTGCGGGTGAAATCCCTGCTGCGCAAGGCGGCCGATCAGGGCGTCGCGACCGCCGCCATCGCCATCAACGAACCGGCCGAGCGCGACCTGGCCCTGACGCTGGACGCCTTCGACGCGGCCACGGCCGACGCCTATGACAAGCGTTCGCCCAACCTGATCGCCGAGCACGCCTATCGGCTGGCGCAGAGTTTCTCGAAATTCTACGCCGCCTGCCCGATCCTGGTCGCGCCCGACGCCGCCACCAAGGGCTCGCGCCTGGCCCTCGCCGCCGCCAGCCTGCACCAGCTCGAACAGGCGCTGGAACTGCTGGGCATCGAGACGCCGGAGCGGATGTAAGACAACTTCCTTCTCCCGATGGGAGAAGGTGGCCCGAAGGGCCGGATGAGGGTCGACGCTTTCAGTCGGCATTAGCCGCCGCGCGCCCTTGCCTATTTCTCCGTCATCCTCGGGCTTGTCCCGAGGATCCAGACGCTAAAGCGTTTCTGTGCTGAGTTTCGACTTCAAACGTCGCGTTTATGGATCCTCGGGACAAGCCCGAGGATGACGCGCCTAGAAAATCCACGGCTGACGCGGGGAACCCTGACCGCTAGACTTCAGGCCAAGCTACGGAGCCTCCCCCCATGTCCCTCGACGCCTTCATCGCCGGCCTGCCCAAGGCCGAACTGCACCTGCACATCGAAGGCTCGCTGGAGCCCGAACTGATGTTCGAACTGGCGCAGCGCAACGGCGTCGCCATTCCCTATGACAGCGTCGAGGCCGTGCGTGCGGCCTATGACTTCTCCAACCTTCAAGACTTCCTCGACATCTATTACGCGGGCGCCGCCGTGCTGCTGACGCGTCAGGACTTCGAGGACCTAGCCTTCGCCTATTTCCAGCGCGCCGCCGCCGACAACGTCCGCCACGCCGAGATCTTCTTCGATCCCCAGACCCACACCGACCGGGGCGTGCCCTTCGGCGTGGTGGTCGAGGGCCTGATCGCGGGCATGGACCGAGCCAAGGCCGAGTTGGGCGTGACCAGCGGCCTGATCCTCAGCTTCCTGCGCCACCTGAGCGAGGACGAAGCTTTCGCCACGCTGGAGGCCGCCAAGCCCTATCTGCACCACTTCATCGGCGTCGGGCTGGATTCGTCCGAGGTCGGCCATCCGCCGGCCAAGTTCCAGCGCGTCTTCGCCGCCGCCCGCGACCTGGGCCTGAAGCTGTGCGCCCACGCCGGCGAGGAAGGCCCGCCCGCCTATGTGCACGAGGCCCTGGACCTGCTGCACATCGACCGCATGGACCACGGCAACCGCTCGATGGAGGACGAGGCCCTGATCGAACGCCTGGCTGCGTCCCAGATGACGCTGACGGTCTGCCCGCTGTCGAACCTGAAGCTGCGCGTGGTCAAGGACCTGAAGGACCACCCCGTCCCCGAGATGCTTCGCCGCGGCCTGCACGTCACCCTGAACTCGGACGACCCCTCCTATTTTGGCGGCTATGTGAACGCCAACTACATCCAGCTGGCGAAGGCCGTGGGCCTGACGCGGGAGCAGGTCGTGCTGCTTGCCAAGAACAGCTTCGAGGGCAGCTTCCTGCCCGAGGCCGACAAGGCGGCGCGGCTCGCCGAAGTGGACGCCTACGCGGCGACGCACTGAACCTCGTCGCCCGTCTCCCCTCTCCTGCCGTCATCCTCGGGCTTGACCCGAGGATCCAGCGTCGTGGCAAGCTGGCGCGTGATGGATCGTCTGCCGCGCCGATCCAGCGACGGCTTGCGGGCGGACAGCCCGATCCTCGGGTCAAGCCCGAGGATGACGGCTTAAGAGAGCGGCAGCCCCCCGATTCAGGCCGCCGCGATCTGATCGACTTCGTTGGCCGAGCCCAGGGCCACGGGGATGCGCTGGTGCAGGGCGGTCGGGGTCACGTCCAGAATGGCCTGCACGCCGTCCGTCGTCGCCTTGCCGCCCGCCTGTTCGATCAGGAAGGCCATCGGATTGCCCTCGTACATCAGACGCAGCTTGCCCGGCTTGTTCGGCTCGCGCGCATCCCACGGATACAGGAACACCCCGCCGCGCATCAGGATGCGGTGGACGTCGGCCACCATGGCGGCGACCCAGCGCATGTTGAAATTCTTGCCCCGGGGACCGTCGGCGCCGGCCAGACAGCCGGCGATATAGCGTTGCACGCTTTCGGCCCAGTGGCGCTGGTTCGACATGTTGATGGCGAACTCCTTGGTGTCCGCAGGCACCGTGATCGCTCCATGCGTCATCAGCCACTGGCCGTCGTGCGACAGGGTGAAGCCCGCCACGCCCTGGCCCGTGGTCAGCACCAGCATGGTCTGGCCGCCGTAGAGGCAATAAAGGGCCGCGGCCTGCTGGCGGCCCGGCTGCAGGAAGTCGGCCTCGGTCGGCTGGGCCGACGGCGACTTCAGCACCGAGACGATGGTGCCGACGGGGGCGTTGATGTCGATGTTGGACGAGCCGTCCAGCGGGTCGAACAGAACCAGATACTCGCCCGCCGGGTTCGTCGCCGGCTGGACCGTGTCCATTTCCTCGGACGCCACCCCCGCCACGACCGGGCAGGCCAGCAGGGCGTGGGTCAGGACGTCGTTGGCGATGACGTCGAGCTTCTTCTGCTCCTCGTCCTGCACGTTGACCGCGCCGGATGCGCCCAGGGCGCCGACCAGGGCCCCGCCCGACACCACCTTGCGGATTTCGACGCAGGCGGCGGCGGCGACCGTCAGGGTCTCGGTCAGGCCCTGCGGCAGATCGAGAGACGCAAGGTGGGCGGCGAGGTCGGTGCGGGCGGTCATGGCGTCCTTCAATCCTGTCGCGAGGGCGGCGTTTGCGCTCCTCATGGCCCTTCGGATCGTTCGCGGCAAGCCCGGCGCCGCTTGACTTCGCGCCGGAGTCGGGGCCTTAGGTCGCACGCTCTCGCGGGAGAGATCGGCGGTCGTGAAACGGCTGTCGGAGCCGAAGGCGCAACCGCCCCGGAAACGCTCAGGCAAAAGGACCGCGAAAGCGCACGGACGCTGGAAAGTCGCCGTATGGCGCGCCGACGGAGCAAGGCCGACCTCGATCGGGGGCGGTCGGAATCTCTCAGGCTTCAGGACAGCGGGGGCGCGACGACGGCGAAGCTATCGCCGCAACCCGCGACCCGGAGTGCGCCATGAGCGACCAGGCCCTGAAGACCACCCCTCTCAACGCCGCGCACCGCGCGCTGGGCGCCCGCATGGTCGGCTTCAGCGGCTATGACATGCCGGTCCAGTACGAGGGCGTGCTGGCCGAGCATCGCTGGACCCGCGAACACGCCGGCCTGTTCGACGTCTCGCACATGGGTCAGGCCAAGCTCACCGGCGCCGACGCCATCACCCAGTTCCAGCGCTTCGTCCCCGGCGACTATGAAATCCTGAAGGCCGGCAAGCAGAAGTATTCCCTGCTGCTGAACGCCGAGGGCGGCATCATGGACGACCTGATGGCCGGCAAGCCCGACCATGACGGCCTCTATGTCGTGGTCAACGCCGGCAACAAGGACGCCGACTTCGCCTTCTTGAACGCCAACCTGGCCGGCGACGCCAAGCTGACGGTCCTCGACGACCGCGCCCTGATGGCCATCCAGGGGCCGGAAGCCGCCGAGGTCATGGCCGCGCACGAGCCGGTCCTGGCCGAGATGGGCTTCATGGATTCGGCCCGCCTGATGCTGTTCGGCGTCGACTGCTTCGTCTCGCGCTCGGGCTACACCGGCGAGGACGGTTATGAGATTTCCGTGCCGAACGCCGACGCCGAGCGTATCTGGAACCTGCTGCTGTCCGACGCCCGCGTGAAGCCGATCGGCCTGGGCGCCCGCGACTCCCTGCGCCTCGAAGCCGGCCTGCCGCTGCACGGCCACGACGTCGACGCCGCGACCAGCCCGGTCGAGGCCGCGCTGACCTTCGCCCTGTCCAAGTCGCGCAAGGAAGCCGCCGACTTCAATGGCGCCAAGCGCATCCTCAAGGAACTGGCCGACGGCCCGTCGCGCGTCCGCATCGCCCTGATCGTCAAGGAAGGCGCCCCGGCCCGTGAAGGTGCCGAGATCGCCGACGCCGATGGAAACGTGATCGGCGTCATCACCTCGGGCGGCCCCTCGCCGACCCTGGGCCGCAACATCGCCATGGGCTACGTCCCGCCGGCCTTCGCCGCGCTGGGAACGGACCTGAAAGTCATCGTGCGCGGCAAACCCGCCGCCGCCGAAGTCGTCGCCACCCCCTTCGTGGCGACCCGCTACTATCGGAAGCCGAAGGCCTAACGCCCTCTCATTCCGTCATTCTCGGGCCTGTCCCGAGGATCCAGAAACACCGACGCCCGCCGTCGGATCACGACTTCCCAAGCTGGGGGTCTGGATCCTCGGCACAAGGCCGAGGATGACGAGTTAAACAGGCTGCTTCGGCCGCATGAGGAAGATCGAAATGCGCTTCACCAAGGATCACGAGTGGGTTCGCCTCGAGGGCGACGTCGCCACAGTCGGCATCTCCAAGCACGCTGCTGACGCCCTGGGCGACGTGGTGTTCGTCGAGACGCCGGAAGCCGGCAAGAGCTTCAACCAGGGCGACAGCTTCGCCGTGGTCGAAAGCGTCAAGGCCGCCTCGGACGTCTACGCCCCCGTCTCGGGCGAAGTGGTCGAGGGCAACGCCGCCCTGGCCTCGGCCCCGGAAACCGTCAACGCCGATCCCGAAGGCGAAGGCTGGTTCGCCAAGATCAGGATTTCGGACGCTTCGCAGGTCGAAGCCCTGATGGATCAGGCCGCCTACGACGCCTTCCTCGCCACCCAGTAAGACCCGTCGTCCCCGGACGGCGCGGCGCGCCGGTCCGGATCGCCGGATTTCCCGCCGCTTGAAGCGCTCCCGGACGTCGCCTTCCGCGACCTCCGGGATGCCGCCGAGGACCCCCGATGCGCTACCTCCCCCTGACGCCCGACGACCGTGAGGCCATGCTGGCCGCTATCGGCGCCAAATCCATCGACGACCTGTTCATCGACGTGCCGCAGGCCGCGCGCCGCGACGGCTTTGTCGACCTGCCCCGCGTGGCGGGCGAGCTGGAGGTCGAACGCGCCCTCTCGGCCATGGCGGGCAAGAACGCCACGGCCTCGACCGTTCCCTTCTTCTGCGGCGCCGGCGCCTACAAGCACCACGTCCCAGCCACGGTCGATCACGTGATCCAGCGGTCGGAATTCCTGACCAGCTACACCCCCTACCAGCCGGAAATTGCTCAAGGCACGCTGCAGTACCTGTACGAGTTCCAGACCCAGGTCGCGAACCTGACCGGGATGGAAGTCGCCAACGCCTCCCTCTATGACGGCTCGACCGCCATGGCCGAAGGCGTGCTGATGGCCACCCGCGTGACCCGTCGCAATAAGGCGGTGATCTCAGGCGGGGTGCACCCCCACTACGTCAAGGCGACCGAGACCGTGGTTCACGCCGTCGGCGTCGAGACCCAGGTCCTGAGCGCCGCCGTCGACGCCGAAGACGCCGTGATCGCCCAGATCGGCGCTGATACGGCCTGCGTCGTCGTCCAGACCCCCAACGTCTTCGGCACCGCCACCGACGTGACCAAGATCGCCGAGGCCGCCCACGCCGCCGGCGCCCTGCTGATCGTCGTGGTCACGGAAGCCGTGTCGATGGGCCTGCTCAAATCCCCTGGCGAAATGGGCGCCGACATCGTCGCGGCCGAAGGCCAGTCGATCGGCAACGCCCTGAACTTCGGCGGCCCCTACATCGGCCTGTTCGCCACCCGCGAGAAGCTGCTGCGCCAGACGCCCGGCCGCTACTGCGGCGAGACCGTCGACGCCGACGGCCGTCGCGGCTTCGTCCTGACCCTGTCGACGCGCGAGCAGCACATCCGCCGCGACAAGGCCACGTCGAACATCTGCACCAACTCGGGCCTGTGCTGCCTGGCCTTCACCATCCACATGAGCCTGCTGGGCGAGACGGGCCTGCGCCAGATGGCCCTGCTCAACCACGAGAAGGCCGTCGCCACGCGCGACGCGCTCGCCGCCATTCCCGGCGTCGAAATCCTGACCCCGCGCTTCTTCAACGAGTTCGCCGTCAAGCTGCCCAAGAACGCCGCTGAAGTGGTCCAGACCCTGGCCGACCATCACATCCTGGCTGGCGTGCCCTACAGCCGTCTGGCCCCGGAAGCGGGCCTCGACAACGTCCTGCTGGTCGCCGCGACCGAGACCACCCTGGACGCCGACATCACGATTCTGGCGGGTTCGCTCGCCAAGGTCCTGGCCGCCTAAAGGGAGTTTGGAACCATGAGCACGATGAACACTGTCGGCCGTCCGACCGCCCCGAACGCCTCTGACGCCGCCTACAAGCCCGCAACCCTGACGGGCGGGCGCGGCCTGCTGCAGGACGAGCCGCTGATCTTCGAGGGCGAAGGTTGGGGCAAGACCGGCGTCGATCTGCCCAAGCCCGCCACGGACGGTTCGGACCTGGGCGACCTGGTCCGCAAGGACCCGATCGGTCTGCCCGGCCTGTCCGAGCCCGAGGCCATGCGCCACTATGTGCGCCTGAGCCAGAAGAACCACGCCATCGACCTGGCCATCTATCCGCTTGGCTCGTGCACGATGAAGCACAACCCGCGCCTGAACGAGAAGATGGCGCGTCTGCCGGGCTTCTCGGACATCCACCCTCTGCAGCCGCAATCGACGGTTCAGGGCGCGCTGGAGCTGATGGACCAGTTGGCCCACTGGCTGAAGACGCTGACGGGCATGCCCGCGGTGGCCCTGTCGCCCAAGGCCGGCGCGCACGGCGAACTGTGCGGCCTGATGGCCATCCGCGCCGCCCATGAGGCCAAGGGCGAGCATGAGCAGCGCCGCAAGGTTCTGGTCCCAACCTCGGCCCACGGCACCAACCCGGCCACCGCCGCCTTCGTCGGTTACTCCGTCGTCGAAGTCGCCCAGACCGACGACGGTCGCGTGGACGTGGCCGATCTGGCCGCCAAGCTGGGTCCGGACGTGGCGGCCATCATGGTCACCAACCCGAACACCTGCGGCCTGTTTGAACGCGACATCCTGGAGATCAGCCGCCTGACGCACGAGGCGGGCGCCTACTTCTATTGCGACGGCGCCAACTTCAACGCCATCGTCGGCCGGGTCCGCCCCGGCGACCTGGGCGTCGACGCCATGCACATCAACCTGCACAAGACCTTCTCGACGCCGCACGGCGGCGGCGGCCCGGGCGCGGGCCCGGTCGTGCTGTCGGAAGCCCTGGCCCCCTTCGCGCCCGCTCCGTGGGTCGTGAACACGGGCGACTGCTACAAGCTGGTCGAGCGCGAGGAAGACGAGGCGGCCCAGGCCTTCGGCCGTCTGTGCGCCTTCCAGGGGCAGATGGGCATGTATGTGCGCGCCCTGTCCTACATGATGAGCCACGGCTCTGACGGCCTGCGTCAGGTGGCCGAGGACGCCGTCCTGAACGCCAACTACATCAAGGCCCGCCTGTCGGACCTAATGAGCGTTGCCTTCCCCGAAGGCCCCTGCATGCACGAGGCCCTGTTCGACGACGAATGGCTGAAGGGCACGGACATCACCACGCTCGACTTCGCCAAGGCGATGATCGACGAGGGCTTCCACCCGATGACCATGTACTTCCCGCTGGTGGTGCATGGCGCGATGCTGATCGAGCCGACGGAAACTGAGTCCAAGGCCGAGCTGGATCGCTTCATCCACGCCATGCGTCTGCTGGCCGAGGCGGCGAAAGCCGGCGACGTGGATCGCTTCAAGGGCGCGCCCTTCCATGCGCCCCTGCGGCGTCTGGACGAGACCCGCGCCGCGCGCTCGCCGCGCCTGCGCTGGTCGGCCCCGGAAGGCTCCAACATCGCCGCCGAATAAACGCCCGATCGAGACCTGAAGTAGAGCGCCGTGTCTTTCGAGACACGGCGTTTTGCTTTTCGACCCCTCTTACGAAAGCGTCATTCGCACGCCACGGTTCAGCCTTGTCACACGTGTCTAGGAGAGTGTGACAGCGTCGCTGCGGTCGGTGCGACCTCCATCGGGAGGACGCCTGCCGGCGCGAGGAGGCGTTGTTCGCCTGCCCTCCTCCCCCTAGCCCGTGGCGCCCGTGACCCTGGCCCTGATTTCCTTCCGCGCCCACAGCCGGCCTCGCCAGAGGCCCGGACTGCTGCGTCGTGCGAAGCGGCTGGGGATGATGTCGCTGGGCATACTGATCATCGGCCTGGGCATTCTGATCGCTCCCCTGCCCGGCCCCGGCGGCGTGCCCGTCATCGCGCTCGGCCTGATTCTGCTGCTGCGCAATTCGTGGTGGGCCAAGCGGCAGTTCATCCGCGCCCAGCACGCCCGGCCGAAATGGGTCTATCCCTTCCGCCGCCTGATGCGGAAGAACCCGGAGATCGCCCCAGTTTTCTGGCAACAGGCCCTCCGCGCCGAAAAGGTGGTGCTGCGCAAACGCCCGTCCCGCCAGTTGATCCGGGCCCGCAAGCGCGTCCGCCGCTCATTCCGCAAGCTGTTCCGCTAAAAAAAGCCTCATTTCACCGCACACGGTAACGTGAACACCGCCGTAACCCGGTCGGCGATGAACGGCGTATGCTCCCCTCGCGTAGTCAAAAGACAGATAGCGTTGGGAGGCGCTTTTCTCATGATGTCACGCGTAAAACAGGGAATCGTCGCCGGCTTCATTGCGACCGTCGCGGTTTCCATTCTCGAGTTGGTGAACCTGTTGTTCGCCAAGGTCTTCGACCCGTTCCCCGAGGTCGTCGCCAAGATGTTCGGCATGCCGGGCAATCTGGCGGCCGGTTGGGCCATCCACTTCGTCATCGGATCGCTGATCCTGGGGCCGCTTTTCGCGGTCATCTACGACCGGCTGCCAACCAAGACGCCAGAGACCAGGGGCATCCTGTTCGCCGTGGCGGCCTGGGTGGCGATGATGCTGATCATCACCATGATGGGCGACCCGCGCACCTTCACCGGAAGCGCCGGCTTCGGCACCTTCGGCTGGATGCTGATCACGCACATGATCTTCGGCGGCGTGATGGGCAACGTCTTCGCCCGGCTGCTGGCCCGCGAGAAGCGCGCCGCCGGCTTCATCCACGGCGCACCGGCTCACTGATCGAGGCGAACCGCTGAAACGCAAAAGGCCCCGCCGTCGCCGGCGGGGCCTGATGTGTTTGTCGCTATGACAGCGGTCAGTTCAGCTTGACGCCGATCTGGCTGATGGCGGCGTCGATCAGGGCGTCGCCCTTGGCCCCGGCCAGACGAGCGGCCAGGATGTCCTGAGCCGCCTTGGCCGCCAGGTCGGCGGCAGCGGCCTTGACCTCGATCGTGGCCTGAGCCTCGGCTTGGGCGATGCGGCGTTCGGCCAGAGCCTGACGACGGGCCAGACCCTCTTCCAGACGAACCTTGGCTTCGGCCTCCAGACGGCGAGCGTCGGCTTCGGCGGCGGCCAGCATGTCAGCGGCCTGAGCTTCGGCTTCAGCCTTTTCCAGACGGATCTGGGCCAGCATGGCTTCGGCTTCGGCGCGCAGGCGGGCGGCCTCGTCCAGTTCCGATTGAATCTTGGCGCCTTGCGCGTCCAGGGCCTTGGCCATGGCGCCCGGCACCTTGGCCAGAACCAGGATGCCCAGGAAGATCACCAGACCGACGGCGACCCAGAACTCGGCGTTCGAGAGATCCCAGAACTCAGGATTGAAGAAGGCGGGCATGTCAGGCGGCTCCCTTGACGGCGGCGTCGGCTTCGGCGGCCGTGGCGGCCTTGCCGGTCAGACGCTCGACCATGGCGCGGGCGGTGTCGGAGGCGATGGTCGAGACATTGGCCATGGCCGCGTCGCGGGTCTTGCCGATGGCGGTCTCGGCCTCGGCGATGCGGGCGTTGACGACGGCTTCCTCAGCGGCCTGACGGGCGTGGGCCTCTTCGGTCACGCGAGCCTTGGCGGCGGCGGCGGTGGCGCGGGCGTCGGCGCGGGCCTTGGCGACGTCGGCCTTGGCGGCGTCCGCCTGGGTGGCGGCCTCGGCCTGCACCTGACGGGCGGCGTCGACGGCGCCGGCGATCGTCCCGGCGCGTTCGTCACGAACGGCACGCAGACGCGGCAGGAAGACCTTCGACAGCAGAATGTAGAGAACGGCGAAGATCAGCAGCAGCCAGACGATCTGACCAGCCCAGTGCTGCATCTCCAGCTGCGGCAGACCGCCGGAGCCATGGGCGTCGCCGTGGGCGACTTCGGCCTGATGGGTCGCCTCGGGGGCGGCCACGGGCGCGATCTCACCGTTCTGGACGGTGACGGTCGGCGCAGGCTGGGTCGGGTCTTGCGAGGCGACGCTCGCGATAGGGGCGGCCATGGGCTCTATCCGGTGATCTCAGAAAGACGCGAGCGGCGGAACGGTCGTGAAGACCGCGCCGCCGCCCAGATATTCAGTTCGACTTAGCTGAACAGGCAGAGCAGGCCGATCACGAAGGCGAAGATGCCCAGTGCTTCAGCCAGGGCGGCGCCCAGGATCAGGTTGGTGAACTGGCCGGGAGCGGCCGAAGGGTTACGCGTGGCGCCTTGCAGGAAGCCCGAGAAGATCAGACCGACGCCGAGGGCCGAACCGATCATGCCGAGGGTAGCGAGACCGGCGCCGATGTATTTTGCTGCTTCAGCATCCATAACTTTAGTTCCTCGTTGGGATGGATTGAAAGAAAGGGTTGGCGGGCTGGCCCAGCGCTTAGTGCTGATCCAGATGCACGACGTCGTTCAGATACACGGTGGTCAGAACGGCGAAAACGAAAGCTTGCAGGAAGGCGACGAGGAACTCCAGCGCTGTCAGGGCGACCACGCCGCCCATGGCCAGGACCGCGCCGGGGATGCCGATCAGGCCGATGCCGCCCAGCGTCACCACGAAGCCGGCGAAGACCTTCATCGCCACGTGACCGCCCAGCATGTTGCCGAACAGACGAAGGGCCAGCGACACCGGACGCAGCAGGAAGGAGATGAACTCGATCGGCGAAACCAGCAGCAGCAGGTACCACGGCACGCCCGTCGGGGCGAACAGCTTGAAGAACTTGATGCCGTTCTTGGCGAAACCGACGCCGATGACCAGCAGGATGGTCAGCATGGCGAAGGTGGCGGTCACGGCGACCTGCGACGTCGCGGTGAAGACGGTGAGCATGCCCAGCAGGTTCAGCGACAGAATGAAGACGAACAGCGTCAGGATGAAGGGGAAGAAGGCGCGGCCCTGTTCACCCATGATCGAGACCGCGAGATCGTCGATGAAGGCGAACGCCCCCTCGCCCACCACCTGCAGTCGACCAGGCACCAGCTTTGGCTTGGCCGTCACGGCGGTGAAGAACAGGGTAATCAGCACGGCGGCGACCATCATGGCCAGCGTCGAGTTGGTGATCGACAGATCAACCATGCCGAGGCCGGGCACGTTGACGGCCGGAAGATCAACAACCTTGCTGATCTGGAACTGGTGCATCGGATCGGCCATGCCGCCCGGTCTCCTAAGTCAAAAGGCCAAACCGCCGTACGACAGTTTGGTCAAAAATCCCGCTCGTCCTCGACCTCGTCGTCGGTCAGATCCTGGGGAGGCCCCAGTTCCTTCAACGCGATCGCACTCATTTTTCGGGCCGAACGAACCGCCAGCCAGATCGATAGACCGAAACCGATCAGGGTTCCGGCGATAATTCCCCAAGGCATGGTCCCGACCAGAAGATCGAAACCCCACCCCAGACCCAGACCGACAGCCAGGCCGCCGATCATCTCGCCCATCAGGCGATAGCCGTAGCCCGCCGCGTTCGCCCCATAGTCGGGAGGCGTCGGCGTGGCCCGTGCCTTGAGCGAGTCGGCCTGCTCGTTGAGGCGTTTGATCGCCTCTTCGCGCGATTCCATCGTTGGGGACATGGCCTGTGCGCTCAGCACCCCGGCAGGGACGCCAGGGCAGGTCTGAATTCGGCGCGGAACCTATAGCCGAGGGGGCCGAAGGTCAAGGCACGGAACGGAGTGCACAAGGTATTGGAATATCAGATTTTCTTACTCATTGCGGCGAGGGCGTGGCGATGCGTCGCTGTCGGCGACGGGCCCCTGACCGCGCCAAGGCGTCGCAGGTCCCTAAAAACTAGTCCTCGTTGACGAAGTCCTGGGCGAATTCGGGCGCGCCGTCGTCGAGGGCGGTCAGCAGGTCCTCGCCTTCCGACTCGCCGCTGCGCGTGGGATCGGGCACCTCGAAGCCGACAGGAATCGACAGGTCCAGCAGCCCCGCCGCCTTCATCTCCTGCACGCCAGGCAGGTCATAGAGGCTGGCCAGGCTGAAATGCTCGAGGAAGCGGTCGGTCGTGGCGTAGGTGACGGGCCGCCCCGGCGTGCGGCGACGCCCGCGCAGCCGCACGAAGTCCATCTCCAGCAGCAGGTCCAGCGTCCCCTTGGACAGGGAGACGCCGCGCACGCTCTCGATCTCGGCGCGGGTGCAGGGCTGGTGGTAGGCGATGATGGCCAGGGTCTCCAGCGCCGCCTTGGACAGACGACGCGGCTCCTCGCGCTCCTCGGTCATCAGGAAGCCCAGGTCGGCGGCGGTGCGGAAACGCCAGCGATCGGCGACGCATTCCAACTCGACGCCGCGTCCCTGATAACGTTGGCGCAGGGCCGCGATGGCCCGCCCCGCGTCGGCGCCCTCGGGCAGACGACGCGCGATCTCGGCCGCCGACAGCGGCGCGGCGGCGGCGAACAACAGCGCCTCGACCCGGCGCTCGATCTCGGCGTCGTCGGGGATGAAGGTCAGGCTCACGGCGTCAGCTCCAGGGGTTGGCCCAAGCCCCGGCGCTTGAGGAAGAGGTCGGCGAAGGCCTCGGCCTGGCGCACGTCCATCGCCCCCTCCTTCACCAGCTCCAGACTGGCCGACAGGGTCGAAGCGGTATAGCTGGCCTGGCTCGGCCCCTCGCCTTCGCTGTCCTCGCGCGCGGGCGCCACCTGATCCAACGGCGTCCAGTCAGCCAGACGCGGCATCATGGACCGCAGCCAGTCGCGCGCGGCCTCCAGCTGGAAGGCCTCGACCCGCTGGCCGGGCGCATAGTTGCGGCGCTCCTCGCGCCGACGCTGGGCGACATAGGCCGCCATCAGCTCATAGAGGCTGGCGTCCACGCGGTCCGACGGGATGATGACGGTGGCTTCCGGGTCGCCGCGCGTGAAGACATCGCGCTTCAGCTGCGGGCGGCTGGTGATGGCCTCGACCGAGCGGCGCATAGCCTCCAGCTTTTGCAGGCGAAACGCGAGCGCGGCGGCCATCTCCTCGGCCGGCGGTTCCTCCGCCTTGCCTTTTTCGGTGCGCGGCAGCAGCAGGCGCGACTTCAGATAGGCCAGCCAGGACGCCATCACCAGGTAGTCGGCGGCCATGGCGAAGTTGCGCCGCCGCGCCTCGTGAACGAAGGCCAGATACTGTTCCGCCAGCCTGGTGATGGACAGCTTCAGCAGGTCCACCTTCTGCGTGCGCGCCAGCGCCAGCAGGACGTGCAGCGGCCCTTCATAGCCCTCCAGATCAACGACGAAGGCCTCGGCGGCGTCAGCGTCGTCAACGGCGGCGAAGTCCAGATTGGGCTGGAACGCCTGATCCATCTTTAGGCCTGGGCCTCGCCGACATCCGGCCCCTTGGCGGCTTCGAAACGACCGCTCAGGGCCGCCTCCAGCCGGGCGCGGGCCTCGGCCACATCCAGCGGCTCGGGCGTGTGGACGATGCGGCTGAGCGCAGCCTCGGCGCGGCGTTTGGCCTCGCCCTTCAGCTTGCCAGTCCCCTCGGCTGCCTGACGCATTTCGCCGAGGTCGCCGTTGCAGTGCAGGATGACGTCGCAGCCCGCTTTAAGCGACTGTTCGGCGCGCTCGGTCAGCGTGCCCGACAGGGCCTTCATCGACAGGTCGTCGGACATGATCAGGCCCGAGAACCCCAGATGCTCGCGCATCAGGCGGATGCCCTTCTTGGAGGTCGTGGCCGGGCGCTTGGCGTCGACGGCGGTGAAGACGACGTGGGCCGTCATCGCCATCGGCATGTCCGACAGGGCCTTGAACGGAGCGAAGTCCCAGGCGTCCAGCATCGCCAGATCAGTCTCGACCACCGGCAGGTCGTGGTGGCTGTCCGAGAAGGCGCGGCCGTGGCCGGGGATATGCTTGATGATGGGCAGGACGCCGCCCGCCAGAAGCCCCTCGGCCGCCGCCCGGCCCAGCTGGGCCACGGTGGCGGGGTCCTGGGCGTAGGCCCGGTCGCCGATGATGTCGTGAGCGCCCGGCACCGGCACGTCCAGCACCGGCACGCAGTCCACGGTGATGCCCAGTTCGCGCAGGTCGTGGGCGATCAGCCGCGCCCCCAGACGCACCAGTTCGCGCGCCGCCGCCGCGTTTCCTGTCGCCTGAAGATAGGCGGCGCCCGGCGGATACTTGGACCAGTGCGGCGGGCCGAGGCGCTGCACCCGGCCGCCCTCCTGGTCGATCAGGACCGGCGCGTCGTCGCGGCCGATGCTGTCGCGCAGCTCGGCCACCAGGGCCTTGACCTGATCGGGGCTGTCCACGTTGCGCCGGAACAGGATGAAGCCCCAGGGGCGGACTTCGGCGAAGAAGGCGCGCTCCTCCGCCGTCAGCTTATGGCCGGAACAGCCGTAGATGGCGGCGGAGGTCATGCAGTCAGGCCCTAGCGGACGATGCAGTCGCGGCCGGCGGCCTTCAGCGCGTTGCAGAAGGCGACGGCGCGCTCGCGGCTCATGCCGGTGAAGGTGGTGCGATAGACGGTCGAGCCGTTGGCGGCGGTGACTTCCTGCACGCGCTTTTCAGCGCCCGAGGCGAACGAACCGAAGCGCGAGGCGACGGCGGCGTATTCACGGTCGGCGATGGCGGTCGACGAGAAGGCGCCGATCTGCACGCCCGACGAACCACCAGCGGCGGGGGCGCTCGGAGCGGGAGTCGCCGGGGCCTTGACGGCAGGGGTCACAGGCTTGGCCGGGGCGACCGGCGCGGGCGCAACCACGGCGGGCGCTGCGGGCGGCAGGGCGGTGGCGGCGACCGGCGGGGCGATGGGAGCCGGCGCGGGGCGCGGCTCGACGGCTTCGGGACCGGGGGTGAAGGTGGGGGCGGCGCCGACGGCCTCGCCGCCGTCGCGATAGACGCGCACGCCGGCTTCCGGGTCGATCGGCTGGGCGTCCAGCGGCGCCTCGACCTTCATGCTTTCGACGGGCGTGCCCACGGCGGGCGGGGCGTCGGTCGAAGAGCGCACGCCCGAGCGATAGAAGACCACCACGGCCACGATCAGCAGCAGCAGCACCACGGCGCTGATGATCAGGGTGATCGGCGGCGACTTGGCGGCCGGTGCGCGACGGGGATCATAGCTGCGACGCTCGAACGGCAGGTCGTCGTCGGTGGGCGGCGTATAGGCCCCCCGCTCGCGGCCGGCGTTGGGATTGCCTCGGTGATCGTCGTCGTAGGACATGGGTCGCGCTTTCTGGATCGGCCCCGCGCGAATCGGCGCGGGGAAGTAGTCAGTCTAGCCCGCCCGTGGCCGCTTTCGAATCACAGATCAAGCGCCAGGTCGAGACTGAACAGCTTGCCATGCACCTCGATGGCGTAGCGGTCGGTCATGCCGGCGATATAGTCGCACACCGCCCGCGCCCGCTTGACCGGGTCGTCCGACGACGCCGGCCCCGACCATTCGGGCGGCATGACCTCGGGCTCGGCCATGAACAGCTGGAACAGCTGCGACAGGACGCGGCGCGCCTGGCTGCGGGTGCGGTTGACGCGGTAGTGGCGATACATCCGCTCGAACAGGAAGCGGCGCAGCACGCCGAGATCCGCCAGCATGCCCGGCGAGAACTGCACCATCATCTGCGGCGCGCGGCGCACGTCCTCGACGACGACGATATTGTGCGCGGCCAGCCGGCGCTCAGTTTCGGCCAGGACGTCGTCGACCATGATGCCGATCATGCGGCGCACGGCCTCCAGACGCACCATGCGGTCGTCCAGCGCGGGCCAGTCGCGGCGCACCCCGGCCAGGCACGGCCCGATCAGCGGCACGTCGGCCAGATCGGCCAGGGTGAACAGGCCCGCCTGCACCCCGTCGTCCACGTCGTGGTTGTTATAGGCGATGTCGTCGGCGATGGCCGCGCACTGGGCCTCCAGCGAGGCGAAGGTGTCGAGCCGCAGGTCCCAGTCCGCCGCCCCGCCGGGCGCATAGGCCGCGACCGTCTTCCACGCGGGTTCGTCCAGGTGATGCATCACCGGGCCGTTGTGCTTGATGACGCCCTCGACCGTTTCCCAGCTCAGGTTCAGACCGAGGAATTTCGGATAGCGGACTTCCAGCTCCGTGATGACGCGGAAGCTCTGGACGTTGTGATCAAAGCCGCCGTAGTCGGCCATCTGGGCCTGCAGCTCGTCCTCGCCCGCATGGGCAAACGGCGGGTGCCCCAGATCGTGGGCCAGGGCGATGGTCTCGGCCAGATCGTCGTCCAGCCGCAGGGCATGGGCCAGGGACCGGGCGATCTGCGCCACTTCCAGACTGTGGGTCAGACGGGTGCGATAGTGGTCGCCCTCGTGCGCCACGAAGACCTGGGTCTTCTCCTTCAGGCGGCGGAAGGCGGTGGCGTGAATGATGCGGTCGCGGTCGCGCGCGAAGGGAGTGCGGGTGCGGCTGGCGGGCTCGAAGACATGGCGGCCGCGGCTGGCGGCGGGGTCTTCGGCGAAGGACGCGCGGGTCTGGCTCAAGGCGGACAGCACTTCTATTGCAGCGCAGGCCTTTGCGAATGCCTGTCCGCTCCTCATATAGGGAGCCGTGAGCACCGTCCAATCCACAGAATCAGTCCGCGACCTGTCGCTTTCCATTTCGGCCCGCGCGCCGGAAGGCATCGTCTTGGCCGAAAGCGCGGCCAAGCGTCTGGCCAAGCTGGCCGCGACCGAGGGCAAGCCGGTCATGCTGCGCGTCGCCGTCGACGGCGGCGGCTGCTCGGGCTTCCAGTATCGTCTGGAACTGGTCGATGCGGCCGAGGCCGATGATCTGGTCATCCGCCGCGACGGTCAGGCGGCGCTGGTCGACCCCGTCTCGATCCCCTTCCTCAAGGGGTCCGAGATCGCCTTTGTCGACGAACTGGCCGGCGCGCAGTTCGTGGTGCGCAACCCCAACGCCTCCTCCAGCTGCGGCTGCGGCGTCAGCTTTTCGATCTAGGTCCTTCCAGCGTTTCTTTTTCCGTCATCCCCGGGTTTGTCCCGGGGATCCAGAGACTCGACCTCGATAGGGGCCACGGCATTCCACCCTGACAGGCCGCGTATCTGGATTCTCGGCACAAGGCCAAGAATGACGAGTGAAATCAAGGAACAACTGGGCTCGCCCCCCCTGTCGGTTAACGACCCCGTTTGGCGCGGGACGACCGGGCGCCCATGTTTTGATCATGCGCCGCCTGTTCCTCATGACCGTGCTGCTGGCCGCCCTGCCTCTGGCGGCGAACGCCCAGATTTGGCCCGGTTGGCCGGGTCCGCCGCCCCCCGGATATGACCCCGGCTCGGCCATCGCCGACCAGCATCGGATCGAGATGGAGCGTCTGCGCAATCAGGCCGCCGAGCGCGAGGCCTTGGCCCAGCAGCAGCGATTGCAGGCGCAGCTGACGATCCTGCAGCTTCAGGCCGCGCGCCAACCGACGCCGCCCCTGACCCCGCCCATCGCCTATGTCCGTTCGCCCGAAGAAGAACGGCTGGCGCGCGAGGCTCAGGACGCGCGCCGCGATCAGATGGTGCGCGGCGTCACCGAGATCGACGCCTGGCTGGATCGACGCCCGAACTGATCTCCGTCACGATTGCATCTCTTCCCGCCCCCCGACGTTTCGACCTAGTTTCGGGCATCGGTTCAGGGCGGAGACGACATCATGCGTTGGCAGGGCGGACGGCGCGGCGGCGGCATCGAGGACCGGCGCGGCATGGGCGGCGGGGCCGTGGCGGGCGGCGGCATCGGCGTTCTGGTGCTGGCGGCCATCGGCTATTTCGTCTTCGGCATCGATCCCAACACCACCCAGCAGGTCGCCAGCCAGTTCGGCGGCGCCAGCCAGTCCGAACAGGCCGGCAAGCTCGGTTCGCCCGGGGATCAGGCGGGCCAGTTCGTCGAGGTCATCGGCTCCAACATCAACGACGTGTGGAAGACCAAGCTGCGCGGCTACACCCCGCCCACGACGGTCCTCTACGAACAGGGCACCCAGACCGGCTGCGGCATGGGCCAGTCGGCCATGGGCCCCTTCTACTGCCCCAACGACCAGAAGGTTTATCTGGACCTCGGCTTCTGGCGTGAGATGGAGACCAAGCTGGGGGCCTCGGGCGCCGACTTCGCCAAGGCCTATGTCATCGCCCACGAATTCGGCCACCACGTGCAAAACCTGACCGGCGCCAGCCAGCAGGTGCAGCGCGCCCAGCAGCAGGCCAGCAGCCGCGCCGAGGGCAACAAGTATTCGGTCGCGCTGGAGCTTCAGGCCGACTGCTACGCCGGCGTCTGGGCCAAGAACGCCGCCGCCGTGTCCAACGGTCAGGTGGCGCTGGAGCCCGGCGATCTGGAAGAAGGCATGAAGACCGCCCAGGCCATCGGCGATGATGCGCTGCAACGTCGCGGCGGCGGCCGCGTCTCGCCCGAAAGCTTCACCCACGGCTCTTCGGCCCAGCGGGTCGAGTGGCTGCAACGCGGCTATCAGACCGGCGACCCGGCGGCCTGCGACACCTTCAAGGGGCTTTGACGTCTACCCCACCGTCAGGTCCATCTGGGACGAGACGTGCAGACGCCCGCGCCCGAGGTCGAGCACCGCTTCGCGATCCGCGAAGGCGGCCACGCCCAGCAGGGCGTCGGGCGCATGGGGCAAAGGTCCGTCGCTGAAGACCGGCGTCGGCACGAACCGCCACAGGTCGTCGCCGAAGGTGACGGTTTTCGCCTCGATCACCCGCGCCGGAGCCACCCCGCCCAGGACGATGCTGGAGCCCGCCGTCTCGGGCCGGCCGTCCAGCAGGCCCGCCGCCTCGGCTGCGCCCTGGCTCAGGGCGATCAGAGATGAAAACCCGGTGTCGACCACGGCGCGGATCACCGCCCCCTCGACCGTCACCTCGGCCGTCAGGGCCGTTCCCGTCCGCCTGACCGGAACGGGACGCAGGGCGGGCGGTACGATATGAGCCGCCGGATCGGCCAGGCGGACGCGGCGGCGCTTCATATCCAGATCCAGCACCGCCTCGCCCAAAACGTCCTGACCCAGGACCAACGACGCGCCCAGCCCCGCCGCCGCCGCCAGCGGCCCCAGGTCGAGGATGGCGGTGCGCAGGGCGCCGATCCGCATGGCCCCGACCGTCACGTCCAGCGTCACCCCGCGCCCGACCTGAGGCTGGCCCCCGACGCCATAGGCCACCAGCGGCATGTCGAAGAAGGTCGTCAGGCCCAGGGCCTCCACCAGCCCTCGGTCGATCACCGAATACTGGGCGCCGCTGTCGATCAGGGCTGTCACCTCGCGCCCGGCGATCCGCGCCCGCACGGTCGGCGTGGCGGCGTCATTCACCACGAACGGCAGCCAGCCGCTGGTCCCGCCCTCAGGGAATCCCAGCTTGGGCCGACGCCAGATCACATGGTCCTTGAGCCACAGGCCGCCGCCGACAGCGGCCGCGGCGGCGCCCGCGCGGATCAGAAAGGAACGGCGTCTCATCGCCCCTGACATGGACCGGACCGCGACGTTGCGCCAGCCCCGGCGCCGCTTCTTGCATCCCGCCGTCATCTTGTTGCGCAAAACCCCAAAATCGCCTTCGCAGACGCAAAATAATCATGACGAAGCGCCGCCCTACGGCTAGAAACGACCCGTCATGACCTCCTCCCCCGACCGCTACCTTTCGACGCGCGGCGACGCCGCCCCGACCAGTTTCGCCGACGCCCTGCTGCGCGGCATCGCCCCCGACGGCGGCCTCTACATGCCGCAGGCCTGGCCCACCCTGCCCGCCGACGCGGCGCGGCCCGGACGGACCTATGCCGAGATGGCGAGGGAGGCGATTTCCCCCTTCATCGGCGACGCCCTTCCTGCAGGCGCGCTCGACCGCGCGCTGGACCGCCTGATCCAGGGCTTCGACCATCCCGCGGTGACGCCCCTGGTCGAGCTGGAGCCCGGCCTGTTCGTGCTGGAGCTGTTCCACGGCCCGACTGCCGCCTTCAAGGATCTGGCGATGCAGTTGGTCGCCGCCCTGTCGGACGAGGCTTTGGCCGCGACGGGCCAAAAGCTGACCCTGCTGACCGCCACCAGCGGCGACACTGGCGCCGCCGCCGTGCGCGCCTTCGCGGGCGCCGAACGCATCAACCTGGTGGTGCTGCACCCGCTGGACCGCGTCTCGCCGGTGCAGCGCAAGCAGATGACGACGGTGCAGGCGGACAACGTCCTGAACCTGGCCGTGCGCGGCGACTTCGACGACTGCCAGCGTCTGGTGAAGGGTCTGCTGGCCGAGGAATCCCTGCGCGAAGGCCGCCGCCTGTCGTCGGTCAATTCGATCAACTGGGGCCGACTGGCGGGACAGATCCCCTACTATATCTCGGCCACGGCCCAGCTGGGTCAGGCGGCGACCTTCGTCGTCCCGACCGGCAATTTCGGCGACGCCTTCGCCGGCATCGCCGCAAAGAAGATGGGCCTGCCGGTCAACGGCTTCGTCGCCGCCGTCAATCAGAACGACGCCCTGGCCCGCGCCATCAACGAGGGCGTCTATGCCCGCCGTCCCGCCGTCGAGAGCGGCAGCGTGTCGATGGACGTGCAGGCGCCGTCGAACTTCGAGCGCCTGGTCTATGAGGCCTCCGGCCACGACGCCGACGCCACCCGCGCGGTGTTCGAGACCTTCGCTCGCGACGGCTCCGTCACCCTGCCTGCCGACCTGCTGGCCGCGCTGAAAGCCGAGGTCTCCGCCGTCTCCATCGACGAGGCCACGACCCAGGCCGAGATCGCCCACGCCCACGCCGCCTGGGGCCGCGTCGTCTGCCCGCACACGGCCGTGGCCCTGGCCGCCGCGCGCCAGCTGGACCGCGCTGACGGCCCCGTCGTCGCACTGTCCACCGCCCACCCGTCCAAGTTCGGCGCCTTCGTCTCGAACGTGCTGGGCTTCGAACCCGAACCCGCTCCCGTAATCCGCGCCCTGGGCGACCGGCCCGAACGTCTGACCGTGATCGACAACACGGCCGAAGCGGCGCTGGCGGCGGTGAAAGGGTTCGCGGGCTAGGTCGGGAGCTTATATTTTGTTCGTCATTCTCGGCCTTGCGCCGAGAATCCAGAAACACGACAGTTGAAATCGGAGCTCGGCGTTTCCTTCGTCTTCCCTCGAGTCTCTGGATCCCCAGCACAGGGCCGGGGATGACGGCAAGAAAGCGGGCCGAATGTGAGCCCCAACCTGCGCCGTCACCCCACCCAGCGGGGGTGGCGGGGGCGGCCCTCCGCGCATTCCAGCCCCGCGCGATCCCATCCGCCCAGATCGGCGGCGGCCTCATAGGTGCTCTCAAGGAAGGCGCTCAGCACGGCGTCGGGATCGGCTGCGGTCCTGACGGCCTCATAGGGCAGCAGAAACTCGCCCAGCCCCGCGTCCCAGCGCGCCGCAGCCGGTTGGACCGCCGCCGCGTCGAATCCCGGCGGCGCGGGATAGGCGTAGGCGTAGAAGCACGGCCCCCGCCCCGGATCGCCGGGCCAGAAGCCCGCGCTGGACACCTCGTGCGAATAGGCTTCGCGCGTGACAGCGTCGGGCAGGTGTGGAACCCCGCCCGGATGCAGCGGCGCCCGCCGTCCCGAGAACCGCGTCACGGCCAGATCAAAGGCGCCCCAGAACAGATGCACCGGGCTGCACTTGCCCAGGAACCGGGTGCGGAAACCGTTCAACACGCGATCGACCTGCACCAGGGCGCGCCAGTAATCCCGCGCCACCGCCGCATCATACTCGCGATGCCGCGTGTCGGCCGGAAAGGGCGTCGCCTCCGCCATCTCGTCCGGCGTCAGATCAATGCGGCACGCCACGCCCAGCGTCGCCAGCGCGCCCATGACCTCCGCATAGAAGTCCGCCACCGCCCTGGGCTTGAGCGCGATCCGGCGCTCGCCCCCGTCGCTGACGCGGATGACCAGTTCACTGGCAATGAAGTCGAACTCCATCTCGAAACCGACCGCGCCATGGGGAATGAGGCCGGTCGCCAGCCCCCGCGCCGACACCCGCAGCGTCACGTGCCAGCCGTGGTTGAGCCAGGGCGTCTGCGACAGCCTGACCTTGCCGACGACCTGCGCCCACAACTGCAGCGTCTCCATCGTCGGCCACAGCGACGCAGCCGACAATTCGGGCCATACCTGGGCGTTCGCGTGCGGCCTCATCAGGAGGGTCCTCGCCGGTTTCCCTTCCCTGAAGTCTGACGCGAGAAGATCGTTGCATGGATCCGCGCCGACTTGGGCGACCGGCGGATGGATCACACCTCAGCGAAACATAACACAACATTGTTATTTAAAATTGCGCACGGGTCGATGCCTACTTCCGGTCGCCAGCTTGGCTATTAGGGAGAATTCCATGTCTTTGAAGGTGATGGGCATCGCTTTGGCGGGCCTGACGATGTCTACGATGGTCGGCGCTGCCGCGCCGATGCCCATGGTGCAGCAGTATGTCCCAGGGGAGGGAATCTACTGCATGGGCCGCGACGGATGCTATCCGATCGCCTACCAGCGGGATGTTTATTCCGACGCCGCGTTGACCAATCTGATCGCCAGCGCATCAGATGGCTGCACTCAATCAGGAGATTGGGTCTGGATTACGACACCCCAGTTACCCACCGGCTATGAGGTCAAGACGCCGATGTGGGTTTGCTCGCCCATGGGCCCCTACCTGCCGCACGACTGGTAACAAGCCCGTACATTAAATGGAACAGGGCGGCCCCGAGGCCGCCTTGTTTTGCATTTTCCAGACTAAACCGCCTCCACCGCCCGCCAGTAGTCCAACCGCCGGAAGAAGGGCGCCGGGTCCTTGGGGGTGACCAGGTTGGCGGGGTCGTGGAAGATGCGGTCGTGCAGGCGGGTCAGGGTGAAGCGCACCGCCGCCGCAGCCCCCAATCCCGGAAGGGCCTCGGTCTCGGCGGGCGTCAGAGGACGCACTGATTCATAACCCTTCTGGAAGGCGTGCAGGGCCGACGGGATCGGCCGTCCCTCGGTGTCGAAGCCCCAGGCGCTGAGGGCGATGGCCAGGTCGTAAGCCAGCACGTCGTTGCAGGCGAAATAGAAGTCGATGACCCCGCCGATGTCGCTCTTGCCGTGTTCGTTGGTGGCGAACAGGACGTTGTCGGGGAAGTAGTCGGCGTGGACCGGTCCGCGCGGCAGGGCCGGATCGCTCCACGGCTCGGCCAGACGCGGCAGCAGGGCCTTGATCTGATCCAGCATCTTGCGATCCCCCCCGCGCGCCGCGCCGTCGCAGCGCGCGGCCAGCGCCGCCCAGGCCTCGGGCCCGACCGGGTTCTGGCGTTCAGCCGCATAGTCGGCGGCGTCGAGGTGCAGCAGGGCCAGGACCTGACCCGCGCGATACCGTTCCTTGTCCGAGGGCTGACGCTTCCAGGCGCCGGGCGCCCAGTTGAGGATGGCGGCGGCCCGACCGTTCAGACGGCCGATGATCTCGCCCTGATGGTCCGCCACCGGCGACGGCGTGGGAAAGCCCCGCGCCGCCAGATGCCGGGTCAGGCCGAGGCAGAAGGGCAGAGAAGCCGCGTCGGTGCGCCCCTCGAACAGGGTCAGGACATAGGCCCCTTGAGTCGTCTCCAGCTTGTAGTTGGTGTTCTCGACCCCCTCGGCGATCGGCGTCAGCGCGACCAGATCGCCCAGGGGGTAACGCATGAGATAGTCGGCGGCCTGATCCGGCGTGACGGGCGTAAAGACAGCCATATCTAGATCAGCTCCGCCGCCGCGCGACGGGCGCGCACCACGTCGGCCACGTCGGCCAGCACGCTCTCCGTCGTGGCCCAGCGCCCCGCGCCGCGCCCCTTGCACGTCCAGACGCGACCGTCCTGACCATAGACTTTCAAGGCGTTGCGCTCTCCGTTCAGCGCCTGGAAGAGCGCGTCTTTCAGATCGCCGTCAAGCCGGACCGAGGCCTCCAGACAGCCGTCGCGATCATGGCAGGCGCCGATCTGACGCACAGGCTGGTCGCCCAGCGGCGTTTCCGCCGACAGCTCGTCGCGCGGCAGGTCGGCGGGGGCGCGGCCAAAGGCCTCGAAGGACAGCAGCTTCACCTTGGCGGCGGCGTCGTGGCCTTCCAGGTCCGAGGACGGGTCTTCTTCCGCAAAGCCCGCCGCGCGGGCGTCGGCCAGGGCGTCGGCGAAGGCCGCGCCCTCGCCCAGGCGCTGCAGCATGAAGTTGACCGTGCCGTTCAGCACCGCCTCGAACCCGGCGACGGGACCGGCGGCGCGGGCGGCGCGCAGGGTCTCGATCATCGGCGCGCCGCCGCCGACCGAGGCCGACCAGGCGACGCGAGCGCCGTTGGCCGCAGCCAGGGCCTGCAAGCCTGCCGGGTCGCGGGCCACGGCCTGCTTGTTGGCGCTGACCACGTCGACGCTGGCTTCCAGCGCGCGGCGGATCAGGGCGTGACCGGCCTCGCCCTCGGACAGGGCTTCCAGCAGCAGATCAGGCTTCTGGGCCAGCAGGGCCTCGACGTCGCTGGAGAACAGGTCGGCGGCCGCCGAGACGTCGCGCGCCTTGCCCGGATCGCGGACCAGAACGCCGACCACCTCATAGCGCTTGTCGGGCAGCAGGCGGTTCAGCAGACCGCCGCCGACGACGCCGCAGCCGGCCAAAGCCACGCGCAGCGGCGCGTTCGATTGCACCGGGCCGGGAGGCGCGCCGCGCTCGCCGACCACCGTGCCTTCGGCGCGGCCCAGGGCGGCGACCTCGATCTCGACCCCGCGCTGCTCGCCCAGATCGATGGCGTCATGCTGAACCAGGGCCCCGCCCAGACGGCGCGCCGTCTCCCAACTGGCGCGGCGATAGCGCAGCGGCGTGCCCGTCTCCGAGGCCGGATCGCGATCGTAGAGGCCATCCACGTCCTTCACCAGACGCACCCGGTCCAGCCCCAGCTCGGCGGCCAGAACCACCGCCGTCAGGTCCGACCCGCCCCGGCCCAGCAGGGCCACCCGACCGTTCGCCCGCACGCCGCCGAAGCCAGGCACCACCACCACCTCGTGCTCGGCCAGCGCCTCATGCAGCCGCGCGCCCTTCAGGCTGACGGGACGGGCGTGCTGCGCCGGGCCTTCGACGACGATGCCCAGTTCCCGCACCGACAGACCCACCGCGTCCAGCCCCACCCGGTCGCAGGCGATGGCGACCAGGGCCGCCGCCTTCTCCTCGCCCAGCACGACATAGGCGGGCAGAAGCTCGTTCTCGTGATCCAGACCCAGCGAGCGGGCGTCGGCCAGCAGCCGGTCGGTGTGCCCGGACAGGGCCGAGACCACCGCCACCACTTTGCGCCCAGCGCGGACATGGCCGTAGATTTCCGAGGCCACGGCGGGCGCCTCGGCGGCGTTGCGCAGGACCGAGGAGCCGAATTTCAGCACCGCGACTTCGGCGGCGAAGGCCGCCTGCGGTTTCTCTTTATCGGCGACGAGGGCGAGGGCGGAAGCGGGCATCGGGGAGGTCCTGGAGTCTGGATCGGGGAGGATGGCGAGGCGGTCGGCGGTGAGGTTCGGGCCATAAAAAAACCCGCCCGGGGGTCCGGGCGGGGTGATCGGTTTTTGCGTTTCTCGCCTAGGCGGCGCGCATCATCCGGTCCCCGCCCGCAAGGGCATGGTGGTGGTGGTACCGGTGGTCGTAATCACGGACGCGACGAGGCCCGTCGCCGAAGCGGCGAGGCGGGTGGTCTGCGAGAGGGCGAGGCGGTCAAGCACAGGCGGCGTCCGGTTGAAAATCGTTCCTCAGGGTGATCCACCACCCCGCACCGCGTCAACCCCGATAAGAACATTTTTTGCTCGATGCGGCTACAAATGCGGTATTTCACCAACCTTATGCCAATGAAGAACGAAATGAGGTGAATTTTTCCGCTTGACCGGCGCCCTTCGCAACCGCAACGTAAGGTCACTCATCAAGACCGGCTGAGGGATTAGGCCCTTTGACGCCGGGGCAACCATCGGGTTCCGCCCGAAACGGTGCCAACTCCTGCGGGGTTCTCGAGACTTGTCTTGGGGGCTGCGAGAGATGAGTGGAGCATCGACGAGGCGACGCTCCACGATCTGTCACTGCATGGGTTCCTCGGTGGGCCGTTTTGCTGAGTGACGAGATCCATGACCCTGGCCCTGATCGACCCCATCGCCCCCGCCGAAGACCCCGCCTGTCGGGCCGCATCCGCGCGTCGTCCGTCCGAGTTGCTTCAGCGCGACGGCGCTCATGACGTCGTCGTCCCGATCCCCGACGGCTTCCTGCTGGATTTTGGCGGGACGCTGAACCAGAAGCAGATCGTCGGCCGTCTGCACGGCCGGGCCAACGCCCCGCTGATCGTCGTGGCCGGCGGCATCTCCGCCGACCGCTATGTCCACCGCACAGAGACCAAGGGCCTGGGTTGGTGGTCCGGCGCCGTGGGCGTCCGCGCGCCCATCGACCTGAACCGTTTCCGCGTTCTCGCCTTTGATTTCGCGCCCGATTTCGGTCCCGACGCCAAGGACGCCAAGCCGCCGCTGACCATCACCACCCAGGACCAGGCGCGGCTGCTGGCCCTGCTGCTGGACCATCTCGGCGTGGAGAAGGTCGCGGCCTTCATCGGCTGTTCCTACGGCGGCATGATCGCCCTGGCCTTCGGCGAGCTCTTCCCCGACTGGGCCGAGCAGCTGGTGGTGGTGTCGGCCGCCCACCGCCCTCACCCGCTGGCGACGGCCTGGCGCGGGATCCAGCGCCGCATCCTGCAGTTGGGCCTGGAGACGGGCCGCGTGGATCAGGCCGTCGGCCTGGCGCGCGAACTGGCCATGACCACCTATCGCACCCCCGACGAGTTCGGCGAGCGCTTCGATTCCGAGGCCCCCAGCCACGCGGGTCAGGCCTACCCCGTCTGCGACTACCTGCAATCTCGCGGCCGGGCCTATCGCGACCGCACCACCCCCTCGCGCTGGCTGACCCTGTCGGACTCCCTCGACCGCCACCGGGTCGAGCCCGAGGCCATCAGCGCCCCCGTCACCCTGGTCGGCTTCACCAGCGACCGCCTCTGCCCCATCGACGACATGAGGGAGCTGGCCGCGCGCCTGCCCAACCTCTGGCGCTTCGTGGAATCTCCCTCCCTCTACGGCCACGACGCCTTCCTCAAGGAAGACGTTCTGGTCGCTGACATCCTGACTTCCGTACTGAAGGACATCGACCAATGAGCCGCGCCCGCCCCGCCGATCCCCGCACCATCGCCGCCCGCTCGGGCGTGGATACGGACACGGCTCATGGCGCGGTCATGCCGCCGCTGTACCTGTCGTCCAACTATTCCTTCGCCGGCTTCGACCAGAAGCGGAAATACGACTACTCGCGCTCGGGCAATCCGACCCGCGACGTCCTGGCCGAGACCCTGGCCGAGCTGGAAGGCGGCGCCGGCTGCGTCGTCACCGCCACCGGCATGGCCGCCGTCGATCTGCCGCTGAGCCTGCTCAACCCCGGCGAGCTGCTGATCGCGCCGCACGACTGCTACGGCGGCACCCACCGCCTGCTGACCGCCCGGGCGAAGAAGGGCCATTTCCGCGTCGCCTTCATCGATCAGAACGACGGCGAAGCCCTGGACGCGGCCCTGGCCGACGGCGCCAAACTGGTTCTGATCGAGACCCCGTCCAACCCCCTGCTGCGCGTGGTGGACGTGGCCGACGTCTGTCGTCGCGCCCACGCCGTGGGGGCCAAGGTGGTCTGCGACAACACCTTCCTGTCGCCGGCGCTGCAACGGCCGCTGGAGTTGGGCGCCGACATCGTCGTCCACTCGACCACCAAATATATCAACGGCCATTCCGACGTGGTCGGCGGCGCCGTGATCGCGGCGGATCCGGCCGACTTCGAGCAACTGGCCTGGTGGGCCAACTGCCTGGGCGTCACGGGGTCTCCGTTCGACGCCTATCTGACCCTGCGCGGCATCCGCACCCTGTTCACCCGCATCGAGCGCCAGCAGACCACCGCCGGTCTGGTCGCCGCCGCTCTGGAGCAGCATCCGGCGGTCAAGGCCGTCCACTATCCGGGCCTGAAATCCCACCCCGGCCACGCCCTGGCGGCGCGCCAACAGTCGGGGCCGGGCGCCATGCTCAGCTTCGAACTGAACGGCGGGACCGAGGCCGTGCGCGACCTTATCGAGGGCCTGGACATCTTCACCCTGGCCGAGTCGCTGGGCGGCGTCGAAAGCCTGATCGCCCACCCGGCCACCATGACCCACGCCGCCATGACGCCCGAAGCGCGTGTCGTCGCCGGCATCACCGATGGCCTGATCCGCCTGTCGGTCGGGCTTGAGCACCAGGACGACATCCTGGCCGACCTGACCCAGGCGCTGGACGCCTTGGTGCTGCGCGCCGCAGCCTGACGCTTAGGCGCTTTCCTCCCTGTCGCGCAGCGATGGGGAGGTGGCGCGGCGCCGAAGGCGACGTGACGGAGGGGGCGACTCCACGGCTGACGTTTGCATCGCCCTCTCCACCACTTCGTGGTCCCCCTCCCCATAAAATGGGGAGGAAAGTGGACCTTAACCCACCGCGCGCGCCAACCGCTGCTGCTGACCACGCGCGTCCATCGCGGCGTCGTCCAGCGAAAACTCCCCCATCATCCGGTCCAGTTCGCGGGCGTCCTGGGCCAGGGAATGGCTGGCGGCGGTCGATTCCTCGACCATGGCGGCGTTCTGCTGGGTGACCTGATCCATCTGGGCCACGGCGATATTGACCTGTTGCAGGCCGCTGGACTGTTCCTGCGAAGAGGCGACGATCTCGCCGGCGATGGCCGTCACCCGTTCGATCTGGCCGCCGATCCGCTTCAACGCCTCGCCGGTGTCGCTGACCAGTTGCACGCCTTCGCCCACCTGGCGGCTGGACGCCGAAATCAGGGTCTTGATCGCCTTGGCGGCCGCGGCCGAACGCTGGGCCAGGGCCCGCACTTCCGAGGCCACGACGGCGAAGCCACGCCCGGCGTCGCCCGCGCGCGCCGCCTCGACCCCGGCGTTCAGGGCCAGCAAGTTGGTCTGGAAGGCGATCTCGTCGATCACGCCGATGATGTTGCCGATCTCGTTCGAGGAGCGTTCGATCTCGCCCATGGCGGCGATGGCGCGGCCGACCACGGCCTGGCCCTTGACCGCCTCCTCGTGAGCTCCGTCCACGACGCCGCCCGCCTCGACGGCGCCCTCGGCCGAGCGGGCGACGGTGGCGGTGATCTGCTCCAGAGCGGCGGCGGTTTCCTCCAGCGAGGCGGCCTGCTGCTCGGTGCGGCGCGACAGGTCGTCCGACGCCTGGCTGATCTCATGGGCGCTGGCGCCGATGGCGCTGGAACGGTCGACGATGCCGCGCATCGTGTCCTGCAGCCTGGCCATCGCCCCGTTGAAGTCGGCGCGCAGCTGTTCGTATTGAGGCGCAAAGCTCGTGTTCAGACGGAAGGCCAGTTCGCCGCTCGACAGGCGATCCAGACCGGCGGCGAGACCGTCGACGACCTGGGCCTGCTGGCGGGCCGCTTCTGCCTCACGCTCGGCCTGGGACACGCGGGCCTGTTCGGCGGCGGCGCGCTGGACCTCGGCCTCGGCTTCCAGCCGCACCTTCTCCTCGGCGTTCTGCTTGAAGGTCAGGACGGCGTCCGCCATATGGCCGATCTCGTCGCGACGGCCGACCGCCGGGATGTCGATGTTCAGGTCGCCCGAAGCCAGCCGGCTCATGGCGCGGGTCATCGCCTCGACCGGACGGCTCAGGGCGCCGATCAGCCAGGCCACCGCCCCCAGCGCGATGACCAGCGCCAGCGCGCCGCCGATCGCGAAGCTCCAGTAGGCCTCTTCGAAAGCGAGGGTCTTGGCCTTTTGCCGCTGGGCGGCCAATACGGCTTCCTTCTCCTGGATGGCCGATATGGCGGCGCGAACGTCGAACAGGCGCACCGCCTGCTTGAGGCCGGACAGAGCCTGGGCATGGGTCGCCGGGTCTCGCGCCAGGGCGATCTCGCGATCCGCGTCCTCACGGAAGGCCTTGCCCGCCGCATTCAGCTTGTCCTGCTCGGCGCGATAGGCGGCCGTCGCGTCGAGCGAGGCCAGATCCGCCAAACGCGCCGTGAACTTGCCCGACGCCTCCTCGTAATGGCCCAGGAATTCCTGATCGCGCGTGGCGACATAGCCGCGCACGGCGTTCTGTTGCTCGACCGCTGCAGCCAGGAGCAGATCGGAACCCTTGAAAATGGCGTTCGAAGCCGCGTCGGCGGCGTCGGCGCGTTGCAGCGCCGCCACGCTCCACAACACCACCAGGGTGGCCATCCCGCAAGCGCCGATCACGGCGGCGAAGGACAGGAGGAGCTTCTTGGGAACCGACAGATGCTGCAGCATTTTTTACGCTCGGAGGAACTAAGCCCTCCTCCTGCGCCGCACAGTTCGCCAAAGCCTTATCGTCCGACAGCGGAACTCTACTTAGAAACGCTCAGAGCGCCTTCAGCACCACCGACAGGGCGGTCAGCAACAGGTAAGCGGCGAAGGCCTTTCTCAGCACCTTGCGGTTCAGGCGGTGCGCCAGCCGCGCGCCATAGGGGGCGGTCAGCGCCGTCAGCAGCCCCATGATCACCGCCGCCGGCACGTTGACGTAACCCAGCGACAGCGGCGGACGGCCCGGCGCGTCCCATCCGAAGGCGGCGAAACCCAGGGCCGCCGTCGCCCCGATAGCCAGACCGAAGCCCGAGGCCGTCGCCACCGCCTGATGGATCGGTCGTCCGCACAGGGTCATGGTCATACCGCCGAAACTGCCGCCGCCGACGCCCATCATGGCCGACAGCAGGCCGATGCCCGTGCCGATCCCGCGCCGTCCCCAGCCCGTCGGCAAGTCTTTGCGCAGGGTCACATGCTCAGGCAGCAACCCCATCTGCATGGCGATCAACAGCAGGCAGACGCCATAGACGATGGCCAACCCCTCCATCGAGGTGAAGCCCGCGATCGCCGCCCCGACCAGACCGCCGAACGCCACCCAGGGCGTCCAGGTCTTCAGCACCTGTTCGTCCACCGCCCCATGGGCCCGGTGCGTCGCCAGCGATCGCAGCGAGGTGGCCACGATGGTCAGCAGCGAGGTGCCGATGGCGACGTGCAGATTGCTCTCGCCGCCGACGCCCAGCACCGCGAAGGCATAGAAGAGCGCGGGCACCAGCACCGTCCCGCCGCCGACCCCGAACAGGCCGCCGATCACCCCCGCCAGCGCGCCCGCCGCGATCAGGGCGGCGGCCATCATGAGAATTTCGGAAAGGGGCAAGGCGCTCATGGCTTGGGCATAGCGGTGCAACCCGCCAGCGTCATCCCGGAAAGAGCGTCAACCCGCCCCGCCCCCCTTTCGTCATGCTCCGGCAAAACGCAGCGGCGCCAACCGGGGAACCCAGCGGCGCCTGGAGGGCGAAACCGTCACCCGCCACGCTTTCAGTAGAGATCGCCTGCGGCGCCGCTGGGTCGTCCGGTCAAGCCGGAGGATGACGAAAGAATGCGGTGGCGCTTAAGGATCAGGCGGCTTCTTCCGACGCCGCTTCACCCAACCGGCTATGCCGCGCCTCGGCTTCGCGCACGGCCTCGACCGCGCGGTCCACGACCTCCAGCCCGGCCCCGGCCTTGACGCCCTCGACCGTCAGGATGCGGCGGAAGGCGCGCGCCCCAGCCCGGCCGTGCATCAGGCCCAGCATATGCCGCGCCATGCCGGCCAGATGCGCGCCCTCGGCCAGCCGCCCGGCCATGTAAGGCTTGTAGCGTTCGATGGCGGCGAAGGGATCGACGTCCTCGACATCCATCCCGAACAGCCGCCGGTCCACCTGTCCCAGCAGCGCCGGCTCATGATAGGCGGCGCGGCCCAGCATGACCCCGTCCAACTGCACGCCGTCAGCATCATCGAGGTGCGCCTCGGCCTGATCCAGATCGCCGATGCCGCCGTTGATGCAGATGGTCAGATGCGGCCGCTCGCGCTTCAGACGCCGCACCAGAGCGTAGTCCAGCGGCGGCACGTCGCGGTTTTCCTTGGGCGACAAGCCCTTCAGCCAGGCCTTGCGCGCATGGACGACGAAGTGGGTGATGCCGACCGCCGCCGAGGCGTCGACCGTGGCGAACAGGCTGACCTCGGGATCCTGATCATCGACGCCGATGCGGCATTTGACGGTGGCGGGGACGCTGACCGCGTCCTTGATCGCCGCCATGCAGTCGGCCACCAGTTCCGGCTCGCGCATCAGACAGGCGCCGAACTTGCCCGACTGCACCCGGTCCGAGGGGCAGCCGACGTTCAGGTTGATCTCGTCATAGCCATAGGCCTCGCCGATCCGCGCCGCCTCGGCCAGTTGCGCCGGGTCCGACCCGCCCAGTTGCAGCGCCACCGGATGCTCGACGGCGTCGAAGCCCAGCAGCCGCTCGCGGTCGCCGTGGATCACCGCCGGAGCCGTCACCATCTCGGTATAGAGCAGCGCCCGGCTGCTCAGGGCGCGGTGAAACGCCCGGCAGTTGCGGTCGGTCCAGTCCATCATCGGGGCGACGGACAGTCTGTGCGGCGGATGTGGCGTCATGACCTCAAGGGCGCGGCGGTTCGGGCGATGGCCGCGTCCTATAGAGACAATGGGCCGGAATGGCGACTGGCCCGCCCGTGCCCCCAACGGCCGTCATCCCAAGGGAGGTCGCAGAAGCCCTCCCCCCGGCGTCATCCTCGGCCTTGTGCCGAGGATCCAGACAGGCAGAGGCATGCAGGTCATGTCGAAAGACCGTCCCGCGTCGAGTCTCTGGATCCTCGGCACAAGGCCGAGGATGACGGGTAGAGTAGGAGCTGACCGTCCCATCATGCCTGCGATTGTCAGTCGCGCGCGACCTGGAAGCCGGCGAAGGACTGGCTGACCGGCATCAGCTCCAGGCTGTTGATGTTCAGGTGGGGCGGCAGGGTCGCGACCCAGAACAGGGTCTCGGCGATGTCCTCGCCGGTCATCGGCTGAGCGCCGCCATAGAGGGCGTCGGACGCGCCCTGGTCGCCGCCGGTGCGGACCAGGGTGAACTCGGTCTCGGTCATGCCCGGCTCGATCGAGGTGACGCGCACCCCCGTGCCGTGCAGGTCCGAACGCAGCCCCAGCGAGAACTGGCGCACGAAGGCCTTGGTCCCGCCGTAGGCGTTGCCGCCCTTGTAGGGATAGGTCGCCGCCACCGAACTGATGTTCAGGATGGCGCCCTTGCGTTGGATCAGGCGCGGCAACAGGCGCCGCGTGATGGTCACCAGGCCGGTGATGTTGGTGTCGATCATCTGACGCCACTGATCCAGGTCGGCGTCCTGGGCCGCGGCCGTGCCCAGCGCCAGGCCGGCGTTGTTCAGCAGCACGTCGATCTCGCGGAAGCCTTCGGGCAGGGCGTCCAGCGCCGCGTCGATGGCGGCCTCGTCGCGCATGTCGAAGGCGGCGGCGTGAACCTTGTCCGCGCCCAGTTCGGCCACCAGGGCGTCCAGCCGCTCCTGACGACGGCCGGTGGCGATCACCTTCCAGCCGGCGCCGACAAAGCGGCGCGCCGCCGCCTGACCGATGCCCGCCGTGGCGCCGGTGATCAGAATCGTGCCGCTCATGTCCGCTCCGCGTGTCAGATATTTCGAGGACGCTTAATCCCTGACCAGACCGCCGTCGACCACCAGATTCTGGCCCGTCACCGCCCGGCTCCACGGCGAGGCGAAGAACAGGATGGCGTCGGCGAACTCCTGCGGCGTGGTGACCGAGCGCAACGGCGTCATCCCGGCGATCAGGTCGAACACCGCATCCGGCGTCGCCGCGCTGGCGTCCGTGGTCCGCAGCAGCCCGCCCGAGACCATGTTGACCGTGATCCCCGACGGGCCCAGGTCGCCCGCCGCCGTCCGCGTCAGGCTGAGCAAGGCGGCCTTGGCGGCGGTGTAGTCGTGATAGGGCACGACCGGATTCTGCAACGCCATTGAGTCTATTTGTCGTATTTTATTGATATATTTCAATAAGTTATGAAGATCGGTACCGCAGAAACCCTGTTCACACGGGCCGACGTTCCGATCAAATGGCTGCGCCACGCCTGACCGCAAGCGTCACACTAACCCCGTGGTAAAACCGGATGTTCAGAATGTCCGTTAGGGGCGGTGGGCTCAACCGGTGAACGCAACACGCTAACTTTTCTTCGGAGATGGAGCGTGGGCGATGAAGCAGCGGCGGCGGATCTATTACTCGGCGGCCCAGCGGGCTGAAATCTGGGATCGCTGGAAGGCGGGCGAGTCGATGAGTTCTAT
>NZ_JBFRFI010000005.1:0-266316 GCF_052114745.1 Brevundimonas sp. 2YAF1 | reverse complement strand
GCCGTAAACAACGGCGCCTGCCCCGAGCTCATGTCCAACTCTTCGCGCGGGGCATCGGTCTTCGTCGAAACGGTAAAACTCATCTGTCTCCGGGCGAAGGCCCGGCGCCCCGCCCAGCCCTCCACCGCCCGTGCCAGCACGAGGCGGGCGTCTGTGTTCCTTCTCCCCTTGCGGGAGAAGGTGGCCCGTCAGGGCCGGATGAGGGGTCTCGCGACATTGGAAGAAAGGAAGCCCTGACCTTCTGTTGCGCAACCCCTCATCCGTCAGGCTTCGCCTGCCGCCTTCCCCCACAAAGGGAGAAGGAACTACTCACCCACCTCCCCCACCTCGCGCCCCGCCAGCCGGGCGCCTTCGACCACCGCCGGATCGGATCGCGCGGTGTCCAGAAGCCAGTCGCGGAAACGGGCGATCTTGGGGGTCAGGCGGCGGGCGGGCGGGTAGCAGATCCAGTAGCCCTGGGCCAAGGCGACGGTCTGATCGAAGGGGCGGACCAGCAGGCCGCGCTCCAGTTCGCGGGCGTAGAGGATGGGCGAGCCGAGGGCCACGCCCTGATCGCCCAGGGCGGCGGCCACCTCCATCGCCTGATTGTCGGCGGTCAGGCGCGGCGGCGGGGCCGTGTCGGCGGGCGCCACCTCGGCGGCGGCGAACCAGGCGGCCCATTCGCCGCGCTCGCCCACCAGAGGGGCGCGCTTCAGGTCGACGGGAGTCTGCAGGTCCAACCGGTCGCGCATGGCGGGGGTGCACAGGGGGGTGAAGACAGCGGGCATCAGAAAACGGCTCTCCAGCCCCGGCCACTGGCCCGAGCCGAAGCGCAGCGCCACATCCAGTCCGTCAGCGCCCAGCATGGACAGGGTCGGACTGGTGTCCACCCGCACCGCCAGATCGGGGTTGGCCAGCTGGAAGGCCCCCAGCCGCGTCGCCAGCCACTGGGTCGCCAGGGTCTGCAGCGTGGTGATGGCCAGCACCCCCTGGTCCGCCTCGACCACGTCGGCGACGGCGCGGCGCAACAGGGTCATGGCCTCGGTGGCCGCTGTGGCCAGCCGTTCGCCCTCCGGCGTCAGCGACACCTGTCGCGTCCCGCGCACGAACAGGGGCCGATCCAGCCTCTGCTCCAGATCGCGGATGCGCCAGCTGACCGCCGCCTGGCTCATGCTCAGGGCCTCGGCGGCCCGGGTGAAGCTGAGCAGGCGCGCGGCGGTTTCAAACACCCTCAGAGCGTCGACAGGAATGCGGGAAAGGACGTCAACCATAAGCAAGCCTTATGCATGAACCCTATCGTCTCGTTTGTTCACGCCCCGCGTCAACCGCATATTCGAGCCTCACGAAAGGAGGACGACCGATGGAAGACATTCACCGCACTCATAAGGAACCCGCGTGGGGTTGGATCGGCGCGCTGCTGGAGGTCCGCAAGACGGCCGCGCCCGTCAGCGCCAAAACGGCCCGCCCGGCGCGCACCGCAACGCCCGCCGCTGTTCCGGCCCGCCGCGCCGCCTGCTGACGCCTTCGACGACCTAATCGACGGCGACGATCTCGACCGACTGGCCCGCCACGGTCGCCTCGTCGCCCTCGCGCCTGCCCATCAGGGCGCGGGCCAGGGGCGAGACGTGGCTGACGCTGCCCTTGGCCGGATCGGCCTCGTCCTCGCCGACGATGCGCCAGGTCTGGGTCCGCCCGTCCTCGCGTTCGATGGTCACCGAACCGCCGAAGCGCACCCGACCGTCCGCCGTCGTCTCCAGCAACTGCGCCGTGGCTCGCCGCGCCGACCAGTAGCGCAAGTCGCGCGTGGCCCGCGCCATGGCGGTGCGGTCGGCCTCGATCGACCCCTTGGCCTGAGCGCCCGTATAGGCCGCACGCGCCGCGGCCAGCTCGGCCTCGATCCGGGTCAGGCCTTCGGGCGTGACATGGTTGGGATGGGGCGAGATCGGACGATCCACCAGCTCGGCGGCCGTGGCTTCCAGATCTTCTTCTCGGGTGAAGGCGACGCTCATGGGGACAGAGCGTATGCCGTTCGCGGACGTTCCGGTCTAGAAGAGCCGATGACCGACGCAATTCCCTCCGCCCCTTCGACCGTAACCGTGATCGGCGCCGGCCCCGCCGGGCTGATGGCCGCCGAACGGCTGGCCTCCACCGGCCTGCGCGTCACGGTGCATGAGCGGATGCCGTCCGTCGGACGCAAGCTGCTGATGGCCGGTCGCGGCGGGCTGAACCTGACCCATTCGGAGCCGCTGGCGCCCTTCCTCGACCGTTACGGTCCGGCGCGCCCTCAGGCGGCGGCCTGGCTGGCGGCCTGGTCCCCGGCCGACCTGACCGCCTGGGCCGAGGGCCTGGGCCAGGAAACCTTCGTCGGATCGTCGGGCCGGGTCTTCCCCAAGACGATGAAGGCCTCGCCCCTGCTGCGGGCCTGGCTGGCGCGGCTGGAGAGCCTGGGCGTCGAGATCCGCGTCCGCTCGCGCTGGACCGGCTGGAAGGCCAATTCTGAGAATGGGGCGCTGACTTTCGACACGCCTGAGGGCGAGGCGCTGAAACGGCCCGACGCCGTGGTTCTGGCCCTGGGCGGCGCCAGCTGGGCCAAGCTGGGCTCCGATGCCGCCTGGGTTCCCTGGCTTGAAGAGGGGGGCGTCGCCGTCGCGCCCTTGCGTCCCTCCAACGTCGGCTTTGACGTCGCCTGGTCGCCCCTGCTGCGCGACCGCTTCGCCGGCCAGCCGCTGAAGGGCGTCGCCGTCACCCACGCCGGCCGAACCGTGCGGGGCGAGGCCATGATCGCCGCCTACGGAATCGAGGGCGGGGCCGTCTACGCCCTGTCGGCGGGCCTGCGCGACGCCATCGAACGCGACGGAACGGCCGAGCTGACGCTGGACCTGCGGCCCGACCTCAGCCGTCCTGCCCTGACCCAGAAACTGCTCAAGCCGCGCGGCAAGGACAGCCTGTCCAACTGGCTGCGCAAGGTCGTCCATCTGGACCCCGCCGCCATCGCCCTGCTGCGCGAAGGCGGCCCGCTGCCGACCGAGCCCGGCCCGCTGGCGGCGCGCATCAAGGGCGTGAGCCTGAGCCTGACCGGGGTTCAGGGTCTGGCCCGCGCCATCTCCTCGGCCGGGGGGGTGAAGCTGGACGCCGTGGACGAGCGGCTGATGCTCAAGGCCCGGCCCGGCGTCTTCGTCGCCGGCGAGATGCTGGACTGGGAGGCCCCCACCGGCGGCTATCTGCTGCAGGCCGCCTTCGCCTCCGGCGTTGTGGCGGCGGACGGCGTCCTCGACTGGCTTAAGACGCGCTGACCGACCAAGGCGGGGGTCGACAGGCGGGGCGCGAGGGGGCAGCGTGTCGCCTTCCCTTTCGCCGCTCGAGTAGGTTTCATGCCCATGCCCCGTTCCGCCGCCGCGCTGGGCCTGATCGCCGCGCTGATGACCTCGACCTCGGCCCTGGCCCAGACCGCGCCGACCGGCCGCGTCGATCCCGCCCGGCTGAACGAGGCGACGCGGGTTCTGGCCTCCGACGAGTTCGAAGGCCGCGCCCCCGTCACGCCGGGCGAGGACAAGACCGTCGAATGGCTGGCCCAGCAGTTCGCGGCGCGCGGGCTGGAGCCGGGCGGCGCCGACGGCCAGTGGGTCCAGATCGCCGAGGTCAGCCGCACCAAGCAGGACGGCCCGGCGACCATCAGCGTCGCCTCGCACGGCCGAACCACGGCCCTGCGACGCGGGCCTGACGTCGTGGTCTCCAGCGACCGGCCAGTCGGTCATATCACGCTGAAGGACGCGCCCCTGGTCTTCGTCGGCTATGGCGTCGATGCGCCGGAGCGCAGTTGGGACGACTACAAGGGCGTCGATCTGCGCGGCAAGATCATGCTGGTCCTGGTCAACGACCCCGACTTCAACGCGCCGGAAGGCCACCCGGTGGCGGGCAAGTTCGACGGCCAGGCCATGACCTTCGCCGGGCGCTGGACCTACAAGTTCCAGGAGGCGGCGGCGCAGGGCGCGGCGGGCGTCCTGGTCATCCACGACACGGCGGGGGCGGGCTATCCCTGGTCGACGCTGGAGAACTCCTCGGTCGCGCCCAAGTTCGACATCGTCCGGGCCGATCCCGACAAGGAGCGCGTCGCGGCCCAGGGCTGGATCCAGGGCGCCGTGGCCGAGAAGCTGTTCCAGGACGCCGGCCTCGATTTCGCGGCGCTGAAGGCCCAGGCGCGGACGCCCGAGTTCCAGCCGGTGACGCTGGACGGCGTGACCATGTCCATCGACTTCGGCCAGGTGGCCGACCGGGTGCAGACCCGCAACGTCATGGCCCGCCTGCCGGGCGCGACCCACCCGGACGAGACAGTCATGTTCGGCGCCCACTGGGACGCCTATGGCCGGGCCACGCCCAAGAACGGCGACGACATCTATAACGGCGCCGTGGACAATGCGACCGGCGTGGCGGCGGTGCTGGAGCTGGCCCGCCTGTTCGCCGAGGGGCCGCGCCCCGAACGATCGACCGTCTTCGTCAGCTGGGCGGCCGAGGAGACCGGCCTGCTGGGGGCCGAATACTACGCCGCCAATCCGGTCTGGCCGCTGGAGACCACGGTCGCCAACATCAACATGGACAGCCTGCTGCCGGGGACCGAGATCGACCCCAACATCGTCGTCATCGGCGCGGGCAAGAACGATCTGGACGACCGGCTGGCCGTGCTGGCGGGCCGCGAAGGCCGCCGCCTGATCCCCGATCCAGCGCCCCAGGCCGGGGCCTTCTATCGCTCGGACCACTTCCCGCTGGCGAGGAAGGGCGTGCCCGCCCTGTTCGCCGCCGCCGGCTTCACCGGCCACAACGCCGCCAGCCGCGACTATGTCGCCAACCGCTATCATCAGCCTACGGACGAATGGACCCCGGAGTGGAAGATGGACGCCGCCGCCGCCGATGTTCAGCTGCTGTATGAGGTCGGCTACGCTCTGGCCAACTCGCGCGACTGGCCGGCCTGGAAGCCGGGCGACGAGTTCGAAGCGGCGCGTCAGGCGTCGGCTGCCGCGCGCAAGTAGCCACGGCGCCCCGCCTCTTCCCTTCGTCATTCCCGGGCCTGTCCCGGGAATCCAGAGACGCCGTCGCTGGGCGCGCAGTCGCCGCCCCCGCGCAACAGGCATATCTCGATGTTTCTGGATCCCCGGCACAAGGCCGGGGATGACGCTATAAGGAAGGGACGCGTCCTGCGCCCGCCATGCGAGTGTAGGAGAACGCAGCCCCACTGCCCGATGGACCCCATGACCGACCGACCCGAAATCCACGGCCTCTGCCCGACCCGTTTCACCGCGGTGAAGGACGCCTTCGCCGCCAACTTCGTCGAAGCGCCCGAGGGGCTGAACGAGCTGGCCGCGCGCTTCTCTGTCGTCATCGAGGGCGAGGTCGCGCTGGACCTGTGGGCAGGGTCGGCCGATCTGGCGGGGACCAGGCCCTTCGCCGAGAACACGCTGGTTCCGGTCTTTTCCACCGGCAAGGCGGTCATGGCCCTGATGATCGCGCGCTGCGTGGACAAGGGCCTGCTGTCCTATGAGGACCGGGTCGCCGACCACTGGCCGGCCTTTGGCGCGGCGGGCAAGGACCAGCTGACCGTCGGCCAGTTGATGAGCCACCAGTCGGGCCTGCCGGGCTTTTCCGACGGGGTCGAGCCGGCCATCTGGTTCGACCGACAGGCCGTGCTGGACAAGCTGGCGGCCCAGGCGCCGCTGTGGGCGCCGGGCACGGCCTCGGGATACCACCCCATCACCATCGGCTATCTGGCCGGCGAGTTGTTCCGCATCGTCGATGGACGCAGCATGGGGACGGCGCTGCGCGAAGACTTCGCCGCACCCTTCGATCTGGACCTGTGGATCGGCCTGCCCGAAAGCGAGCATGGGCGGGTGGCGCAACTGCGCAAGCCGGCGGCGGCGCCGGATCTCGGCCCCATCGACCCGATCAAGAAGGCCGCCTTCCTCGACCGCGGCTCGGCGCCGGGCGGGCGCGGCTCGACCGAGTGGCGGATGGCCGAAATCCCCTCGGCCAACCTGCACGGCACAGCCAGGGATCTGGCGCGAATGATGTCCCTGGTGGCCATGGGCGGGGCGCTGGACGGCCGGACGATGCTGGCAGCCGAGACGCTGGAACAGGCGACGCGCGAACGCATCCGCGGCTTCGACAAGGTGGTGCCCTTCGACATGAGCTGGGCGGCCGGCTTCATGCGCAACGAGAGCCTGAAGGTCTTCGGCTCCAACCCCAGGACCGTCGGCCACACCGGCTGGGGCGGATCGATGGCCTTCGCCGATCCGGGCGCGCGCGTCTCGGCGGCCTATGTCATGACGCGCCAGTCGCCGCATCTGATCGGCGACCCGCGCGCCCTGCGGCTGGTCGAGGCGCTCTACACCGCGTTGTAGTGCGCGGGCGTTGCACCGTGCAGCGAAAAAAACAGTGCAATTGGTGCAATGGATCAGACCTTCCCCTCTCCCGATGGGAGAGGGCTTGAGCCTCCAAGAGCGAAGCGATGGGCAAGGCGAAAGGGTGAGGGTACCTCGCATCATTCGGCCTTAGCCTTAGCGCGGATGGTCCATATGAACGGACGCTGTTCTTGAAGAACCCGCGCATCTGGGGTGAGGCGGCGGCTTACGCCGACTGAAAGCTTGAACCCTCACCCTTTCGCCTGACGGATCGCCTTCGGCTCTCCGAGGCTCAAGCCCTCTCCCACAGGGAGAGGGTATTGCGGTGGGTTGAGCGGACGATGTGAAAGACCAGGCGTCAAATATGGCCCAGTCTTTGACCCAGGCTGGAATCCTCCAACGAGAAGCGTCCAATCTCAATGAAACATGGGGATCGGCGCGTCGCGTCATGCGCAAGGTCGGCGCGAGCGCCTCAGGCGTCGGCGCCCCAGGCCAACTGGTCGTGGACGATGCGCCAGCCGTCGGGCGTGCGGCGCAGCACGCGGGTGAACAGGCCGCGCGAGGTCTTGGCGTTGCGGCGCAGCACGACGCGGCCCGAGACCACCGTGGTGTTGACGTCGAACTGCAGGGTCTCGAACCACTCATAGGTCATGACGCCCAGCCCGCCCGGCTGGGCGGCGCGGGCCTGAAGCGCCGAGCGCACGGCGTCCGGCCCTTTGAGCGGCGTGTCGCCGAGGAAGACCAGCAGGGGCTCGTCGGCCACATAGGTCGCCATCACCGCATCGACGTCGCCGGACGACCAGGCCTCGGCGGCGGCGTCCAGAGTACTGCTGACGGCGTCGAAGGTCTCGGCCGTGGTGGGCAAGACGAGGGGCGGGGAGGAGGCGGCGGGAGCCTCGGTCCGGACGGTGCGGATGACGTCGTCGCCGCCCCCCTGCATGGCGACGCTCTGAGCGCAGGCGGCGGAACCGCCGGCGAGCGCGACGGATAGGGCGAGGGCGGCGAGGGAGCGGGCGCGGATCATCGTCCCTTCTAGGCTGGAACGCCCGCCGATCTCAACGCGAGCGTCAGCGCGGAGGTGATCGCTCGTCGTCCAGCGCCGCCATGCGGTCCTCGGCGGGGTCGTCCAGCAGGCCGGGTTCGGGCGCGACGATGGTCTCGGCCGTGCGGCTGGAGCGGCGCACCTTGAGCACGGCGCCGACGGCGAAGACGGCGGCCCCCAGCCAGATGAAGGCGAAGGAGGCGATGCGCAGCGCGCCCAGCGCCTCGCCCTGCATCGCGCCGATGAAGAAGACGATGGTCGGGGCCAGAAACTGCAGGAAGCCCATGCTGGACAGGGGCATGCGCCGCGCCGCCCAGGCGAACAGGGCCAGCGGAATGACCGTGGCCGGACCGGCGAACAGCAGCCAGAAGGTGGCGGCGGGCGAGGCGGTGAAATGCCCCTGTCCGGTCGTCTGGATATAGACGACCCAGGCCAGACCCGGCGCTGCCAGCAGCAGACATTCCATGAACAGGCCGGTCTGGGCGTCGACCGCGACGCGCTTGCGAATGATGCCGTAGGCCGCGAAGCTGAAGGCCAGCAGCAGCGACACCCAGGGCGCGTGGCCCAGCGCCAGGGTCTGAAGCACCACCCCGATCGCCGCCAGGCCGATGGCGGCCGCGCCGAAACGGTCGATCCGTTCACGGAACAACCAGGCCCCGGCGGCCATGTTGAGCAAGGGGTTGAGATAGTAGCCGAGCGAGGCGTCCAGCGTCCGTCCGTTGTTCACGGCGATGACATAGGTGGTCCAGTTGGCAGCGATCAGCACCGCCGACAGGGCCAGCCAGCCCAGCACCCTGGGCTGGCGGAAGACAGCCAGCACCTGGGTCCACTGACGCGCGATCAGCACCAGCAGCAGGGACCAGATCAGGCCCCAGACGGCGCGGTGGCCCATGATCTCCCAGGCGTCGGCGCCCTGATGCGCCATCTGCTGGAAGACCAGGGGGATGAATCCCCAGAGCAGATAGCAGCCCACGCCAGCCATCAGGGCGGCGCGGGCTTCGGACGAGTTCGGTGAGGGGGTCGCGGTCACAGGGCGGACCTTTCGGCCTCCGCCGCGCCAGAGGCGCGACAGAGGCTTGGAGAGGATGGACGAGGCCTCAAGCAGCCCCGCACCGCGTGCGGGGCGTTAGGCCCCCTTCACTTAGACAGTCAGCGTGCGATAGCCGCTGGACGGGGTGATGACGCCGGTTTCGTCCAGAAGCTGGGCGATCTGGACGGCGTTCAGCGCCGCGCCCTTGCGCAGGTTGTCGGACACGACCCAGAAGGACAGGCCGTTCTCGACGGTCGGGTCCTTGCGGATGCGGCTGACGAAGACGGCGTGGTCGCCGGCGGCGTCGACGGGGGTGATGTAGCCGTCGTGCTCCAGCTTATCGATGACCATGACGCCGGGGGCGTCGCGCAGGATTTCGCGGGCCTCGTCCGGCTCGATCGGGCGATCGAACTCGACCGTCACGGCTTCGGAGTGGCCGACGAAGACCGGCACGCGCACGCAGGTGACGGTCAGCTTGATCGAGGGATCGAGCATCTTGTGGGTCTCGTCCCACATCTTGGCTTCCTCGTCGGTGTAGCCGTCGTCGCGGAACGAGCCGATGTAGGGGATGACGTTGAAGGCGATCTGCTTGGGGAACTTCTTGGGGGTGGCGTCGCCCAGGCCGTAGATGGCCTTGGTCTGGTTCCACAGCTCGTCCATGCCCTCCTTGCCCGCACCCGAAACGGACTGGTAGGTCGAGACGACGACGCGCTTGATCCTGGCGGCGTCATGCAGCGGCTTCAGCGCCACGACCAGTTGCGCCGTCGAGCAGTTGGGGTTGGCGACGATGTTCTTCTTGCGCGCCAGCTTGATCGCGTCGGGGTTCACTTCCGGCACGATCAGCGGCACGTCGGGGTCCATGCGGAAGGCCGAGGAGTTGTCGATGACGATAGGACCGGCCTTGCCGATCTTCTCGGACCACTCCTTCGAGACCTTGCCGCCGGCGCTCATCAGAACGACGTCGACGGTGGAGAAGTCGAACTGCTCCAGGTCTTCGCACTTCAGCGTCTTGTCGCCGAAGGAGACCTCCACGCCTTTGGATTTTCGTGAGGCGATCGCGTGCATCTTGTCGACGGGGAAGTTCAGTTCCTCGATGATGTTCATCATTTCGCGACCGACATTGCCGGTGGCGCCAACGACGGCGACGCGATAGCCCATGACTAAATTATCCTTGATAGGCGGCGCTGGGGAGAAAAGCGGTTCTGCATTTGGGTCTTTCGCAAGCGCGAAGCAACCAGTTTTCACCAATTTTCCGCCCGCAACGCCACGGCAGCCCCCGCCTTTCCTGATCCGCTCCATAGGGCTATGCCGCTGGGCATGACCTCCCGTATCCGCAACGCCTACGACATCCGCGTCGAAGAGGGCGTCATCGCCCCCGATCCGATGCAGCAAGACCTGCTGGCCTCGCTCGAGCGGCTGGAGACGGATCTGGCCAGAAAGGGCCTGTTCGGCCGACCGCCCGAGGTCCCGGGCATCTACATCTGGGGCCCGCCGGGACGCGGCAAGTCCATGCTGATGGACCTCTTCTATTCGGCCACGCCCGAGCAGAAGAAGGTGCGCGCCCACTTCCACGCCTTCATGGCCCGCATCCACGACCTGGTGAAACAGTGGCGCGAGGGCGACGCCCGGACCCGCAAGGCGGTGTTCGGAACCAGCAAGGGCGACGATCCCATCCCCCCGATCGCCGCCCTGATCGCCTCGGAAGCCCGGCTGTTGTGCTTTGACGAACTTCAGGTCACCGACATCGCCGACGCCATGATCCTGGGCCGGCTGTTCGAGGCCCTGTTCGAAAAGCGGGTGGTGCTGGCCGTCACCTCCAACCGCGCGCCCGAGGACCTCTACAAAAACGGCATCAACCGCCAGCTCTTCCTGCCCTTCATCGACATCCTGCGCACGCGTTGCGACGTGGTGGAGACGGCGGGGGCGCGCGACTTCCGCCTGGACCGCATGGCCGGAGCCAAGGTCTGGTTCGCGCCGCTGGACGCGACGGCGCGGGACGGCTTCGAGGCCCTGTGGTCGGACCTCAAGGGCGGCGAGCCCGAAGAGCCCGCCGCCCTGCCCGTCCTGGGCCGTCAGGTGCGGGTCGAGCGGACCGTCGGCGGCATGGCGCGGGCCACCTTCGCCGAATTGTGCGGAACGCCGCTGGGACCGCAGGACTATCTGGCCATCGCCCGGCGCTTCCACACCCTGTTCCTGTCGGACGTGCCGACCCTCAGCCCGGCCAACCACCACGAGGCGCGGCGTCTGGTGACCCTGATCGACGCGCTTTATGAGGCCAAGACCCGTCTTGCGGTTCTGGCCGCGGCCGAGCCCGAGGCCCTCTACGCCGAAGGGGTCGGCGCCTTCGAGTTCGAGCGCACCGTGTCCCGCCTGAACGAGATGCGCAGCGCCTCCTGGCTGGAGCAGGCGGATCACGCGGTGGAAAAGGATGAACTGGCGTCCGCCCACGGCTGAGCTAGGGTGGGCGAAACCGAACGGAGACGCCCGTGACCGCCGCCTTCAGCGCCCTCGCCCTCGCCGTCGCCCTTGCGGCCAGCCCGACGCCCACATTGGCCCAGGCTTCCGTCGCCCAGCCCTCAGCAGCGCCGGCCCCGACGCCCGCCGGCCTGCCCGTCGCCGCCGTGGTCGACTGGCTGAAGACGCAGGGCTTGTCGGTCGGCCAGGTGCAGGGCGGAACCGAGCCCTATGTCCAGGTGCGCGAGAGCGGGGATTTGGCGTGGACGATCACGTTCAACAGTTGCGAAAATCTGGTCTGCGGCGACCTGCAGTTCAGCGCCGGGTTCAGCAATCCTCAGGTGACGCTGGACAAGGTCAACGGCTGGAACGCAGAGCGGCGCTTCGCCAAGGCCTTCTACGAGGCCCCCTCGGCCGGCCGCGCCGACGGCGCCGCCATCTTCCAGCAGGACGTCATGCTGCTGAACGGCATCGGCCCGTCGCAACTAACGGATTCCGTGGCCGTCTGGCGCAGCCTGCTGCCCGCCTTCGCCCTCCACGTCGGCTACTTCACGCCCGGCGCCGCCCCGGCCGACTGACACGAAAAAGGGCCGCGCCTTCCGGCACGGCCCCTTCTCATTTGTTCGGCCGCGGTCAGAAGGCTCCGCCTTCTCGACCCGACGCGGCCGGAGCGCCGATCGCGCTCAGGCAGCGAGCCGCCGCGCGGCTCGCGATAGCGCCCTTAAGCGAGCGAAGGCTCGATGTCCTTGCAGGCCTGGATCAGGCCGTTCACCGATTCCACCGACTTGGCGAACATCGCCTTTTCTTCGTCGTTGGTGGTGAACTCGACGATCTTCTCGACGCCGCCGGCGCCGATCATCGCCGGCACGCCGACGTAGAGGTCCGACAGGCCGTATTCGCCCGACAGCCAGACGGCGCAGGGCAGGACGCGCTTCTGATCCAGCAGGTAGGACTTGGCCATGGCGATGGCCGATTCAGCCGGAGCGTAGAAGGCCGAGCCGGTCTTCAGCAGAGCCACGATCTCGCCGCCGCCCTTGCGGGTGCGCTCGACGATGGCGTCCAGGTCGGCCTGGCTCAGGAAGCCGGCGGCGACGGCGTCCGGCAGCGGCAGACCGCCGACCGTCGAGTGGCGCACCATCGGCACCATGTCGTCGCCGTGACCGCCCAGGGTCCAGGCGTGGATGTCCTGCACCGAGACGCCGGTCTTTTCCGCCAGGAAGTAGGCGAAGCGCGCCGAGTCGAGCACGCCGGCCATGCCGACGACCTTGGCTTTCGGCAGGCCCGAGAACTTCTGCAGAGCCCAGACCATGGCGTCGAGCGGGTTGGTGATGCAGATGACGAAGGCGTTGGGGGCGTGCTGCTTGATGCCCTCGCCGACGGCCTTCATGACCTTGAGGTTGATGCCGATCAGGTCGTCGCGGCTCATGCCCGGCTTGCGCGGCACGCCGGCGGTGACGATGCAGATGTCGGCGCCGGCGATGCCGGCGTAGTCGTTGACGCCCTTCAGGGCCACGTCCTGGCCGAAGACGGCCGAGGCCTCGGCGATGTCGAGGGCTTTGCCTTGCGGCGTGCCTTCGGCGATGTCGAACAGGATGACGTCGCCCAGCGCCTCGCGCGCGGCCACGTGGGCCAGGGTTCCGCCGATCATTCCGGCGCCGATAAGGGCGATCTTCGCGCGAGCCATAGAGGTCTCTCCAGTCGATGTTGCGTGTGCGAAACGGTACTCGATGGCGGGCGGTCTAGACCCGCAGCGGAGCGGGAGCAAGCATCCGGCGTTGCGCCCTTGGTCGGCCCCTGCGACGCTGGACGGGCCGTCCCGACCCCCGCAGGAAACGCCGCCATGTCCTCGTTCGCTCCCGATCCCGCCTTCGAGGCCGGGTCCGTCTTCGCCGCCGACTGGCCCCTGTGCCAGGTGCGGCTGCAGGACGACGCCCGCTTTCCCTGGCTGATCCTGCTGCCGCGCGTGGACGGGGCGGTCGAACTGGACGATCTGACGCCGCAGCAGCGCGCGATCCTGACCGAGGAGATCGTTCGGGCCGGCGACGTGGTGCGCGCCCTGGGTCAGGCGGCGGGCCGCCCCATCGACAAGCTGAACACGGCGGCGCTGGGCAATGTCACCCGCCAGCTTCACGTCCATGTCGTCGGTCGTCGCCGCGACGACGGCCTGTGGCCGGATCCGATCTGGGGGCGGCGCGGGGCGACGCCCCTGGCCGCGGCGGATCGTATGGCGGCCTTGCGCCTTATATCGAGAGAGTGATCAGGAAATCGCGATCCGCGGCGCTTATCCGCCCCGGTTCGTTGACACCCGGCCTTTGCGGTCACTAAAGCCTATCGCACTGCAACCGGCTCTTTTTCAACGGGTCTTTTGAGAATCATTCGCATGTCGAACCTCCCCAAGGATGCGGGCGACGCCAGCAGCGACCCGACCGGCCGCTACGTCCGCCATCCCAACGGCCACGTCGCGCCGATGTCGCCCTTCACCGACGTCTGGCGGTGGCACATCACCATGACGGCCTCGATCCTGTTCCGCGTCACCATCGGCGCGGCCACCGTCGGCGCCGTCCTGCTGCTGGGCTGGATCGCCGCCCTGGCCTCGGGACCCGACGCCTATGCCAAGGTCCTGGCCTGCTCGGCCTCGCCGTTCGGCCTGTTCATCTGGTTCGGCCTGACGCTGGTGCTGTTCTCCTTCCTGCTGAACGGCGCGCGCCACCTGATCAACGACACGGGCGCGGGCCTTGATCTGAAGACCGCCAATCTGATGGCTCATGTCGCCGTCTGGGGCCCCGTGGTCCTGACCGTGCTGTTCTGGGTCGTTCTGTTCGCCGCCGGAAAGGTTTCGCTGTGAGCGCCGCCCCCAAGTTCAAGAACAATGTGAAAATCTCCGAGCGTCACGGCGCCGGCGAATGGAAGGTCGAGAAGCTCGCGTTGGCGGCTCTGATGCCGCTGGGCCTGTGGGTCCTGTCGACCGGCTTCACCCTGGCGGGCACCGGTTACGACGCCGTCGTTGCCTGGTTCGGCAGCGCGCTGAACGCCGGCCTGCTGGCCGTGACGGCGCTGGTCTTCTTCCTGTTCGCCAGCCTGGCCTGGAAGGTCATCATCGAGGACTACGTCCCCGCCTCGTCCCGGTCGGCCCTGATCCGGGTCTCGAACCTCGTCTTCCTCGTGCTGGCCGCCGCCAGCATCTTCTTCATCGTGCGTGTGGCGATGGGCTCCGCCCCGCTGCCCGCCGGAGTCTGATCCCGTCATGGCTGCTTACGAGCTTATCGATCACGAATACGACGTCGTCGTCGTCGGCGCGGGCGGCTCCGGCCTGCGCGCCGCGCTCGGCGCCGCCCAGCAGGGCCTGAAGGTCGCCTGCGTCACCAAGGTCTTCCCCACGCGCTCGCACACCGTGGCCGCCCAGGGCGGCATCTCGGCTTCGCTGGGCAACATGGGCGAGGACAGCTGGCAATGGCACATGTACGACACCGTCAAGGGGTCGGACTGGCTGGGCGATCAGGACGCCATCGAATACCTGGTCCGTAACGCGCCCAAGGCCGTTTACGAGCTGGAACACTGGGGCGTGCCCTTCAGCCGCACCGAAGAAGGCAAGATCTACCAGCGCGCCTTCGGCGGCATGACCCGCAACTTCGGCGAAGGCCCGGTGCAGCGCACCTGCGCCGCCGCCGACCGCACCGGCCACGCCATCCTGCACACCCTGTACGGCCAGTCGGTCCGTCGCGAGGTGAAGTTCTTCGTCGAATACTTCGCCCTCGACCTGATCATGCAGGACGGCGCCTGCACCGGCGTCACCGCCCTGCAGCTCGACACCGGCCAGATGCACCAGTTCCGCGCCAAGATGGTGGTGCTGGCGACCGGCGGTTATGGCCGCGCCTATTTCTCGGCCACCTCGGCCCACACCTGCACCGGCGACGGCAACGCCATGGTGCTGCGCGCCGGCCTGCCGCTGCAGGACATGGAGTTCGTGCAGTTCCACCCGACCGGCATCTACGGCGCCGGCTGCCTGATCACCGAGGGCGCACGCGGTGAAGGCGGCTACCTGACCAACTCGGAAGGCGAGCGCTTCATGGAGCGCTATGCGCCGACCGTGAAGGACCTGGCCCCGCGCGACATGGTCAGCCGCTCCATGACCATCGAAATCCGCGAAGGTCGCGGCGTGGGTCCGAACAAGGACCACATCTATCTGCACCTGGACCACCTGGATCCCAAGATCCTGCACGCGCGCCTGCCGGGCATTTCGGAATCGGCCAAGATCTTCGCCGGCGTCGATGTGACCAAGGAGCCGATCCCAGTCCTGCCCACCGTCCACTACAACATGGGCGGCATCCCGACGAACTATCACGGCGAAGTCCTGACGCTGCGCGACGGCAACCCCGACAGCGTGGTTCCGGGCCTGATGGCCGTGGGCGAGGCGGCTTGCGTCTCGGTGCATGGCGCCAACCGCCTGGGCTCCAACTCGCTGACCGACCTGGTCGTGTTCGGCCGCGCCGTCGGCCTGCGCTGCGGTGAAGTCGTCGACAAGGCATCGAGCGTGCCGTCGGCTTCCAAGGCCCAGACCGACGAACACCTGGCTCGCCTGGACCGCTTCCGCAACGCCTCGGGTTCGACCCCGACCGCGCACCTGCGCCTCGACATGCAGCGAGCCATGCAGTCGGACGCCGCCGTCTTCCGCACCGGCAAGACGCTGGAAGAAGGGGTCGCCAAGCTGCGCTCGATCGACGCCGCCGGCGCCGACATCAAGACCACCGATCGCGGCCTGATCTGGAACACGGACCTGATGGAGACGCTGGAGTACGACAACCTGATCGCTCAGGCCGTCGTCACCATCGAAGGCGCGCTGAACCGCACGGAATCGCGCGGCGCCCACGCCCGCGAGGACTTCCCGGACCGGGACGACGTCAACTGGATGAAGCACACCCTGGCGTGGAAGCGTCCCGGCGAAGGCGTCCAGATCGACTACCGTCCAGTCCACAAATACACGATGTCTAAGGACATCGAGTACATCGAGCCCAAGGCTCGGGTTTACTAAGGGCGCACGCAGATGGTTCAACTCACCCTCCCGCGCGGTTCCAAGCCCTCGAACGGCAAGGTCCACAAGGCCCCGGCTGGCGCCAAGAACGTCAAGACCTACAAGGTCTATCGCTACGATCCCGAGGTGGATTCCGATCCGCGCTGGGACAGCTTCGAGGTCTCGACCGACGATCACGGCCCCATGCTTCTGGACGCCCTGATCCACATCAAGAACGAGATCGACCCGACCCTGTCGTTCCGTCGCTCGTGCCGTGAAGGCATCTGCGGCTCGTGCTCGATGAACATCGACGGCCGCAACACCCTGGCCTGCACCAAGGGCTGGGACGAGTGCTCGTCGCACAACATCACCATCGCCCCCCTGCCCCACCAGCCGGTGGTCAAGGACCTGGTGACGGACCTGTCGCTGTTCTACGCTCAGTACGACTCGATCCAGCCCTACCTCCAGTCCGACACCCCGGACCCGGAGCAGGAGCGCCTGCAGTCGCCCGCCGACCGCGAGAAGCTGGACGGCCTGTACGAGTGCATCCTGTGCGCCTGCTGCTCGACCTCCTGCCCCAGCTACTGGTGGAACCAGGAAGAATACCTCGGCCCGGCGGCCCTGCTGCAGTCCTACCGCTGGATTTCGGACAGCCGCGACGACGCGACCCAGAAGCGCCTCGACGACCTCGAGGACCCGTTCAAGCTCTATCGCTGCCACACGATCATGAACTGCGCCCAGGTCTGCCCCAAGGGGCTGAACCCGGCCAAGGCGATCGCCGAGACCAAGAAGCTGATGGTCGCGCCGAGCCGCAAGAAGACGGCGGCCTGACGCTTAAGCCCCTCCGATCCGAACAGCCCCCGGCGCCGTCAGGCTCCGGGGGTTTTTCATGGCCGCCGCGCGCCGGGGCTTGCCTCCGGCGCGGCCTGGGCTAAGACGCCTGCATGGCCAAGATCACCTATATCGAGCACGACGGGACCGAGCACACGGTCGAGGTCAAGAACGGCCTTTCCGTCATGGAAGGCGCGATCCGCAACAACGTGCCCGGCATCGACGCCGACTGCGGCGGGGCCTGCGCCTGCGCCACCTGCCACGTCTATGTGGACGAGAACTTCGCCTCGGAAACGGGCCGCCCCTCGGCCATGGAGGAGTCGATGCTCGACTTCGCCGAGAACGTCGAAGCCAACAGCCGCCTGTCCTGCCAGATCCGCGTCAGCGACGACCTGGACGGCCTGATCGTGCGCCTGCCGCAAAGCCAGCATTGAGATGATCGACGCCCGGCTGCTGGACGCGGTCGGGTCTCTGGTCGCCGCCCATGCCGCGCCGGACCGTATTCCCCTGATCGGCATCGCCGGGGCGCAAGGCTCGGGCAAGACCACCCTGGCCCACGCCGCCGCCGAGCAGCTGGGCGCGGCGCATCTGTCGCTGGACGACGTCTATCTGACGAAGGCCGAGCGGGCGCGGAAGGGCAGGGCGATCCATCCCCTGTTTGCTGTGCGCGGCCCGCCGGGCACGCATGATCTGGCGCTGCTGGACCGAACCGTCGCCGCCCTGCGCGCCGCCGGACCCGACAGCCGCACGCCGCTGCCCGCCTTCGACAAGCTGGCCGACGACCGCCGCCCCGAGCCCGACTGGCCGGTGTTTGCGGGCCGCCCCTCGGCGGTGCTGGTCGACGGCTGGTGTCTGGGCGCGACGGCGCAGAGCGACGCCGATCTGGCCGCGCCGATCAACGCCCTGGAGCGCGAACAGGACGGGCAGGGGGTCTGGCGCCGCGCGGTCAATGCGGAACTGGCTGGCCCCTACGCTGAGGCCTTCGCCCGGTTCGACGCCATCCTGTTCCTCAAGGCGCCGTCGTTCGACGCCGTGCTGGACTGGCGCTGCCAACAGGAGGCGGAACTGATGGGCCTCGCCCCCGCCGACCTTCCGGCCGAGCGCCGCGCCGAACTGGCCGTCTTCATCCAGGCCTTCGAGCGCCTCACCCGCTCCATGCTGACGGGCGGGGTGCGGGCTGATGTGGCCTTCGAGCTAGATAGACATCGGCGTCCTGTCCCTTCTCCCCTTGCGGGAGAAGGTGGCCCGTCGGGGCCGGATGAGGGGTCTCTCGACGCCTGATGAAGGCGTGACGACTTCCAACGTCCCGCAACCCCTCATCCGACCTCGCTCCGCTCGCCCACCTTCTCCCGCAAGGGGAGAAGGATGAACTTAGTCCGCCGGCATGCGGCCGTAGTTGACGGCGATGCGGCCGATCAGGCCCTTGACGATCAGGTCGACCGGGGTGCCCTCGCGATAGTCGCCCTCGGCGACGAAGTTGACGCGGTCCTCCGAGATCAGGCGGTGGATCTTGTTGTGGTCGCGCGGGGTGTTGTCGGGGTCATAGACGGCGATGGAGAAGCCGCCCTTGGTGTGCATCATCTTCATGGTCGGCACGTCGGTGTCGCCGTCGCCGAGGAAGATCATCCGGTCGAAGGGGATGGGACGTTCCTCGTCGGGGATGAAGCGGTTGATGCGCTCGTCGTCCCAGTGGTTGTGGACGCCCTTGTTGATGCGGAACAGGTACTGGGTCTTGGTGGTGTAGTTGACGCCGACCGCCGGCCAGACAGCCACTTCATTGTCGTCATAGGCGTATTTCGAGGCAAAGACGTGGGTGAAGGCCTCGGCGATGGGGCAGCCCTGGATCATCTCCTCCAGCCCGGCCGAGATGATGTAGTGCTCGATCTCCAAACCATACTGGGCGCCGAATTCGTTCATGCGGTCGAACCAGGAGCGGTCGCGCAGGCCCTCGAACAGGGCCACGTCGCGGCCGTGGTCCTGCAGCGTCTGGCGCGTCACCGGCGCGCCCTGTTCGCGGGCCGTCTGCAGCATCATCTGCATGTACATCAAGATGCCGTCGCCGTCGGAGGCGATGGTCCGTGGGCGGACGGTCTCGTTCCAGAACTGGGCCGGCGTCATCCCGATCGAGGGAATGAAGCTGACCTCCTGCATATTGCCCCGCGCCAGGGTGCCGTCGAAATCATAGATGATGGCGGTCTTGAGCAGGGGGCGGGTGGTGTCGGCCATGAGAGCGTCCTGAGGGCTAGGACACGCCCTCTAGCACGAGATCAGACGAACATCAGCCCAGCAGCAGCTCCGGGGCCGCTGTCGGGGCCGTGGCCTCGACCGGCAGGTGCAGGATGAAGGCCGCACCCTTGCCCGGCTCGGACTGGACCTCGGCCCAGCCCCCGTGCAACTCGACCAGGGCCTTGACCAGGGCCAGGGCCACGCCCGGTCCGCCGCGTTCGCGCCGCACGAAGCGGTCGAAGACGTGGGCCTGCAGGTGGTAGGGAATGCCCCGGCCGGTGTCCTCGACCCGGATGCGCACCTCGCCCGAGCCGACCTCGGCGGTCAGGGTCACGGCCCCGCCCTCGGACACGGCGCGACAGGCGTTCTCCAGCAGGTGGTCGACGGCCTGGGCGATGCGGCGGGCGTCGGCGCGGATCGGCTTCAGCCGGGGAGGGCAGGCGACGGTCAGGACGGCGCCGCGCCCCTCGACCTTGGCCCGCACCTTGTCGGCGGCTTCCTCCAGCAGGTCTCGGACCCGCATGTCGCCCAGCGCCAGCTCCATCTCCCCGGCGTCGATCTGGGCCATGTCCAGCACGTCGTCGATGGAACGGGCCAGGTGGCTGGCGGCGACGCGAATGGCCCCGGCGTGCTGGCGGCTGCGCTCGGGCAGGTCGCCCATGGCCTCCAGCAGTTCGGAATAGCCGACGATGGTGGTCAGGGGGGTGCGCAACTCATAGGAGACGCTGCCGACGAACTCGCGCTTCAGCGCCTGGCTTTCGGCCAGCGCCGCTTCCTTGGCCGCCAACGCCTGTTCCAGTTCGCGGTGGGCGGTGACGTCGGAGAAGGCGACCAGGGTGGCGCCGTCGGGCAGGGGGCGGGTCTGCCAAGCGGCCAGACGCCCGTCCTCGGTGCGGCCCTCGCCGGACACGGCGACGCGGCTCTCGGGATCGGGATCGGCCACCCGCGCCTTCAGCCCCAGCCACAGGGCGGCGTCGGGCAGGACCGGGCGGCACAGGGCGGCCACGGCGTCGAAGTCGCCCGCCTCGGCCAGCCGTTCGGCCGAGACGTTCCAGAAGGCCTCGAAGGCGTCGTTGTGCAGCCGCAGCCGGCCGTCCGAGCCGAACACGGCGACCGCGTCGTTCAGCTTGTCCAGCGTCGCCGTCTGGACCTGGATCTGGGCGTTGTAGCGGCTGCGCAGTTGCAGCTCGTCGGTGATGTCAGAGAAGATCAGCAGGATGCCGCCCAGCGGGTGCGGCTGGCGCACCACGCGCAGCGTCCGCCCGTCGGGCAGGGACCAGCTGTCGTCCGGCGAAGCCTCTGCGGCGCCGTAGAACTCCAGCTCGCGCCCCTTCCAGCCGGCGTAGTCGACGACCTCGGGCAGCTGGCGTTTCTGGCGCAGCCGGTCCAGCAGTTCGGCGTGGGTCGGACGCTCGTCCAGCCAGGCCGGGTCGATGTTGAACAGCTGCTGGAAGGCGGTGTTGTGGAAGGCCAGCCGCTTGGACGGGCCGAAGATGGCCACGGCGTCGGCCAGATGGTTCAGGGTCTCGTCATGGGCCTCGACGTGACGGCGCAGGGTGTCGCGCGTCTCCTCGGCCTCGGTCATGTCGATGGCGAAGGCGATGACGGCGCCGCGGCCGCCGGCCAGCGGCTCGGCCAGAATGCGCCAGGCCCGGCGGCGGCCGTCCGAGGAGACCCAGCGGAAGCCTTCCTGTCGGGCGTTCAGGCGCGAGGCCTCGGCCACCACGGCGTCGGCGCCGCGATCGAAGCTGAGGCCCGCCTCGCGCGCCTCGGCCAGGGTCTCGGCGCGGGTCTCGGTCAGCCAGGCCTTATTGGCCCAGATCAGTTGCCCTGCGCCATCGACCACCCAGGTCGGGGCGGGCGAGGCCTCGGCCAGGGCGCCCAGACCGGCGTCGGCGGTGGTCTCGGCCCCGCCCAGTTTCGACAGGCGCAGCCAGGCCGACCCGCCCAGGGCGCGACCCTCGACCGCCCAGGCGCCGTCGGCGGATTCCAGCAGGGTCTCGAACGGCTCGCCCCGCCGGACTAACCCCTCCATCCGCGCCGTATGGGTCTCGTTCAGGGCCGCGACGATGGTGTCGGCGGCCTCGCCTTCGCGGCCAGGGGCCAGGGCGGCCAGGGTCTCCGGCGCGCCGAAGACGATCTGGGCCGCGCCCTCGGAGGTCAGGGCCAGACGCACGTCGTCGAATACGTTCAGGGCGCCCTCGCAGGCGGCTGCCTGACGCCGGGCGTCGGCCAGCCAGGTCTCGATCTCACCCTCGCGGGCGTTCAGCCGAGCGCGCAGCCGCCAGGCCCAGGCGCTGATCGCCAGCGCCAAACCCGCTGCACCCGCAGTGGCCACATAGGCGATGTCGGCCTCGGCCATCCTGTCCCCAGAAAATTCGTCGGTTGAACCAGCGGACCCGCACGCGGCGCCGGCCGATTCGCGTTTACCATACCCTGATTGCGGCAATTGCGATGCGGCGAGACGGCCGATTGCGGCGCGCCGCCGCGCGGGCGATATCCAGACCATGACCCAGACGTGGAACGACCAGTCCGCCCCCTCCCTCGACGACTTCGCCCGACTGGCCGAAGCCGCCTTCGCCGCCCTGCCCGACCCGTTCCGGCAGGCCGCAGGCGATGTGGTCATCCGCGTCGACGAATTCGCCGACGAGGAGACCCTCGCCGAGTTGGAGATCGAGGACCCGTTCGAACTGTCCGGCCTCTATCACGGGGTCGACATCGGTCATCGCGACGGGCTGGGGCCCGCGCCCGAGCCGTCGCGCATCTTCCTCTACCGCCGCCCCATCCTCGACGAATGGTGCGAGCGCGGCGACCTCGGTCTGGCCGAGATCATCGCCCACGTCCTGATCCACGAGATCGGCCACCACCTCGGCCTCGACGACGACCAGATCCACGCCATCGAGGATGCCGACGACTGAAGGCGACCGGGCCGATCGCGGCCAAGGCTGAGCGCCGGGACGCGTCACCGATCGGTCAAGGCGCGGCCCTACTCGGCAATCCGCTCCAGCTTGGCGGCGAAGAAGCCGTCCAGGCTCCCCCGTTCGGCCCATTGGGCGGGCAGGATGCGCAGCCAGCCCTCGGGGGTCAGGGCCTCAATCGGGGCGCCGATCTCGGTCGGGACGGCGGCGACGGTGCGGAAGGCCGGGTTGCGGCGCAGGAAGGCGATCACCTGAGTTTCGCCCTCCTCGCGTTCCAGCGAGCAGACGCAATAGACCAGACGGCCGCCCGGCTTGACCTTGTCCGCCGCCACGTCGAGCAGACGGTGCTGCACGTCGGCCAGCTTGGCGACCTCGGCGGGGCGGGTGGCGCGCAGGACTTCGGGGTTGCGACGATAGGTGCCGGTGGCGGTGCAGGGGGCGTCCAGCAGGACGGCGTCGAAGGTGCGCGTATCCTCCCAGTCCTCGGCGGGCACGGCGACGACCTCGACCGGCAGGCCGGTGCGGTCGAAATTCTGACGCAGGCGCTTCAGGCGCGCGGCCGAACGGTCCAGGGCCACGACGTCGGCGCCGGCGGCGGCCAGTTGCAGCGTCTTGCCGCCGGGGGCGGCGCACATGTCCAGAACGGTCTCCCCGGGCTTGGCGGCCAGCAGGCGGGCGGGGACGGCGGCGGCGGCGTCCTGGACCCACCAGTCGCCGGCCTCGAAGCCGGGCCAGCTGGCCACGTCGCCGCGCTTGCCGGTGCGGACCGTGCCGCCGGGCAGGACCTCGCCCTCGACGTCCTGGGCCAGAACGGCCAGATCGACGCCGGGCTTGGCGCTGAGGTCGGTCGCCGGTTCGTCGCGGGTGGCCAGGGCCAGACCGATCAGATTGGTTTCGCCATAGGTCGCCTTCCAGCGGGCGGCCAGCCAGTCGGGCAGGTTGGATTCGGCCGTGGTCAGGCCGGGACCGTCGCGGTCCACGCCGCGCAGAACGGCGTTGACCAGGTTCTTGTAGGGCCGGGTCTTGGCGTCACGCTCGGCCAGTTTCACGGCCGTCGAGACGGCGGCGAAGGCGGGCGTCCCCAGCACCAGGGTCTGGGCCAGGGCGACGCGCAGGATGGTGCGCACCGGGGCCGGCGGTGCCTTTTGCAGACGACGGTCCAGAATCTGATCGATCTCGCCCAGACGACGCAGGGCGGCCATGGCCACGGCGCGGGCGAAGGCGCGATCGGGGCCGTCCAGATCCTTGGCCGGCGACTGGGCCAGCGCCTCATCCAGACCCGTGCGCTTCTCCAGCGCGGCGTTCAGCAGGAGGCCGGCGACCAGACGCGCCTCGACGCCGATGTCGGCATGAGGATCGTCGGTGACGATCTGGGGCTGGGCCTCACGACGCGGACGCGCCTTTTCAGCCATACGGCGACCGCGCGCGGCCGAGCTTTTGCCCTTGGGCGTTCCACCACTCATACGGAAACCTGCGTGCCCAGTTCGACCACGCGGCCGGGAGGGATATGGAAGAAGTCGGTCGGATTGGCGGCGTTACGCATCAGGAAGATGAACAGCTTGTCCTGCCACAGGGGCATGCCCTGCCGGGCCGAGGCGATCACGGAACGCCGTCCGAGGAAGAAGCTGGTCGACATGATGTCGAACTTCAGCCCCTGCTTGCGGCACAGGCCCAGGGCGCGCGGCACGTTCGGCGTCTCCATGAAGCCGTAGGTGATGGTAAGCCGTTTGAAGTCGTCGCTGATCGGCTCCATGCTCACGCGCTGATCGTCGGACACGCGCGGCCGGTCGGCGGTATGGACCGTCAGGATGATGTTCTTCTCGTGCAGCACCTTGTTGTGCTTGAGATTGTGCATCAGGGCGACCGGCGCGACCTCAGGGTCCGAGGTCAGGAAGATGGCCGTGCCCGGCGCCCGGTGCGGCGGACGGGCCTTCAGCATTTCGATCAGATCGCTGAGCGGCAGACTGTCCTTGCGGGTCTTCTCGGTCAGGATCTGCGTGCCGCGCACCCAGGTCCACATCACGACCACCAGGCCGCCGCCCAGAACCAGCGGCATCCAGGCGCCATCCGGTATCTTGAGCAGATTCGACGTGAGGAAAACGCCGTCGATGAAGCCGAACGGGACCAGGGTGCCCAGCGCCGCCCACAACGGCCACTTCCACTTCTTGGTCACCACCGACCAGGCCATCAGAGTATTGACCAACATGGTGCCGGTGACGGCCACGCCGTAGGCGGCCGTCAGATTGTGTGACGACTGGAAGGTCAGCAGCAGGAAGAGCACGCCGATCATCAGCAGGCTGTTGACCGCCGGAACATAGATCTGGCCGGCCAGGGTCTCGGAGGTGTTGCGGATGTCGATGCGCGGCAGGAGGCCAAGCTGGACGGCCTGTTGCGTCACCGAGAAGGCGCCGGTGATGACCGCCTGGCTGGCGATGACGGTGGCGGCCGTGGCCAGGATCAGCATCGGCCAATAGACCATCTGCGGCACCATGTTCCAGAACGGGTTGTCGGCCCCTGCGGGATTATCCAGCAGGAAGGCGCCCTGGCCCAGATAGTTCAGCGTCAGACAGGGCAGGACCACGAACAGCCAGCCCTGGCGGATGGGCGCCTTGCCGAAATGGCCCATGTCCGCATAGAGGGCCTCGGCCCCCGTGACAGCCAGGAAGACGCTGCCCAGAATGACGAAGCCGAGGAAACCGTCCTCGAGCAGCAGTTGGACGCCATAGACCGGCGACAGCGCCCGCAGGATCGAGAGATCGTCGAAGATGTGCGTCAGCCCCAGCGCGCCGATGCTGAGGAACCAGACGGCGGTGATCGGGCCGAAGAATTTGGCCAGGCCGGCGGTGCCGCGCGACTGGACCAAGAAGAGGGCGATCAGAATGCCCGCCGCCAGCGGCAGGATGAAGGGATCCAGCTCGCCGTTCAGGCCGGGCGCGTCCTTCAGACCCTCGATCGCGGACAGAACGGAGATGGCGGGGGTGATGACCCCGTCGCTGTAGAACAGCGCCGCGCCGCAGACACCGAGAATGAACAGCCAGGCGCTGCGTCGGCCGACCGCGTGCTGGGCCAGGGCCATCAGCGACAGGGTGCCGCCCTCGCCCTTGTTGTCGGCGCGCATCAGGAACATGACGTATTTGAACGTCACCACGATCATCAGGGCCCAGAAGGCCAGGGAGACCACGCCGATGACGGCCAGGTCGCCGCCGACGCCCTTCTGGGCGTGGCCGATGGCCTCGCGCAGGGCGTAGATCGGGCTGGTGCCGATGTCGCCGAAGACCACCCCGATGGCGCCGAGGATCAGGGCGCGATGGGTCGCCTTGCCGTGACCTTTCGGAGACGGACTCTGGGCGTGCGGTTTTTCGGAAGCGTTTGCGGCGGACGTCTCAGCGTCGCCGCGGGGCGTGTCCCCGGCCATTCTTATCCTCCGGGTCGCGCGGAAGGCGCGCCCATCAAGAGCGGCGGGCCTTTAGACCCTTTCCGTCAGCGGTTCAATCGGCCCTCGGTTCCGCCCGTCGGGCCGCGGAAAGAATGCGGCGGTCCGTCTTGGCCTGAACCAGGACTACGACATTGTCTTCAGAGGCGGAATCGGCGGGAAGGGCGAACAGCACGGGGCGTCCGGTCCAGTCGCCGAGACGGCGCACCTCGCGCACCACATTGACGTGGCGCACCACCTGACCGCGGTTGTCGCCCTGTCTGACCTCGACGGTCTGAAGACCGGGGCGATAGATCACCGCCGTCACCTCGGCGCCGCCGCGCGGCGGGCGGCCCGAGCCCACGCCGACCCGGTCGCCGGTCTCGCGGAACTCGATCTCGGGCGGCCACGGACGGGCGGCGGCCTCGGCGTCGATGGCGGCCTGAAGCTCGGGCGGGCGGGCGCCGGACAGTTGCCGACGGCCGTCCACCACCACCTGGGGGGTCGAGACGTTCCTCAGCTTCAGCGCCTGACGATAGACCTGCTGGCGGGCGGCGAACTCGGGCTTGGCGAAGGTGTCGGGCCAACCCAGATAGTCCCAGTAGTCGACCGCATAGGTCAGGGCGATGACCCCCGGCTCGTTGGCCACCGCCTCCAGGGTGCGGTTGGCGTCGGGACAGCCGGAACAGCCCTGGGCCGTGAACAGTTCGACCACCACCGGCTGGACGGAGGCGTCGCGGTCGCGCTGAGGCGGCGCGGCGGCGGTTGTCAGCAGGCCGACCCCCGCCAGCGCCGCCGCGATCATCCCAGTCCTGATGCCCCGTGCCGTCATCCAGCGATCCTAGCCCCTCGATCCGTCCGCGCCGCTCATAAAACCGTGAAGGGCATTATCCTTGGCCTATCGCGCTTCGCGCTACTTGAGGCCGCGCTCAAGCAGGCCGAAGGCCGTTAGCGCACCAGGAATGCCCTCAGTCCATCAACTGCTGGCTGAGATAGACATAGTGGCGGGCCCAGCGGCGGGCGTTGGCGACCGGGTCGGCGTCGTTGGAGTGACCGCCGGCCGTGTCCTCGTAATAGAGGTGGTCGTGGCCCTGATCGCCCAGGCGCGCCGCGAACTTGCGGGCGTGGCCGGGGTGGACCCGGTCGTCGCGCGTGTTCGTCGTGATATAGACGCGGGGGTATTTCACCTCGGGCCGCAGTTGCTGGTAGGCCGAGTAGCGGGCGATGAATTCGGCGTCGCCCGGAATGCGCGGGTCACCGTATTCGCCGATCCACGAGGCGCCGGCGGGCAGGTCCTGATAGCGCAGCATGTCGATCAGCGGGCTCTCGATCACCGCCGCGTTGAACAGTTCCGGGTGCTGGGTGATCGACACGCTCGTCAGGACCCCGCCGTTGGAGCGGCCATAGATGCCCAGGTGGCGCGGGCTGGTGATCTTGCGCTGCTCGAGATCGCGGGCCACGGCGGCGAAGTCTTCAAACGCCCGCTGGCGATTTTCGCGCAGGGCCGCCTGGTGCCAGGCCGGGCCGAACTCGCCGCCGCCGCGGATATTGGCCTGAACGAAGACGCCGCCGTTTTCGAGCCAGAGCTTGCCCATCTCGGGCTTGTAGGCCGGGGTCAGGCTGACCTGGAAACCGCCGTAGCCGAGCATGACGGTGGGGTTCGATCCGTCCAGCTTCATCTCGCGCGGGCGGGTGATGAAGTAGGGGATCTTGGTTCCGTCGGTCGAGGTCGCCTCAAACTGTTCGACCACATGGGTCGAGGCGTCGAACTTGGCGGGGGCCGACTTCAACTCGGTCAGGGCGGCGGTCGAAACGTCGGCCAGGCTGAGGGTCGGCGGCGTCAGGAAGCCCTGGGTCGAGACGAAGACCTGACCCTTGGCCTTGGAGCTGTCGCCGAGGCCCACGGCGCTGTTGGCGGGGACGGCGATATCGGTGGCGGTCCAACCGTTCGCCGTCGGGGTGAAGCGCTTCAGCCTGCCGACGACGTTGTCAGCGATCACCGCCACGATGCTGTCGGAGAAAACGGTCACGCTTTGCAGCGACTGACGCAGCGTCGGCGTGAAGATGGTCGCCGCTTCGCGCCCGATACGAACGTCCTGACGACCCTCGCCGAGCGCGCCGAGCGGCAGGGACAGCAGCGAACCGGCCGCATAGTCCTGACCGTCGAAGCGCCACGCCTGATCCGGCGAGAAGACCAGATTACCGCCCATGACGCCTTCGACGGCGACGCGTTCGGGCAGGTTCAGCTTTTGCGGCTTGCCGTCGGCGCCCAGCGCCCAGGTCTCCGAACGGAAGGTGTCCAGCGGGCGGCTGAACAGGACAGCCTGGACCGCGCCGGCCTTGTCGCGGAAGACCCTGGGCGAGACGCCGTAGCCGCCGTCGGACTGCTGGCCGCGATAGACCTCGGTCGCCTGGGCCAGCGACTGACCGCGCTTCAGGGATTTGACGATGAAGGGATAGCCCGACTCCGTCATCGTGCCGGGACCGAAGTCGGTGGCCACCAGAAGCGTGTCGCGGTCCAGCCAACTGATGCGGTGCTTGCCCTCGGGCAGGACGAAGCCGCCATCGACGAAGGTTTTCGTCGTCAGGTCGAACTCGCGCACGACCACGGCGTCCTTGCCGCCGTCCGACAGGTTGATCAGGCAGCGGGTCTCGTCGGGGGCCAGGCAGTTGGCGCCCTTGAACACCCAGTCGCGGCCCTCGGCCTTGGCCAGGGCGTCGATGTCGAGCAGCGTCTCCCACTGCGGCGCGCTGCTGCGATAGCTGTCCAGCGTCGTGCGGCGCCAGACGCCCTTGGGATTGGCCGCGTCCTGCCAGAAGTTGCCGAGGCCCTCGCCCAGGAAGCTGACGCCGGGGATGCGGTCGGTCGCCGTCAGGATGGCCTCGGCCTGCTGGCGGAAGGTCTCATAGCGGCGGTCGCCGGTCAGGGCGGCCAGCGACCTGGCGTTCTCGGCGGCGACGAAGGCCTTAGCCTCGGCCCCGTCCACCGCTTCCAGCGCCAGATGGTCGTCGGCGGCCTTGACCCCCTCGGGCGACAGGTCGCGCGGGAAGTGCGGCGGCGGAGCGGTCGCGACGACGGCGGCCGGATCGACCGGCGCCAGGGCCAGGGCCGGACCGGCGGCGAGGATCAGCACCGGCAGGGCGGCGGACAGGAACAGATGACGCATGAAGACAAACTCCGCTTTCGAAATCCTCCCCTGCGTCAGCGGGGGAGGGGGACCGCCGTCAGGCGGTGGAGGGGGCGGAACCAGCTTCGGCGTGCGGGGTCGCCCCCTCCACCACTTCGTGGTCCCCCTCCCCCGTTCGCCAAGGCTCACAGGGGAGGATCAGATACCGCTTACTGCTTCGCCGGCTGGTCCATCAGGCGACGGGTCAGATAGGTGTATTCCAGCGCGAGGCGGCGGCCCGTTTCGCGCAGGTTGGCGCCGGCCGCGTGGCCGCCGTCGGTGTTCTCATAGAAGAGGACCGGATAGCCCAGCTCCTCCAGACGCGCCGCGGCCTTGCGGGCGTGGCCGGGGTGGACGCGGTCGTCCTTGGTCGAGGTGTGGATGAAGACCTCGGGGTAGGGCTGGCCCGCCGCCAGGCGCTGATAGGGGGAATATTGTTCGATCCAGGCGCGCTGTTCCGGGATGTCCGGATTGCCGTACTCGGCGATCCACGAGGCGCCGGCCAGCAGCTTGTGGAAGCGCAGCATGTCGAACAGGGGCACCTGGATGACCGCGGCGTTGATCAGGTCCGGGCGCTGGGTCAGCATGGCCCCCATGAACAGGCCGCCCTGCGAGCCGCCCATGACGCCGAGGCGTGGCTGAGAGGTGATGTTGCGCGCGATCAGGTCCAGGGCCACCGCCTGGAAATCCTCGTGAGCGCGCTGGCGATTTTCCTGCAGGGCCGCGTCGTGCCAGTTGGGGCCGAACTCGCCGCCGCCGCGCGTATTGGCCACGACATAGACGCCGCCGCGCTCCAGCCACAGCTTGCCGACCGTCGGCGAATAGCCGGGCAGCAGCGAGTTCTGGAAGCCGCCATAGCCATAGAGCAGGGTCGGGTTGGAGCCGTCCGTCGCCATCGCGTCCTTATGCACGACGAAATAGGGGATCATCGTCCCGTCGGCCGAGCGGGCCTGGAACTGATCCACCGTCATGCCCGTGGCGTCGAACTTGGCCGGTAGCGACTTGACCACCGCCGCATCGCCCGTCGCCGCATCGGCCAGATAGAGGCTGGAGGGATTCAAATAGCCTGCGACAGTGACGAAGACCTTGTCGTCGCGGTCGCTGGTCGAGCCGACGCCGACGCTGACGTTCTGGGGCAGGTCCAGACGGGTGCGGGCCCATTCTCCCGAAGCGTTCGGTTCATAGACATAGACGGCGCCGCGCACGTTTTCGAACAGGGCCACGACCAGCTTGTTGCGGGTCGCCGAAATGGCCTCGACCGCCTCTCGCGCGCCGGGACGGATGACCAGTTGGGCAGGAGCCTTGGGATCGGCCAGCCAGGCCTGAAGGTTCCAGGCGATGACGTCGCCGGTCTTGAACTCCTGGCCCGACGGCGCGGTCCAGTTCTGTTTGACGGTCACGACCAGTTGGCCCTTGACCAGGGCGTCGATGTCCGACTTGGCCGGCAGCTCCAGCCTGGTGGTCGTGCCGTCGGCGTTCAGACGCCAGGTCTCGCCCTCGTAGAAATTGATGCCGCGGTGCAGCAGCACGGCCTGGGCGGCGCCGTCCGCGTCGCGCAGCACCGAACCGGTGACCGAGACGTCGGTCTTCTGGCCGGCGAAGACTTCGCGAGCCTGATCCAGGGTCTGGCCGCGCTTCATCAGCCGCACGGTGCGCGCATAGCCCGAATCCGTCAGCGATCCGGCGCCGAAGTCGCGGAAGACCAGCAGGGTGTCCTTGTCGATCCAGCTGGCCCCGCCCTTGGATTCGGGCAGGCTGACGCCGCCCTCGACGAAGGACCTGGTCACGCTGTCGAACTCGCGGATCGTCACCGCGTCCTTGCCGCCGTCCGACAGGGAGATCAGGCAGAGACGCTCGTCCGGGGCCAGGCAGGTCGCGCCCTTGTAGACCCAGTTCTTGCCCTCGGCCGCCGACAGGGCGTCGATGTCGAGGATGGTCTCCCACTGCGGCGCGTTGCTGCGATAGCTGTCCAGCGTGGTGCGGCGCCAGACGCCGCGCACATGGTCGGCGTCCTGCCAGAAGTTGTCGACATGGCCGTCACGGGTGAAGCCGGGCGAGGGGATGCGGTCGCGCGACTGGACGATGTCCAGCGCCTGCTGGTGCAGGGTCTCGTAGCGCGGGTCGCCTTGCAACACGCCCAGCGAGGTCTGGTTGTGGGCCTTGACCCAGTCCATGGCCCGCGCGCCGTCGACTTCTTCCAGCCACAGATAGGGGTCGGTCGCGTCGCTGGTCGCAAAGCCGGGCGCGGTCGAGGCGGCGGCGGGCGTGTCGGACGAATGGGCCATGGCGACGGGAGCGGCTCCGGCGGCGAGAAGAAGGGCGGCGGCGGACGCCAGCGAACGGATCATGATGCAGTCCCCAACATGAATTTGCCGGCACCTTGGCGAGAGGGAAGGGCGGCGACAAGCGTTTGTAATCTTACAAGCCTGTCATCTTTCGTCGCGGGCGGGGCCGCCGCACCCTCAATCGCCGTCGTCAGGGATACACAGGATCTGGCCGCAGGCCTTGCAGTGGACGGCGTCGGGGTCGTGTTTCTGCAGGCCGCATTCGTCGCAGGGAAATTTCACCTTGTGCGGTCGGATCAGGGTCTGGGCCAGGCGGATGAACAGGGTGATTCCCACCAGCATGACGACGATGGAGACGACCCGCCCCCAGTTGCCGGGCAGGGTGATGTCGCCGAACCCCGTGGTCGTCAGGGTGGCGACGGTGAAATACAGGGCGTCGAGATAGCCGTTGATATGTTCGGCCCGCCCCCGGAAGGCGGCATAGACGAAGCCCGTCACCACGAAGACGAAGGTGACCAGGGCGGCCAGGGCGCGAGTGATCTCCTCGACCCGCGTGTCGTCGTAGCGCCGCCCGACCGTGCGCCAGAAGAATTCCGAATTAAGCAGGGTCCACAACCGCAGCATCCGCAGGAAGCCGAGGTTGGCCAGCCAGGTCGGAAACAGCAGGGTCGCCAGCACGAACAGGTCGACCCAGACGATGGGCCGCTTCAGCCAGTCCTTGATGTCGGAATAGGCGTAGGCCCGCGCTGCCAGGTCCAGGCCCAGAACGGCGGCGATCAGATAGTCCAGAACATAGAAGGCCCAGCCCGCCTCCTTGAGGATCGGCGCAGCCAGGAAGAAGCCGATGATGGCCAGATCGACGACGATGACCGTCAGCCGGAACCTGACCGCCGCCGGCTGGGTGCCGTGATAGAGGTAACGCAGCCGCGCCTTCAGTCGCAGACCTTCATGATGGCCGGTGTCGCTGTGTTCAGACGTCATCGGGGCCAGCGATACATGAAAGCCGGAAAAATCCTATATGAAGGCGGTCATGACCCACGCCCGCCCCTACATCCGCATGAACGGCGCCGGAAACGCCTTCATCGTCGTCCAGGCCTTTGAGGAACCCTTTCATCCGACCGAGGCCGAGGTGCGCGCCTTGGCCGATCCTGCCTCGGGCGCAGGCGGCTTCGATCAGTTGATCGGGGTCGAGCCGTCCGAGACGGCGGACGCCTTCATGCGGGTGTGGAACGCCGACGGGTCGATGGTTCAGACCTGCGGCAACGCCCTGCGCTGCGTCGGCTGGCTGTTGCTGGAGGCGACCGACAAGGAGGAGGTGGTCATCGACACCCTGGCCGGGCCGACGACGGCGAGGCGGGCGGGCGATCATCAGGTCACCGTGGACATGGGCGCGCCGCGTCTGGACTGGGCCGAGGTGCCGCTGGCCGAAGACATGGACACGCGCGGTATCGAGCTTCAGGTCGGGCCGATCGACGCCCCCGTCCTGCACACGCCCGGCGCCGTCTCGATGGGCAATCCCCACGTCGTCTTCTTCACCGACCGACAGGACGACGCCTTCGTGCGCGGCTCGGGCTCGCTGGTCGAACACCACCCGCTGTTCCCAGAAGGGGTCAATGTCGGCTTCGCCAAGGTCATCGACCGCGAGCACATCCGGCTGCGCGTCTGGGAGCGCGGCGCCGGCCTGACCCTGGCCTGCGGCACCGGCGCCTGCGCGGCTCTGGTGGCCACCGCCCGGCGCGGCCTGACCGACCGCAAGGCGACCGTGGCCGTCGACGGCGGCGAACTGACCATCGACTGGGACCAGGCGACGGGCCATGTCTTCATGACCGGCCCGGTCGAAGTCGAGCGCACGGGGCTTTTGCCACAGGGTTGAGCAATCGGTCCTGATCGCCTCCTTGACGCGGCGTCAACGGTTGTCCCCGCCGGTCCCAGGATCTAGGAACAGAGCGCGCCTGCCCTTCCCGAGATCGAAATGCCCGAATTGACCGATAAACAGACCTTCTCCGACGACGACGCTCTGGAGTTCCACTCCGTACCGACGCCGGGCAAGATCTCCATGGCCCCGACCAAGCCGATGGCGACCCAGCGCGACCTGTCGCTGGCCTATTCGCCGGGCGTGGCCGTGCCGGTCCTGGCCATCGCCGCAGATCCGGACAAGGCCTACGACTATACCTCCAAGGGCAATCTGGTCGCCGTCATCTCCAACGGCACCGCCATCCTCGGCCTGGGCAACCTCGGTCACATGGCGTCCAAGCCGGTGATGGAAGGCAAGTCGGTCCTGTTCAAACGCTTCGCCGACGTCGACAGCTTCGACGTCGAGGTGAAGACCACCGACCCGGACGAGTTCGTCACCGTGGTCAAGAACATCGGCGACACCTGGGGCGGCATCAACCTGGAGGACATCAAGTCCCCGGAATGCTTCGAGATCGAAGCTCAGTTGCAGGACCTGCTGGACATCCCGGTCTTCCACGACGACCAGCACGGCACGGCCATCATCTCGACCGCCGCCCTGATCAACGCCTGCCACGTGGCCGGCAAGAAGCTGGAAGACGTGAAGCTCGTCCTGTCGGGCGCCGGCGCGGCGGGCCTGTCGTCCATCGCCCTGATGAAGGCCGCAGGCGTCAAGCCCGAGAACACCGTCATCTGCGACCGCGAGGGCGTGATCTATCACGGCCGCGCCAACGTCTCGCAATGGCAGGCCGCGCACGCCACCGACACGCCGCTGCGCACCCTGGCCGAGGCCATGGTCGGGGCCGACGTGGTGCTGGGCCTGTCCGCCAAGGGCGCGATTTCGAAGGAAATGGTCGCCTCTATGGCGCCCAATCCGATCATCTTCGCCATGGCCAACCCCGACCCGGAAATCACCCCGGAAGACGTCAAGTCGGTGCGTTCCGACGCCATCATCGCCACCGGCCGCTCGGACTATGTCAACCAGGTCAACAACGTGCTGGCCTTCCCCTACCTGTTCCGCGGCGCGCTCGACGTGCGCGCGCGCCGGATCAACCACGAGATGAAGATCGCCTGCGCCCACGCCCTGGCGGCGCTGGCGCGTGAAGACGTGCCGGACGAGGTCGCCGCCGCCTATCGCGGCCGTAAGCTGAAGTTCGGCCCCGAATACATCATCCCGACCCCGTTCGACCCGCGCCTGATCTGGTACATCCCGCCCTTCATCGCCCAGACGGCGATGGACACGGGCGTGGCGCGCAAGCCGATCGAGGACATGGAGGCCTATCGCATCTCGCTGAAGCAGCGGGTCGATCCGTCCGCCGCCCTGATGCAGAAGATCTCTTCGGCCGTGCGCTCGGGACCGCAGCAGCGCGTCGTCTTCGCCGAGGGCGAGGAACAGTCGGTCATCCGCGCCGCCTGGGCCTTCAAACAGGCCGAACTGGGCACGCCCATCCTGGTCGGCCGCGAGGACCTGATCCGTCAGAACGCCGCCGAAGCCGGCCTGAACTTCGACGACCTGGGCATCGAGATCGTCAACGCCCGCACCTCGGGCCGCAACGTCGAATACACCGACTGGCTGTACGAGCGCCTAAACCGCCGCGGCTATCTGCGTCGCGACGTGCAGCGTATGATCAATCAGGACCGCAACTATTTCGGCGCCACCATGATCGCGCGCGGTCAGGCCGACTGCATGGTCACCGGCGTGACCCGCAATTTCAACATGGCGCTGAAGGAGGTCCGCCGCGTCCTAGACGTCAAGGACCGGATGATCGGCCTGTCGATCCTGCTGGCCAAGGGCCGCACCCTGTTCGTAGCCGACACCTCGATCCACGAACTGCCCAACGCCGCCGAACTGGCCGAGATCGCCATCAAGGCCGCCGCCACGGTCAAGAAGCTGGGCCGCAAGCCCCGCGTCGCCTTCCTCTCCTACTCGACCTTCGGCGATCCCCCCGGTGATCGCGGCGAGAAGGTGCGAGAGGCCATCCGCATCCTGGACGGCATGGACGTGGACTTCGAGTACGAAGGCGAAATGCCGCCCGAACTGGCGCTGAATCCCGAGGCGCGGGCCAACTATCCCTTCATGCGCCTGACCGGCGACGCCAACGTTCTGGTCATGCCGGCCATCCATTCGGCCGCCATTTCGACCCGTCTGGTGCAGTCGCTGGGCGGCGCCACCGTGATCGGCCCGCTGCTGGTCGGCCTGGAGAAGTCGGTGCAGATCGTGCCGCTGGGCGCCTCGGTCAGCGAGATCATCACCGCCGCTACCTTCGCCGCCTATGGCGAGGGCGTGGCGGTCGAAGACTGACCGACGCGGTTTGAGCGCTGAACTATTCGGATGGGGCGGCTTCGGTCGCCCCATTTGCGTTTGCGTTTCGGGCCTGGAGCGCCGTCTGCTTGGCGGCGACGACGAAGGCCAGAATGATTGCAAAGGCGCCGATCGCTGTCGAATAGAGGAAGAAGACGACATAGCCGGCCCCCAGGGCCGCCGGCGTCACGCCGCTGGTCGCCGCCCCCTGGACCAGAGACCCGGCGGGCAGACGCGCAAACAGGGTCTTCAGCGGCGCGAAGAGGCCGCCCGCCTCCGCCGCCCTTGCCGAGGCTTCGACGATCCGCCCCGACTGCGAGGCGATCAGCTTGCCCGGCAGGGCGTACAGCGAACTGAACAGGGCGTACTGGGTCGCGGTGAAGCCGATGCTGGTCAGGCTGGACATATAGGCGATCAGGGCCGTGCCGGCGTAGCCGGTGGCCAGGTTGTCCACGCCGATGGCCACAAACAGGGCGCTGATATCCGGTCCCTGGGTCGCCAGCCAAGCGAAGACCAGGTTGGACACCGGGCTCATGAAGGCGCCGATGACCATGGTGCGGATCAGACCCAGACGCGCCACCGACCAGCCGCCGACAAAGACGCCCAGGGTCGTAGCGACGACGCCGAAGACCTTCCGTACCTCGGCCAGTTCGGTCTTGGTGAACCCCAGATCCAGATAGAAGGGGTTCATGATGTTGAGCACGAAATCGGCCAGCCGATAGACGCAGATCAGCGCGAGGATCAGCGTCGCCACCCCGGCGAAGCGTTTGTAGAAATCCTTCAGCGGCTCGCCGAACGACCCCGCCAGATAGGCTCCGGGCCGCGTCCGAACCCGGGGGATCGGCCAGCAGGCCAGTACCAGAAGGCCCAGGCCGCCGAACACCGACACCACCTGCAGATAGACGCCTTCGGGCTTGGCGGCCCAGGCCTCGCTGATCGCCGCCTGGCCCTCGGGCGACAGGCCGAACAGGCCGAGCAGGCCGTTCAGCGGCCCGGTCTGGCCGCTGAGGCCCGATCCCATGATCAAGGCTGCAATGGCGATGATCGCCAGTCGCGCGATCCATTCGACGATCTCAAGCCGGGGCCGCGACGGCACGTCGGCGACCGGGATCGGCCGGATCGCATGGGCCTTCTCGCGCGGCGCGAACAGAACCCCGATGACGCCGAACGCCATCAGTCCCGCCATGACGGCGTAGGACAGGTTCCAGTTATAGAGGTCAGCCAGGACCAGAGGCACCGCGCCAGCCACGATCTGGGCGACGCGGTAGCCCATCTGATAGGCGGCGGCCATGGCCCCGTGGCGGCTGTCGTCAGCCGCCTCGATCCGCCAGGCGTCGATGACGATATCCTGGGTCGCGCCGAAGAAGCCCACCAGGACCGCGAAGGCCGCGACCTGCATCAGCGACGTCGCCGGGTTCAGGCCCGAGATCGACCACAGGCCGAAGATCACCACCGCCTGGGTCACCAGCATCCAGGACCGGCGATGGCCCAGATACTTCGTCAGGATCGGAATTCTGGTCCGATCGATCAGCGGCGCCCAAACGAATTTCAGCGAATAGGAAATCGTGGCCAGGGCAAAGAAGCCGATCACCGACAAGGACAGGCCGCTCTCGCGCAGCCAGGCCGACAGGGTGTCAAAGATCAGCAGATTGGGCAGGCCCGCCGAAAAGCCGAGCAGCAGCATGACGAAGACGCGCCGTTCGCCATAGACGGCCAACCCGGCCAGCCCCTTGGCGGGCGCAGCGGCGGGCGTCTTGGGATCAAGCATGCGGTTCTCCGGCGGACGCCGCCGGAAACGGGCGGTCGTGGTTACTGAGCTCCGACCTTGGCGCGGTTGCCGACGTTCGTCCAGCGGGTCAGGGCGGCGCGCAGGCCGTCGACCTCCAGCGGCTTGGTCAGATGATCGTTCATCCCCGCTTCCAGACAGGCGATCCGGTCCTCGGCGAAGGCGTTGGCGGTCAGGGCGATGATCGGCGTCCGGTCGCCGCGCGCCCGCAGGGCCTGGGCCGCGCCCGGCCCGTCCAGCCGCGGCATCCGCATGTCCATGAAGATCAGGTCGAAACGGGCGTCCTTCAGGGTCTCCAAGGCTTCAACCCCGTCCGCCGCGGTCTGCACCACGCAGCCCTCGCGGCGCAGCAGGGTCCGGGCCAGAAGGGCGCCGACCGGATTGTCCTCGACCAGCAGCACCCGCACCCCTCTGAAGGCCACGGGCACGACGCGGTCATCGTCCTGCCCCCGGCCGACCGCGACGCTCAACCCCTTGCGGCGACCCGCCGCCGCCTGCACCCGCTCAGCCAGGGAGGCCCGGCGAAGCGGCTTGATCAGATAGCCGTGGAACCCCGCCGCCCGATAGCGGTCGATCAGTTCGCGTTCGCTGGGCTTGAGCAGGACGATGGCCTCGCCCTGCGCCGGCTTGACGGCCAGCACGCCGTCCTCGGCCGCGGCGTGGTCGATCAGCGTCACCCCCGCCTGGCGCGCGACGCGACCGCCGGAGGCCTCGATCTGGGCCGTGGCCGCCTGGCGCACGAAAGGATCGGGCGTGCGCACCGCCACGACCACGCCGTCCAGTGGACGGGCGCGCGGCGCGGTGTCGGCGATCGGAAAGGAGGCTTCAAAACGGAAACGGGCGCCGGGGCCGTCGGGCCGGTCTGACACCGTCACGGTCCCCCCCATGGCCTGGGCCAGACGCCGGACCACGGCCAGACCCAGACCGGCGCCGTCGAAACGCGCGGCGTCCGAAGCGTCGGCGTGGCCGAACTCGTCGAAGATGCGCCCGCGCGCCTCTTCCGGCACGCCGGGGCCGGTGTCGTCGACAACGAAGGCCAGGCGCGGTCGCGCGGCGGTTCCGCCCGCGCGTTCGACCGTCAGGCGGACCCCGCCCCGGTCGGTGAATTTCACGGCATTGCCCGCCAGATTGAACAGGACCTGACGCAGACGGCCTTCGTCGGCGATGATGTCGGGCGCGTCGGCGGCGACGGACCAGGCGATCTCCAGCCCCTTGTCGTGAGCCTTGGGGCTGAGCAGTTCGGCCACGCCGCGCGTCAGGCCTTCCAGATCGACGGGGGAGGCGTCGAACTCCAGCGCTCCGGCTTCCAGTCGGGCGAAGTCCAGCAGGTCGTTGACCAGGCCCAGCAGGTGTTCGGCCGACTTCTGCGCCGCCTCGGCGTAGGCGCGCTGGGCGCCGTCCAGCCTGGTGCGCGACAGCAGGCCCAGCATGCCGATCACCCCGTTGAGGGGGGTGCGCATCTCATGGCTCATCAGCCGCAGGAATTGCTGCTCCGGCGCGGCGGCGGGCGTGATTTCGGTCGGTGCGTGCGTTCTGCGTGCCTGTCCCATGGCGGCGATCCTAGCGCCCAAGGGTTAAGCGTGGCCGAATGAGGATTTCTGGCTTCAGAAGGCGGGCGTCTCGCTGCGGTGCGCGGTCTGACGATCGAAATCGCCCTGGGCGCCGACGGTCGTACGGCGATACATCAGAGCCTCGGCGACGTGGCGGCGCATCACCCCGGTGGAACCGTCCAGATCGGCGATGGTGCGCGCCAGCCGCAGGGTCCGGGTCCAGCCGCGCGCGGTCAGCCCGCCAGCCTCGCCCGCCCGCATCAGCAGGGCCCGCCCCGCATCGTCCGGCGTGGCGAACCGGTCCAGGGTCTCGCCCGAGGCGCGGGCGTTGATGCCCTGATCGCGCGCCTTGTCGGGATCAAAGCCGGCCGCGCGGACGCGCTCTTCCTGCTGGGCGCGGGCCGTCGCCACGCGGATCGCGGCCTCGGCCGTGCCTTCGGCGGGAGGCGGCAGGGCCATGTCGGCGGCGGTCACCGGCGGGGTCTCGACCGTCAGGTCGATGCGGTCGAACATCGGGCCGGAGATGCGGTTCTGATAGTCGCGCTGACACCGAGGCGCCTTGCCGCAGGCGCCGCGCCCCGATCCGCCGAGGCCGCAGCGGCAGGGGTTCATGGCCGCCACCAACTGGAACCGCGCCGGATAGCGGACATGAGCGTTGGCCCGCGCCACCACGATCTCGCCCGTCTCCAGCGGCTGACGCAGGCTGTCCAGCGCCTGGGCCGAATATTCCGGCAGTTCGTCGAGGAAGAGGACGCCGTTGTGCGCCAGCGAGGCCTCGCCCGGTTTGGCCCGCAAGCCCCCGCCGGTCAGCGCCGCCATCGACGCCGAATGGTGCGGCGAGCGGAAGGGCCGGTCGCGGGTCAGGGCGCCGCGCTGGATCAGGCCGGCCACCGACCAGACCATCGACGTCTCCAGCAGTTCCTGCGGCGTCAGCGGCGGCAGCAGGCCCGGCAGGCGTTGCGCCATCATCGACTTGCCCGAGCCGGGCGGGCCGATGAACAGCAGGTTGTGGCCGCCCGCCGCCGCGATCTCCAGCGCCCGCTTGGCGCTTTCCTGGCCCTTGACCTCGCGCAGGTCGGGCACGGCGCTGCCTGCCGTCACCGGGCCCGGTTCGGGCGCGCGCAAAACCTGTGTCCCCCGGAAATGGTTGATCAGGCCGATCAGGGAGCGGGGCGCCAGGATGGCGGTGTCGCCGGCCCAGGCGGCTTCGGGCCCATTGGCCTCGGGACAGATCAGGCCCAGCCCCATGGCCCCGGCCGCCATCGCGGCGGGCAGGGTTCCGCCCACCGCCGCGATCTGGCCGTCCAGCCCCAGTTCGCCGACCGCCGCCCAGCCGTCCAGGGCGTCGGGCGCGATCACCCCCATGGAGGCCAGCAAGGCCAGGGCGATAGGCAGATCGAAATGGCTGCCCTCCTTGGGCAGGTCGGCGGGCGCCAGATTGGCGATGACCTTCTTGGGCGGCAGGGCCAGGCCGATGCCGGCGAAGGCCCCGCGCACCCGCTCGCGGCTCTCGGCCACCGCCTTGTCCGGCAGGCCGACGATGGCGAAGGCCCCGGCGGGCGTCGCCACCTGCTGCACCTCGACGTCGACCCGTCGCGCCTCGACCCCGTCGAAGGCGACCGTCACCACCCGCGCGACCATGCGTTCTCTCCCGCTGCCCGAAGGAGAACAAATCACGAACCATCGTCCACTGCAAGAGCAGCGTTACGGCAGGCTTGAGCGCCTAGGCGGCCTCGCGCTTCTTGCGCTCGATCACGTCCCACATCAGGGCCGTCGCATCCACGCCCGAGAACTTCAGCAACTGCTGGGCGCCGGTGGGGGAGGTGACGTTGATCTCGGTCAGATAGTCGCCGATCACGTCGATGCCGACGAAGACCAGGCCGCGTTCCTTCAGATAGGGGCCGATGGCGGCACAGATCTCGAGGTCGCGGAGGGTCAGTTCAACCGGCGCCGCCGTGCCGCCGACGCGCAGGTTGGAGCGCACCTGATCCTTGGCCGGGATGCGGTTGATGGCGCCGACCGGCGCGCCGTCGATCAGGATGATGCGCTTGTCGCCCGCCGCGACGGCCGGGATGAATTTCTGGATCACCAGCGGATCGCGCGACCCGGCGGCGTGGATCTCGATCAGGGCTTCCAGGTTGGGATCGTCGGCCTTGAGCCGCACCACGCCCGAGCCGGCGGCGCCGTGCAGGGGCTTGAGCACCACGTCGCCGTGGCGGCGGTGGAAGTCGACCAGGGCCACCGGGTCCGACGACACCAGGGTCGGCGGCTGCAGGCCGGGGAAGAGGGTGGCGATCAACTTCTCGGGCGCCGAGCGCACCTCGGCCGGATTGTTGACCACCAGGGTCTTCGGATGCACCCGCTCCAGAAGATAGGTGGCGGTGACATAGGCCATGTCGAAGGGCGGGTCCTGACGCATCAGGATGACATCCACGTCCTCGGCCAGGTCGAGGACGACCTCGGGGCCGAAGTCGGCGTGCTCGCCCTGGACCGTGTTCACCGTCACCGGCCGGGCGCGGCAGAACAGGCGGCCGTCTTCCAGCGCCAGGGTGCGGAAGTCGTAGATCCACAGCTGGTGGCCGCGCGCCTGACCCGACAGGGCCATCAGGAAGGTGGTGTCGGACTCGACGTTCACCGCCTCGAGCGGATCCATCTGGATGGCGACCTTGAGCATGATGTCCTTTCGCGACGTCAGAGCGTTGCAGATGCGCGGCGACAGGCCCTGACGCAAGGGCGCGCCCGGTCTTTCCCGCCGACCTGCCTTCTCAGCCGTCTCAGTTCAACCGCAACCGCATCCGGTCCATGCCGGCGCGATGGGCGTCCGCCGGATCGCCCAGAAGGCGCGCCCGCGACAGGGCCTCCAGCGCGCCGGTCAGAGCGCCCTGCTTCTCGCGCGCGGCGGCGACGTCCAGCCAGGGCCGGTGATCCTCGGGGTCCAGCAGGGCGCGCCGCAACGCCGAACGTTCGGCCCCTTCGTAGTCCTCAATGCTCAGCGCTCGGACGAACAGGATGTTCTGCAACCGGATCAGGGCCTGACGGTCGCTGACCGGGGCCATCAGCAGGTCCAGTCGGTCGGCCACGTGCGGCGTCAGCCCCGCCAGCAACGCCCGTCGCGTCAACTCGCTAGGCAGGACCAGGCGTCCCTGGCTGAAGGGGTCCAGCGCCACCGGCCCCTCGGGCGTTTCGACCCGCAGCAGGACGTGGCCGGGGAAGTCCACCGCCGCCGCCTTCAGCCCCGCGCGCCGCGCGGCGTCGAGATAAAAGACCACCAGGGCCGCCGACAGGCCGCGCCGCCGCTCGGCCACGTCGATGACGTCGGTGTTGGCCGGATGCTCGTGGTTCAAGAGGTCGCCGTTCAGCCGCAGGTCCGACGCCATGGTCTCGGCCAGGGCGTCGTCCGGGCTTTCATTGGCCGCCCGCTCCCGGACCCTCTGAGCGGCCTGGTCGGCAAGCAGGCGGACGGGCTCGGGATCGCGGAACGGATAGTCGTGAATGGCGCAGGCGATAGCGCATTCGAGCAGCGGAAAGCTGTCGTCCTCGGCGGTTCCCGCCTGGGTCAGAATGATCTCCGCTTCCTCGCGGGTCACGTGATGTCCGTTCCTGTCGTCGTCACTGCGCGAAGATGACGCGGAAATCGTCCGGGAGCCAGCGCCACCATATCAATCCGCAGGATCAGCCCCCGCAGCGAGGGGCGGCTGCGGGCCAAGGCCAGCCCGGCGGCGACCAGGCGACCGTGCTGTTCCGGCCCGAGCGCCAGGATGGCCGCGTCGATCGTGCGGCGTCTTTTGACCTCGACCACCGCCAGGGTGCGGCCGCGTTTCGCCAGGATGTCGATCTCGCCGCCCCGGCCCTTCAGGCGAAAGGCCAGGATCTGATAGCCCTTGAGCATCAGCCACAAGGCGGCGGTCCATTCGGCGCCGTGGCCCTCGCGATGCGACCGCCCGCCCAGCGCCTGACGCCAGCCCGATTTGGGCCGAGGCGGCGACGGCGGGGGCCGCAGGCGGGGCTTCACCCCCGGCCCTGCATTTCCAGCGCCCGCTTGTAGAGGGGCTTTCTGGGCAGGTTGAGCGCCTTGGACACCTCGGCGGCGGCCTCGCCGGGCGGCAGGCGGGTCATGGCCTCGGTCAGGGCCGCGTCGGCGTCGGCGGCGCTGGCGACCTCGGCCTCGCCGGGGCCGATGACGATGACGATCTCGCCCTTGGGCGCGTCGCAGCGCGGGTCGGCGGCCAGTTCGGCCAGGGTGCCGCGCACGGCCTCCTCATAGAGCTTGGTCAGTTCGCGGGTGACGGCGGCGGGGCGGTCGCCCAACACCTCGGCCATGTCGGTCAGGCTGTCCTTCAAACGCGGACCGCTCTCGAAGAAGACCAGGGTCTGACGCCCGGTGCGCAGTTCCTCCAGCATGGTCTTTCGCGCCCCCGACTTGGGCGGCAGGAAGCCGGCGAACATCACTCGGTCGGCGGGCTGGCCCGCCAGGCACAGGGCGGCCAGCAGGCTGGAGGCGCCGGGGATGGGGTGGACCGGCAGGCCCTCGGCGATGACGGCGCGGGCCACGACATAGCCGGGGTCCGACACCAGGGGCGTGCCGGCGTCGGAGACCAGGGCCACCACCTCGCCGGCCTTCAGCCGCTCGATGGCGATCTCGGCGGCGCGCGCCGAGGCGTGGTCATCGCAGCGTTCCAGCTTGGCCTTCAAGCCATAGGCGGTCAGCAGCTTGGCCGTGACGCGGGTGTCCTCGGCCAGGACCAGGTCGGCGGCGGCCAGAACATCCAGAGCGCGCAGGGTCATGTCCCGCAGATTGCCGATGGGCGTCGCCACCAGATAGAGGCCGGGCGCGACGGAGCGCGCGGGCGGGGCGGTCGGCGGGAAGAGCGAGGCGTCTGACATCGGCGGGACCCTGCCAGCCTGCGCCTTCCGGGTCTAGGCCAGGCGTCTAGGTCAGCAGGGCGCGCAGCACAGCGTCCAGCACCGGACGGCCGGTCGCCGTGGCGGCGACGCGACCCCCGTCAAGCCGCAGGAAGCCGTCGGCGATCAGGTCAGCGAGCGCGCCAGCCTGATCCGACAGGCCGAGCGTCTTCAGGGTCGTCAGCGGCACGCCCTCGACGGTGCGCAGCCCCAGCAGGACAAGCTCCTCGGCGGCGCCCTGCGGATCCAGCGTCTCGCGCTCGGCCCAGGGCGTCCCGGCGGCGACGCCGGCGACATAGTCGGCGATGCGGCGATGGGCGACCGTGGCGGTGCGGCCCCCGGCCAGGGTCAGCCGCCCGTGGGCCCCGGGGCCCAGACCCAGATAGTCGCCGCCGCGCCAGACATGCAGGTTGTGACTTGAGCGGGCGGCGACGTCGCGCGCGTGGTTGGACACCTCATAGGCCTCGAACCCGGCGGACTCGAGCACAGTCTGGGTGGCTTCATAGAGGGCAGCGGCCAGATCCTCGTCGGGCGGGGTCAGCGCACCCCGCGCCAAGGCCCGGCCAAAGGCCGTCGTCGGCTCTATGGTCAGTTGATAGGGCGAGACGTGTTCGAAGCCGAGGTCCAGCGCCGTGGTCAGTTCCGCCGTCCAGTCGGCCACGGATTGCCCCGGCCGGGCGTAGATCAGGTCGATGGACAGACGCGGGAAGGCCTGGGCCGCCGTCTGAACCGCGCGCCGGGCCTCCGCCGCCGAATGGTCGCGGCCGAGAAACTTCAGCGCGGCGTCGTCGAACGACTGCACCCCCATCGACAGCCGGTTGATCCCCGCCTGGGCCAGGGCGGCGTAGCGGCCGGCCTCGGCGTCGGTGGGGTTGGCCTCCAGCGTGATCTCGATCTCGCCTTCGGGAGGGAACAACGCCTTGGCTCGTTCGATCACCGCCGCCACGGCCTCGGGCGGCATCAGCGAAGGCGTGCCGCCGCCGAAGAAGATCGAGGCCAGGCGGCCCGGCCCGACCAGCCGTCCTTGCGCCTCCATGTCCGCCAGAATGGCCTGGACCAGCCCCGCCTGCTCCTCCACCCGCCCCCGGTCGCGCACGACGTTGAAGTCGCAGTAGGGACAGATGCGGGCGCAGTAGGGCCAGTGGACATAAAGCGCCACATCCTTGGGGGCCCTATCGCCGCCTTCGCGGAAGGCGGCTGCTTGAGGGACCAGCGTAGAGGGCGGGGCCTCAGTCAATCAGCGCCGCCTTGAGCCGGGCGAAGGCGAGGGCGCGGTGGCTGATCACGTCCTTCCGGGCCGGGTCCATCTCGCCGAACGTCAGGTCCGAGCCGTCGGGCTGGAAGATCGGATCATAGCCGAAGCCCCGGTCGCCGCGCGGCGGGAAGACCAGGTCCCCGTCGACGCGGCCCTCGACCACCACGCAGGGGCCGTCGGGCCAGGCCACGGCGAGGGCCGAGGTGAACCAGGCGCGGCGATCGGTCGAGCCGATCTCCTCCAGCCGTTCCTCGACCTTCTTCATGGCCAGGGCGAAATCCTTGCCCGGCCCCGCCCAGCGCGCCGAGAAGATGCCCGGCGCCCCGTCCAGGGCCGCGACCGACAGGCCGGAGTCGTCGGCCAGCGAGACCTCGCCCGAGGCCTCGGCCGCATGGCGGGCCTTCAGCATGGCGTTGCCCACGAATGTGCTCTCGGTCTCGTCCGGTTCGGGCAGGTTGAGGCTGCCGGCCGTGACGATCCTGTAATTTCCGTCGAGCAGCGCTTCGATCTCGCGCGCCTTGCCCGGATTGTGGGTCGCGGCCACCAGCCGCATCCCTTTGATCAGCTTGAGATTCATCAGGCCACCTTAGTCCCGTCCGATGCATTGCGGAAGTTTAACATCGTTAAACGATATGTAACGTGCTTTTCGACGAGGTCGCCCCTATCTTCAATCTCAAGAACGGGGGTCGCACCGTTCAAACGAAGCGATAAAGACGCAACGTTCACCCAGCGACACAACAGAAACGCACGAAAATCGTGCAATCACGGAGAGATACGATGCAAGCGATGAAAACCTCGATCTGGATGGACCGCGTCGGCCACGGCTTCTTCAACGCCCTTCTGCTGGCCGCCCTGCCCACCGCCGCCGTCGCCATGCTGATCCAGAGCCTGTGATCCGACTCCGGATCACGACTTCGATCCCATGGAGGCTTTGACGATCGACATGAAGACCGCGAAGAATAGCGCCGCGTGAGGGTTCGCCGGACCCCGCGCGGCGATCGCCGCCTGAACGACCGGCTTGAGACCTAACTTCATGCGCCTCCCGAAACTGGTTTCCATCGGGATTCGTGCGCCGCGCCTGACCGGCGCCAACCTGCGCACGCTCGGCCCCGGCTCCGTGTCCAGCCTGCTGAAGATCGCCCTGGACGTCGCCTACGTCCTTCTGGCCCTGATCACCGGCCTGCTGCTGCTGCTCTGGGTCGCCTCCATCTTCATTCCCATCGACCATCTGAATCTGACCGTCAGCGACGGCGCCGACGGCCGGCAGATGCCGCTGACTCGCCCCCTGCTGCTGTTCGGCCTCGGGGCGATCACCGCCTATTTCGGGGGCTTCCTGATGATCCTGCGCGGCCTGCGCAAGATCTTCCGCACCCTGACGCTGGGCGATCCCTTCCAGCCCGAAAACGTGCGCCGCCTGCGCCAGATCGGTCTGATCCTGGCGGTCGTGACCGGCGGCGTCTGGCTGACGCAAGGCCTGGTCGCCGCCCGGCTGGCCCCCGGCGTCATGGAGCCGCAAGGGATCAGCGACCTGCTCACCCCCCTCTTTTCCGTCCTCGTCGTCTTCGTTCTGGCGGAGGTGTTCCGCGAAGGGGCGCGCCTGCGCCGCGAATCCGAACTGACGATCTGATCCCGAAACGCTAAGCTCATCCCATGGCCATCCGCGTCCAACTCGACCGAATCCTCGCTGAACGGCGCATGTCGCTGACGGAACTCGCCGACCGCGTCGGCGTGACTGTGGCCAATCTGTCGATCCTAAAGACCGGAAAGGCGCGCGCCGTGCGCTTCTCGACGCTGGACGCCCTGTGCCGCGAACTGGACTGCCAGCCTGGCGACCTGCTGGCCCACGAGCCGGGTCCAGGGTCCGATCTGGGCGACGCTTTCGACTCCGAGGACTGAGGTGGCCCGAAAAGGCCCGCCCGCCTCTTCCGACGACGACAAACGCATCTGGGCCCGCGTCACCGGCACGGTGACCCCGCCTGCGCGCCGCAAGGCCGCCCGCGTCACCCCCGGCGCGGTTGTGCCTGATCCTGAAACGGCGCCCGTCCCGGCCTCGGCTGCGGCCAAGCCCGCACGCGGCGTCGCCGGCAAGAAGCGCAATGCGCCGCCCGTCGATCAGACGCCGACCTTCGAGGCTCTGGGCATCATCGCCCCCGTCAAGCCAGCTCCGAGCCGCGCTCGACCCACGCCCGAGGAGCTGGAGCCGCGCCGCCAGCGCCGCCTGTCGCGCGAACGCGATCCGATCGAGGCCCGCATCGACCTGCACGGCTTCGGCCGGTTCGAGGCCGAGGACCAGCTGCGCGGCTTCCTCATCAGCTGCCAGATGCGCGGCCTGCGCTCGGTTCTGGTCATCACCGGCCAAGGGCGGCGCGGCGGCGGGGTGATCCGCAGTTCGGTGCATGACTGGCTGACCGGACCGAACCTGCGCGGCGTGGTGTCGGGCTTCGCCTCGGCCCACCGCCGCCACGGCGGCGACGGCGCCCTCTACGTCACGCTGAAACCGCGCTAGATTTTTCGTTTCCCGCTCATCCCGGCGGACGCCAGGATCCAGTGAGAGCCTCACACGCCTGATGGAACTAACGACACGCGCCGTTGCGGTTGTCGCCAAAGAACTGGATCCCGGCGTCCGCCGGGATGAGCGGTAGTGAGAGGTGTCCGACGCGTCTTAGCTCTGGGCGTTGCGGACCGCCGCAGCCCCGGCCAGAGGCGCGATGACGATGGCGAACAGAACATAGGCGCTCAGCAGGGCCAGGGCCGACAGCGGGTCCTGCCCATGGGCCGCCCGCGTCAGAGCGCCGGCGCCGAACACCACCGGCGGAATGAACAGCGGCAGCACCACCACGGCGATCAGCAGACCGCCGCGCTTGGCCCCCAGGGCCAGGGCCGCGCCCAGAGCCCCGGTGAAGGCGAAGCCCAGGCCGCCGATGGCCGCCGCCAGCGCCGTCAGGCCGATCAGGGAGGCCGGCTGGCCCAGGGCCAGGGCTGCGACCGGCGCGACGATGGCCAGCGGCAGGCCCGTCGCCAGCCATTGCGCCAGGGCCTTGATCGCCACCGTCGCCTCCAGGGGCAACGGACCGAGCGCCAGCAGGTCCAGCGCCCCGTCCTCCAGATCGCGCTCGAACAGCCGCTCCAGCGACAGCAGCGAGGCCAGAGCCAGGGCCATCCAGCTGGCGCCCGAGGCCGCCGGGGCCAGAACGCGCGGATCGCCGCCCGCCGCCAGCGGCAGGATGGCGGTCAGGCACAGCATGAAGCCGCAGGCCAGCAAAGGCCCGCCGCCGCCCCCCCAGGCCAGCGACAGTTCGCGGCCGAACAGGACGCGCATGGCCCTCACGCCAGATCTCCCAAATCCAGATTGCGCGCCTGAACGGGCAGGGGATCGTGCACCGCCGCCAGGATCATCCCCCCGGCCGCCAGATGCGCCGCCATCAGTTCGGCGGCGACCGCCCGCCAGCGCTCGTCCAGCGGGGCCAGGGGTTCGTCCAATAGCCACAGGGCGCGCGGGGCGGCGACCAGACGGGCCAGCGACAGGCGGCGCTTCTGGCCCGCCGACAGCTTGCGCGTCTCCAGATCCAGAAGGGGCGACAGCGACAGACGGGCGATCGCCGTCTCTCGCCCCGCCTCATCGCCCCCCAGCCAGTCCGTCTGAAAATCGAACTCCTGCCGCGCCGTCCGCGTCGGCTTCAGCCCTTCGAGATGGCCCAGCAGGTGCACGCAGTCGCGCCGCGCCGTCTCGGCGTCTAGCATCTCGTCGTCGGAACCCGGACCGCCAGAAAATGTGATCGCCCCCGCATCGGGGTGGATAAAGCCCGCCCCAGCCCGCAGCAGGCTGGTCTTGCCGGCGCCATTGGCTCCGGTCAGGGCCACGGCTTCGCCCGCCGAAAGGCGCAACGACAGGCCCTGGAACAGGACGCGCTCGCCGCGCGACAGGCTCAAGGACTGGATGTCGACCGCCTTCAGCATGACCCCGCCGATTTGCGAACCTCTCTCAATGTCCACGACCGCGTTGTGGATACATGGACGGCTCTCGCGCACGGGACTATACGCGCAAGCGCCGCAGCAGGCTTTCGCCGCGCGCGCCTGGGACCTGTGCGCCCCGGCGTACAGCGCGCGAAGGCGCAACCGAATTGTCGGGCGGCGTTAGTCAGAGGACCTCTCCATGCCGTCGATTGACAGCCTCAAGACCCGCCAGGATCTCGCCGTCGGGCGCAAGAAGTACGCCTATTACAGCCTTCCCGCCGCCGAGGAAGCCGGTCTGGCCGGGATTTCCCGTCTGCCGCGCTCGATGAAGGTGCTTCTCGAGAACCTGCTGCGCAACGAAGACGGGGTCTCGGTCACCGAGGACGACCTGAAGGCCGTCGCCGCCTGGATCGAGAACAAGGGCGCCGTCGAGCACGAGATCGCCTTCCGTCCGGCCCGCGTCCTGATGCAGGACTTCACCGGCGTTCCCGCCGTCGTCGACCTGGCCGCGATGCGCGACGCCATGGCCAAGCTGGGCGCCGACGCAGCCAAGATCAACCCGCTGGTCCCCGTCGACCTGGTCATCGACCACTCGGTCATGGTCGACCACTTCGGCACCGCCAAGGCCTTCGGCGAGAACGTCGAGCGCGAATATGAGCGCAACATCGAGCGCTACAACTTCCTGCGCTGGGGCTCGTCGGCCTTCAACAACTTCCGCGTCGTCCCCCCCGGCACCGGCATCTGCCACCAGGTCAACCTGGAGAACCTGGCCCAGACCGTCTGGACCCTGGACGAAGGCAAGAAGACCGTCGCCTATCCCGACACCGTCGTCGGCACCGACAGCCACACCACCATGATCAACGGCCTGGCCGTTCTGGGCTGGGGCGTCGGCGGCATCGAGGCCGAGGCGGCCATGCTGGGCCAGCCGATCCCGATGCTGATCCCGGAAGTCATCGGCTTCAAGCTGTCGGGCAAGATGCCCGAAGGCGCCACCGCGACCGACCTGGTCCTGACCGTCACCCAGATGCTGCGCAAGAAGGGCGTGGTCGGCAAGTTCGTCGAGTTCTTCGGCGACGCCCTGGTCGGCATGACCATCGAGGATCAGGCCACCATCGCCAACATGGCCCCGGAATACGGCGCCACCTGCGGCTTCTTCCCGGTCAGCCGCGCCACGATCGACTACCTAACCGCCACGGGCCGCGACAAGGCGCGCGTCGCCCTGGTCGAAGCCTATGCCAAGGCCCAAGGCCTGTGGATCGACGAAACCTCGGAAGACCCGGTCTTCACCGACGTTCTGGAACTGGACATCTCGACGGTCGTGCCGTCGCTGGCCGGCCCCAAGCGTCCGCAGGACCGCGTTGAACTGACCACCGCCGCCCCGGCCTTCCAGACCGCACTGGCCGACGTCTTCGGCCGCGCTGTCGACGCTGAGCGCGTCTCGGTCGACGGCAAGAAGTTCACCGTCGGCGACGGCGACGTGGTCATCGCTGCGATCACGTCCTGCACCAACACCTCCAACCCTAGCGTCCTGATCGCCGCCGGTCTGGTGGCGCGCAAGGCCCATGCCCTCGGCCTCAAGGTCAAGCCCTGGGTCAAGACCTCGCTGGCCCCCGGCTCGCAGGTCGTCACCGACTATCTGACCGACGCCGGCCTCCAGAAGGATCTGGACGCCATGGGCTTCAACCTGGTCGGCTATGGCTGCACCACCTGCATCGGCAACTCGGGCCCGCTGGACCCGGCGATCTCGAAGGCGATCAACGACAACGGCCTGGTCGCGACCTCGGTCCTGTCGGGCAACCGCAACTTCGAAGGCCGCGTGAACCCGGACGTCCAGGCCAACTACCTGGCCTCGCCGCCGCTCGTCGTGGCCTACGCCATCGCCGGTTCGATGCGCATCGACATCACCAAGGAGCCGATCGGCCAGGACAAGAAGGGCAACGACGTCTTCCTGAAGGACGTGTGGCCGACCTCGCAAGAGATCGCCGACATCCAGAAGAAGTCGGTCACCCCGGCCATGTTCGCCAAGCGCTACAAGGACGTCTTCAAGGGCGACAAGCACTGGCAGGCCATCAAGGTCACCGGCGGCCAGACCTATGAGTGGGACGACAAGTCGACCTACGTCGCCAACCCGCCCTACTTCGAGGGTCTGTCGATGGAGGCCTCGGCCGTCACCGACATCGTCGAGGCGCGCATCCTGGGCATCTTCGGCGACTCGATCACCACCGACCACATCAGCCCAGCGGGTTCGATCAAGAAGGCCTCGCCCGCCGGCGTCTATCTGACCAACCACGGCGTCGACGCCCTGGACTTCAACAGCTACGGCGCCCGCCGCGGCAACCACGAAGTCATGATGCGCGGCACCTTCGCCAACATCCGCATCCGCAACAAGATCACCCCGGACATCGAGGGCGGCGTCACCAAGCACTTCCCCTCGGAAGACACGATGTCGATCTATGACGCGGCCATGCGTTACCAGTCGGAAGGCCGTCCTCTGGTCGTCTTCGCCGGCAAGGAATACGGCACCGGCTCGTCGCGCGACTGGGCGGCCAAGGGCACCCGCCTGCTGGGCGTCCGCGCCGTCATCGCCGAAAGCTACGAGCGCATCCACCGCTCGAACCTGGTCGGCATGGGCGTGGTGCCGCTGCAGTTCAAACAGGACGGCTGGAACAAGCTGGGTCTGACCGGCGAGGAGATCGTCACCATCCGCGGTCTGACCGACGCCAACATCGGCAAGCTGAAGCCGCGTCAGGACCTGTGGGTCGAGATGTTCCGTCCGTCGGACGGCAAGATGGCCCGCTTCCCGGTCCGCTGCCGCATCGATAACCAGACCGAGCTGGACTACTTCAAGGCCGGCGGCGTCATGCCCTACGTCCTGCGCAACCTGGCGCGCGGCGACGCTGAGTAGGTCTCAGGCAGCAGTCTGAAATAGAAAGGCCGGCGGAGCGATCCGCCGGCCTTTTTGTTTGGGTGCGAGGGCGATGAGGCCGCTCTGTCCGGGGTACGGGTGGATATAGGAAGCGTAGGTATTTCTGATTGACGCGCCGCCCGGCTTAGAGATCTGTGTTCTCCCGTATTGAGGGTGACTAGGGGACGGCTAATGAACATCCTACTTTCGGCTTTGATCTGCGGGGGTATCGCAGGGCTTGGGTCTTTGCTCGTCTGGATGGCCCACAAGCACCTCGGGCTCAGCGCAAAAGGACAGCGCATTGGCCAGTTCGTAGCTCTAATCCTGGGTATCGCCGTCATCCGAATAGTGCCCGTCGATCAGTTGTCCCTACGACTGCAACCCACTCAGACTCTCCAGGCAAAAGCCGATGCGGAACTCTTTGCCATTCCCGCGTTCAAAGTGCTGCACGACGATTATCCCACTGACTACGCGGTCATGCGGGACGCAGCAGTCCAGAGCCTCAAAGCAGGCGAGACCAACATCCAGACGATCAACCGCATCCGGCCTCGGCTGTTAGAAATATTCGGCGCGCAAATGATGAAGGCCAGCGATGCGACGATAGGCCGCCAGCTTGGTTTCATCGTCAAACAGGCCACTTTTTTGCAGAGTCAGGAACCGCAATACTGCCATGAGCTACTAAACACACCGGGTCATATCTCTTTCGATCCGACTAGAATATTCCCTCGCGAGATGGCCGCCGAAGAGATGTCGCTTATGGCCGACATCCTCCATGAGACAGCAAAGCTGCCTGCGGTGGCATCCGAACCGATTGACGAGGCGGAGTTTCAGCCGCTTGTCGAGCAAGCTTTTGCTCGACTGTCACCTAGTGCCGTGACCGCACTTGCGGCCATCGACTTTGAACCGGCAAGAGCGACGACAAGTGGACAGAAGGCCGCCAGTTGTCATTTCGTCCTCGGCCTCATGGAAGAGATTAACACTCTCCCGCCCGCCGATCGGGCGCGCGTCTTTCGCGGTGTGGTTTTGGCGGGCCTCAAGAGCCAGTCCTGAGGGGGCCGCGAATAGCGGATCCCGCGAGTAATCGACGAGCATCTGCTAGCCGTCATCCTCGGGCCTGACCCGAGGATCGGGTTGTCCGCCTGCGCGACGATGGAAAGGTCGCGCGCACCGCTGCGCTGGACCCTCGGGTCAAGCCCGAGGATGACGGCGGGGATGGAGCAGGCGTGAGGATGGCCTGGCGGCCTAAGGGCCGCGGCGCCTCGCCGCTCAGAGTTTGAGGGCTTCGGCGAGGAGGCGGGCTTCGGCGGCGCGGCTGGAGCCGGCGCGCCAGGCGACGACGATCTCGCGGCGGGGGGCGTCGGCGGAGATGGGGCGGACCACGACGCCGGGGTTGTCAGCCAGACCGGCCTGCACCGCCATCTGCGGCAGGAAGCTGACGCCGAGGCCTGAGGACACCATCTGCACCAACGTATGCAGAGAGGTGGCGGCGAAGACGTCCTCGCCGCGCGGGGCCTCGATATTGACGGCGGCCAGCGCCTGATCGCGCAGGCAGTGGCCGTCCTCCAGCAGGATCAGGTCGTCGGATTTCAGCATCCCCTCGGGGATCGGTCCCGAACCCGACAGGGAATGAGCCACCGGGATGGCGGCCAGGATCTCGTCGTCGCCGATGCGGGCGTGATCGATGCCCGGCGCGTCGTAGGGCAGGGCGATGACGGCGGCGTCCAACTGCCCCGCCTTCAGCCCGGCGATCAGGCGCGGGGTCAGGTCCTCGCGGATGAAGAGGCGCAGGGCCGGGTATTTGTCGCGCAGGCCGGGCAGGGCGGCGGGCAGCAGGAAGGGGGCGACGGTGGGGATGATGCCCAGGCGGAACCGGCCCGACAGGGGCTTGCCGGCGTTCTTGGCCGCCTCGACCAGGTCTTCGGTGCGGGCCAGGACGTCCTCGGCCCGGCGCACCGCCTCGGCCCCCACGGCGGTCAGTTGCACCGCGCCGCGCGTGCGCTCGACCACGGGGGCGCCCAGCACTCGTTCCAGTTCCTGCACCCCCGAGGACAGGGCCGGCTGGCTGACGTGGGCGGCGTCGGCGGCGCGGCTGAACGAGCCGTGCTCGGCCAGGAGTTTCAGATACTGGAGCTGACGCAGGGTGGGGAGCATGGAGCCTTCGGGCGCATTGGCGCGGCGGGAGCGAGCCCTAACAAATAGGCTTTCACTATCTCCAAAGCAAAAACAATCGACTGACCTTATAGCCAAGCCCGACGTCTATGCCGGCCGACGCCGGCGGGTCCGCGCCGCTGTGGCCGAAGGCCGCAGGAAGGCGAGCGAAGAACCGACCGCCCCGCCCATGCACCTGGAGGTCGCGGCCCGTCTTGAGGCGGCGGATCAGGCCCCGGCTAGGCTTGCGCGCCTCGAGCCGGCTTCGACCACAGGTGGAGCCGCCAAAGTCGCCTTTGACATAACCCAAATCTATTCAAGTTCGTAAAATGATCGATTTGACTTCGTGTCGGCCAGGCCCCATCTGAGACCCACGGCGGGTCGCTCCCCGATCCGCCGGCCCCTTTCTGAACCAGCTTTATGGAGAAGCGCGATGCTCGGCGTCGGTCAAAAACTTCCGGAATTCAAGATCACTGGCGTGAAGCCGGGCTTCAACAACCACGAGGAAAACGGCGTCTCGGCGTTTGAAACGCTGACGCAGGACAGCTTCGACGGCAAGTGGAAGGTCATCTTCTTCTACCCGAAGGACTTCACCTTCGTCTGCCCGACCGAAATCGCCGCCTTCGCCGCCCTGAACAAGGACTTCGAGGACCGCGACACCGTCGTCCTCGGCGGTTCGACCGACAACGAGTTCGTCAAGCTGGCCTGGCGCCGCGACCACGCCGACCTCAACAAACTGCCGATCTGGCAGTTCGCTGACACCGGCGGCAAGCTGGCCCGCGACCTGGGCATCCTGGACGAAGAAAATGGCGTCGCCCTGCGCGCCACCTTCGTCGTCGACCCCCACAACGTCGTCCAGCACGTCTACGTCACCAACCTGAACGTCGGCCGTTCGCCGGAAGACACCCTGCGTGTCGTCGACGCCCTGCAGACCGACGAACTATGCGCCTGCAACCGTCCGGTCGGCGGCGCCACGCTGTAAGCGTAGCGACCTGACCGAATGAAGGGGCGGCGGCGGTTCTCCGTCGCCGCTCTTCTTTTTTAGGGCGCTATCGTCCTTCGGACTACTTGAGCGCGTTTTTGAGTGCGTTGCTTCAGCGCCCTTTGTGCCACCGGCCGACAGTCGGCCCCCTTTTACGGAGACTTCCTCATGTCGATCGACGCCCTGCGTGAAATGATCCCGGCCTACGGCAAGGACATCTCGCTGAACCTGTCCTCGCTGGCCAATGAGACGGTGCTGAACGACCAGCAGAAGTGGGGCTGCTTCCTGGCCTCGGCTCACGCCATCGGCGTCGCCCCCGCGGTCAAGGCCATTGAAGCCGCCGCCGCCGCCGTCCTGACCCCCGAGGCCATGACCGCGGCCAAGGCCGCCGCCGCCATCATGGGCATGAACAATATCTACTATCGCTCGCTGCACCTGATGAAGAACAACGAGTACACGACCCTGCCGGCCAAGCTGCGCATGAACGTCATCGCCAACCCCGGCGTCGACAAGCTGGACTTCGAACTGTGGTCCACCGCCGTCTCGGCCATCAACGGCTGCGGCGCCTGCCTCGACGCTCACGAAGGCGAACTGCGCAAGCACGCGGTCCCCAACGTCCAGGTCCAGGCCGCCCTGCGCATCGGCGCCGTGGTCCACGCCGCCAGCCGCATCGTCGCCTCGGAGGCCGCCCTGGCGGGTTGATCCTCGCGGATCGCCGGACAGCAGAAAGGCGCGGAGCGATCCGCGCCTTTTTCGTATGCCAGCCGGCTGAGGGTGAGCCCTAGTCCTTGTCCCCGTCGGATCGGGCCGCCATCTCGCGCATCATGTCCAGGATCAGCTTCTGCTGTCGCAGCGACAACTGCGGGGCCAGACGGCCCATCTCGATCGTCTGACGCGTCGCCGGAAAGTCATGCACGAAGGGCGACGCCTCGTCCTCGGCCATGCCGGGCCGGAGCGAGGTCAGCCCCTCGAAGAAGTAGCTGATGTCGACCTTGAAGAAGCGGGCGATGTCCCAAAGCTTGGACGCCGAAATCCGGTTGGCGCCCTTTTCGTACTTCTGAATCTGCTGAAAGGTCAGGCCCAGGGCCCGGCCCAGATCGCTTTGATTATAGCCCAGGGCGATCCGCTTTTCGCAGACCCGCCGCCCGACGTGCCGGTCCACCGGGTGGGGACCATCCTCTGCAGAGCCTCTGACCATACGTCCGCTCTCGTCCATATCAACGCCTGCCCTCAATTGTTCCGAAATGCGACGGATAGCCAGCACTGTCATTACAATTCGCGCGGCAGGCGTGCACCCTCGTCAAAGCGGATCAGCGGGGTCGCCGTCTTCGGGAGACGCGCGACCTCCCGCCGTCACGCCCGTCTCTGGCGACGGAACGGCGCGCCGCCCGCCAGCATCAGGATCAGCAGTCCGCCGAACAGGCCGTCGCCCCAGCGGCCGTAGAGGGTCGGCGCCGCCGGTTCGGGCAGGCGCACGTCGATGACGCCGGCATGGCCGGGATTCAGCCGCTTGCCGTCGATGATGCGTCCCCAGGGGTCGATCATGGCCGAGACGCCGGTAGGCGTGGCGCGGGCGATGGGCAGGCCGGTCTCGATGGCGCGATAGCTGGCCAGATTCAGGTGCTGGCGCGGGCCGGAGGTGGCGCCGAACCAGGCGTCGTTGGAGACGTTGACGATCCAGGCCGGACGCGCCGCGCCCCGGGCCGGGGTAAAGCCCGGATAGAGGCTTTCGTAGCAGATCAGCGGCTGGACCTTCGGAGCGTTGACCAGGCTGATCGGCGCGGGCTTGGGCCCGGCGCTGAAGTCGGCCGGAACGTGGACCAGGCTACGCACGCCGATCTGGCTCATCAGACGGCCCAGCGGCAGGTATTCGCCGAACGGCACCAGACGATGCTTGTCGTAGATGGCCCCGATCCTCAGCCCCGCCGCGCCCTCGTCATGCAGGGCGAACAGGCTGTTGAAATAGCGGGCGCCGCCCTCGGCGGTCGGATCCGCCTCGCCCCGGCTGATCCCCATCAGCAGGGTCTGACCGGTCTGAAGCGCCCCGGCGATGGCCTGGGCGTCGGACGAGTTGAAGACGTCGTTGGCCGTGGCGGGCAGGGCGCCTTCGGGCCAGACCACGACGTCAGGCAGGGCCGCCCCCGGCTGGGCCGTAAGCGCCACGTAGCGGTCGACGATGGCCTGATAGGCCTCGGGCGACCATTTCGATTCCTGCGGAATGTCGGCCTGAACCAGACGCACCAGCGTTGGTCCGTCTACGCGCTTCGCCGACGCCAGCCGCACGGTCCCGAAGGCGAACAGACCGGCCAGAACGACGACGCCCAGACCGGCCGCGATCAGGCGCGGCCGACGCAGCCCGCTGTCGGCCAGAAGTCCGAGCGCCGACACGGCCCCGAGCGTGACGAGGCCAAGCCCATAGACGCCCGCCACCGAGGCGAACTGCGACATGGCCGAACCGGCCAGCCAACTGGCCCCGGTCGGGTTCCAGGGGAACCCGGTCAGGACATGGCCGCGCAGCCACTCCAGCAAGGCGAACAGGGCGGCGAACAGCAGCACCCGCCGCACGGCGCCGCGCGGGGCGAAGCGGCGATAGAGGGCCGTCGCGGTGCCGAAAAAGAGGCCCAGCCCCATGGGCAGGAGGCTGGCGGCGAAGGGCGCCATCCAGGCCTGCTCCTTGTTGACCAGGAAGGCCTCGGCCACCCACCAGCAGCCGATGAAGAAATAGGCGAAGCCGGCCAGCCAGCCGACCCAGAAACCGCCCTTCACCGAGCGCGACCGCTCGGCCAACAGCATCAGCAAGGGATAGCCCAGCAGGCCGGGCAAAATCCCGAACGGCGGGTGCGCCAGGGCGGTGCCCGCGCCGGCCAGCAGAGCCAGGGCGATGCGGCCCCAGCGGTTCGTCAGCACGCCCCCCCACAGGGCCGACAAACGCTCGCTCATGCCTGGGCCTCGTGTTCGGCTTGATAGGGATCGGCGATGCCGAACGCGGCCAGGATTTCGCGCTCCTCGGCCTCCATCTCCTCGGCCTCGGCGTCGTCCTCGTGATCGCGGCCCAGCAGGTGCAGCACGCCGTGGACGACCAGATGGCTCAGATGATCGGATAGGGTCTTGCCCTGCGTCTGCGCCTCGGCGGCGCAATAGGCGAAGCCCAGCACCACGTCGCCCAGATGCGGAAAGGCGCTCTCGGCCGCCGGGAAGGACAGGACATTGGTCGGCCGATCCTTGTCGCGGAAGCGGGCGTTCAGGTCCTGAACGCCTGCGTCGTCGGTAAGCAGGACGACCACGTCGCCCTCAACCGCCCCCAGCGCCGCCGTCGCCGCGCGCAGGACCACGGCTTCAGTCTCGGGCAGGGCGGCGGTCCAGGCCGCGTCCTCGACTTCGATCTCGATCATCAGTCTTCGTCATCCTCAAGATCGGGCGAGGGCCGCCCCCGGGCCGCATCGGCGTCATAGGCGCGCACGATACGCTCGACCATGGCGTGGCGCACCACGTCCTCCGCCTTGAAGGCCTGAACCCCCACCCCCTTCACGTCCTGCAGGATGCGCAGGGCGTGACGCAGGCCGGAATCGCGCGGGTTCAGCAGGTCGATCTGCGACGGGTCGCCGGTCACCACCATCCGCGCGCCCTCGCCCAGACGGGTCAGGACCATCTTCATCTGCAGCCGCGAGGTGTTCTGCGCCTCGTCGACGATGATGAAGGCGTGGCTCAGCGTGCGGCCGCGCATGAAGGCGATGGGGGCGGCTTCGATCTCGCCCTTCTCGCGACGGCGCCGCACGTCATCGACGCCGAGGATGTCGTTCAGCGCCTCCCAGATCGGGGCCAGATAGGGGTCGACCTTCTCGTTCAGATCGCCGGGCAGGAAACCCAGCTTCTCGCCCGCCTCGACCGCCGGACGGGTGATGACCAGCCGGTCCACCTGGCCCCGCCGCAGCAGGCTGGCGCCATAGGCCGCCGCCAGGAAGGTCTTGCCCGTACCCGCCGGGCCGACGCCGAAGGTCAGTTCGCAACGGCTGAGCAGGTCCAGATAGCGCGCCTGGGCCGCCGTCTTGGGCGCGATGGCCCCGCGCCGACCGACCGGAAGGGCGATGGCGTCAGGCACGACCCGCCCCTGATCGGGACGCGGCTGCGACGCCGCCGCGCCCAGCGCCATGCGCACGTCGGCCTCGGTGATCTCAGCGCCCGTATCGGCCCGTTTGGCCAGGGTCTCGACGACGCGCTTTGCCTGAGCCCGGTCCCGCGCCGATCCGTTGATCGTCACGCCGCCGCCCGGCGCCTCGACCAGAACCTTGAAGGCGTCTTCGATCAGGGCGACGTGGCGGCTGTTGGGACCGATCACGGCCCGCAGCGCCTGATCGCTCAGGGACAGGAATTCGGACTCTCGCGCCATCAAAGTTCCTTTTTGGGTCCCTATCGTCTCGCTCGCGGGGCGAGACTACTTCAGGGACGCCGCAGTGAAAAATCGCAGTCTCGCCGTGAGCGAGCCGACCTAGATAGTAGCGGTTTGGGCCAACCGCCCGTTCAAACTGTTCTGCGCGCCGCTGACGATCTCGACCGGAACGATCCGGCCCAGCAGATGATCCGCGCCGTCGACGTGGACCGCTTGCAGATAGGGCGACCGGCCGATGGCCTGGCCGTCATACCGGCCCTTCTTCTCGAACAGGACGTTCAGGGTCTTGCCCGTCTGGGCGGCGTTGAAAGCGGTCTGCTGTTCGAACAGCAGGGCCTGAAGCCGGTGCAGCCGCTCCAGCGCTGCGGCCTCCTCGACCTGACCCGCCATGGTCGCGGCGGGCGTGCCGGGGCGGGGCGAATAGACGAAGCTGAAGGCGCCCGCATAGGTGACCTGGCGCACCAGATCGAGCGTGTCCTCGAAGTCCCGATCGGTCTCGCCGGGGAAGCCAACGATGAAGTCTCCGGCGATGGCCATGTCCGGTCGCGCCGCCCGGATGCGGGCGATCAGATCGATGTATTTCTGACGCCCGTGCTTGCGGTTCATCAGCCGCAATACCCGGTCCGACCCGGCCTGCACCGGCAGGTGCAGATAGGGCATCAGGGCGTCCAGATCGGCGTGGGCCGCGATCAGGTCGTCGCTCATGTCGTTGGCGTGGCTGGTCGTGTAGCGGATGCGGTCCAGGCCGGGGATCTCGGCCAGGGCGTAGGCCAGCCGGGCCAGGGTGAAGGGTTTTCCGTCCGGCCCCTCGCCGTCATAGGCGTTGACGTTCTGGCCCAGCAGGGTGACTTCGCGCACGCCCCGGTCGGCCAGGGACCGGGCCTCCGCCAGCACCGCCGCGACCGGCCGCGACCACTCGGCGCCGCGGGTATAGGGGACGACGCAGAAGGTGCAGAACTTGTCGCAGCCTTCCTGCACCGTCAGGAAGGCGGTCGGTCCTTCGCCGCCGCGCATCGCAGGCAGGGCGTCGAACTTCTCATGCGGGGCGAAGTCGGCGCCGATGCGCTCGCCACGCGCTCGCGCCGTCCGGGTCAGCAGTTCCGGCAGCTGGTGGTAGGCCTGCGGTCCGACCACCAGGTCGACCGCCGGCTGGCGCTTCATGATCTCTTCGCCCTCGGCCTGGGCGACGCAGCCGGCGACCGCGATGGTCATGCCGCCGTCGCCGCGCGCGACCTTACGCTCGCGCATCTGCTTCAACTTGCCCAGCTCGGAATAGACCTTCTCGGCAGCCCGTTCGCGGATGTGGCAGGTGTTCAGGATGACGAAGTCCGCGCCCTCCGGCGCGTCGGTCGTGGCATAGCCCAGCGGGCGCAGGACATCGGCCATGCGCTCTGAGTCATAGACGTTCATCTGACAGCCGTAGGTCTTGATGAACAGGCGTTTGGGCACGGCGGCCAGACCCTGGGCTTGGGCCGCGTCGTCCGCCGTTGCCATGGGCGTTGCGAGGGTGTCAGTCATGACCGGCTTATGATCGCCGAACCCGACGACGGCAAGGCGCGCAGCCCGGGCAGGCAGGCCGGGATCAGCCTCAGCCGTCGGCCTGTTCAGGTTCGGTGCGGGCGGCGTGCCGCTTGTAGATCAGCCCCTCGCGCTCGCTCGGCTCGGCGCCGGGGATGGCGTGGCCGTAGAGCTCCAGCTTGTGGCCGACCAGTTCGAAGCCCAGCTTGCGGGCGATCTCGGTCTTGAGACGCTCGATCTCGGCGTCGAAGAACTCGATGACCTCGCCCGTCTTGGTGTCGATCAGATGGTCGTGGTGATCGTCGCCAGCTTCTTCATACCGGCTGCGACCGTCGCCGAAGTCGTGCTTTTCGACCACGCCCGCCTCTTCGAACAGGCGCACGGTGCGATAGACGGTGGCGATCGAGATGTGCGGGTCGATGGCCGAGGCGCGGCGATACAGCTCCTCGACGTCAGGGTGATCCTCGGCCTGCGACAGAACCCGGGCGATCACGCGCCGTTGCTCAGTCATGCGCATGCCGCGGTCGGCGCAAAGTTTCTCGATCCGTTCCATGCGCCGGAAGATAGGCTGGACCGCCGACTTATGGAAGCGTCGCGGTAAAGTTGAGCGCCAGGATCAGGGCGTCCTCGTGGCTTCCATCCGACCGCGCATAATAGCCCCGCCGACGCCCTGCCTCGGCGAAGCCCATTCTCGCGTAGAGGGCCCGGGCTGCGACGTTGTCCGCGGCCACTTCCAGGAACATTCGTTCGGCGCCCAGGGCGGCGGCGCGCACCACGGCGGCCTCGACCAGTCGCCCGCCCACGCCGCCCCGCCGCGCGGCGGGCCGCACGGCCAGAGTCAGAATCTCGGCCTCGTCGGCCACGACGCGGATCAGGATGAAACCGTCGGCTTCCTCCACCGCGAAGACGCCGGGCGCGGCCAACAGGGCCGACAGGCTGGCGGCGTCCCACGGCGTCTCGAAGGCCTCGGCGTGGATGGCGGCGAGGACGTCAGTCACGAGGCGGCGAGCGCGCGCGGCTGGCCCGGCAGGCGGCTGGGCGGGGTGGCGTCGGGCGCGCGCAGATAGACGGGGCGGGGCGGGGCGCTCTCCGGATCGGCCATGGCGGTCATATAGGCCAAGGCCTCGGGCGACGGCGCGGGCAGGCGAGCGGTCACGGCGGCGCCCAGACGCTCGGGGAAGGCCTCGACAAGCACCGAGGCACCCGACCCGACCAGAATCGGCGGCGCGCCGCCGGCCGCAGCGGCGATGCGCTCCGCTGCAGCGTCCAGCGACAGGGCCTCAGGCCCTCCGATCGGACGGCCGTCGCGGAACAGCCGCGCATAGACCTGGCCCCGGCGCGCGTCGATCACGGCGGCGACCAGTCCCGCCGGCTTGATCGACATGGCGAGGCCGTCCAGCGTCGAGAGGCCGACGACCGGACGGTCCAGCGCCGCGCCCAGTCCCTGGGCAAAGGCCAGGCCGACGCGCAGGCCGGTGAAGGATCCGGGCCCCACGGTGACGCCAACCCGATCAAGGGCGCCGAAACCGCCGCCGCCCTCTCGCGATGCGTCGGCCACAGCGTCGCGCGCCATCCCGGCCAGCCGTTCCTGATGGCCCTTGGTCATGAGCTCGGAACGAACGCCGAGCACGCGCCCGTCCTCGACCACGCAGGCCGAACAGGCGCCCAGCGCCGTATCCACGATCAGAACTCTCATCGCGGCCTTCCTATCGACGTCGTCAGGCCGACGCCAGCGCCTCGACCACCCGCGTCACGGCCTTGCGCACCGCCGGGTCGCTGATGCGGGGAAAGGCTTCCGCCAGCGCCCGCCCGTCCGCCGTCGCGGTCAAGGCGCGCAGTTCGGCCACTGGGGCGAGCCCATCGCCCCGCGCCGGGAAGAAATCGGCCACGGAACAGCCCAAGGCCGTCGCCGCCTGATGCAGGCGCGAGGCCGAAACGCGGTTGGCGCCCTTCTCGTATTTCTGCACCTGCTGAAAACTGACGCCCAGTTCGGCGGCCAGCGCCGTCTGCGACAGGCCGAGGGCCGAACGACGCGCCGCCATCCGCAAGCCCACGACGGCGTCGATATCCTGCGTATGGCGAGGCACGGGCGGCGTCTCCCTCGGAGTTGCGGCGACAAGGTTTCACAACCCGCAATGAAACGCAACTATTTAGTTTCATCAGTCGTCCAGCCGCGCGACGACGGCCGCGACCGTCCGGGCCCGCGCGCGCGGAATCCGCTCGATGGTCAGCAGGGCGCCGGCCCCGCGCACCACCAGTTCCGCCTCGTCCGACCGCACATAAAGCCGCGCTCGCAGGGTTCCGTCGTCCATTTCGATGACGCAGCCCTGATCGCGGCGCGGCCAACGGCCGGGCGCATATTCCAGAACCGTGCCGGCCGCCGCCCAGGGGGCCAGGTCGTCGGTCGAAAGCTGCAGCCGCCGCCGCGCGTCGGCCGGCGCCGCCTTAAAGGCGCGACCTCGCGCTTCCAGTCCATCGAACGCGGCCTTGGGCCTTGGGGCAGGGGCGGGAGCGGGGGCCGCGCTTATCAGAAGCGCCAGATCTTCGGGCGTGGCGTCGAGGGCGCCGGTCAGGCGGCGCTGAACGTCGGGGCGGAACAGGCCGGGGCGTTTACCGGCCTCGTACAGGCCCCAGCCCTGGCTGGTCATGCCGATCCTCTGGCCGGCCTCGGCCTGGCTCAGGCCCCGCTCGCGACGCAGGGCGGACAGGGCCTCGCCGAGAGCGCGGCCCTCGGCCTCGGCGTCATCATCGGCGGTGAAACGGGCCATGCCGCGATCATGCCTCAGGCCCGTTCAAGACGATAGCGTTTCATGTGAAACATCTTGTTGGGCCGCGGTCGTCGGCCCTCCGGGACCTCCCGACCCGACGCGGCTCTTCGGTGGGCCGCGGTCAGAAGGCTCCGCCTTCTCGACCCGACGCGGCCTGGCGCTTCGCGCGCGCTCACGCAGCTAGCCGCCGCGCGGCGAGCGGTAGCGCCCAAAGATGCGCTCAAGCGGCAAGCGACCACGTCGCGAGCGCTAGCGCCCTTCGCTTAGATCACCTGCTCAACGCTGGTCACTTCGGGGATGTAGTGGCGCATCATCTGTTCCACGCCGGACTTCAGGGTGGCGGAGGAGGAGGGGCAGCCCGAGCAGGCGCCGCGCATCCTCAGGCGCAGGACGCCGGTTTCCAGGTCGAAATGGTCGAACAGGATGTCGCCGCCGTCCTGGGCCACCGCCGGGCGGATGCGGCTGTCCAGCAGGCCCTTGATCTCGGTGACGATCTCGCTGTCTTCGCTGGTGTCGTCCGCCGCCGCCTCGACGCCGCGCGTCAGCGGCGCGCCGGAGACGAAATGATCCATGATCGCGGCCAGGATCGGGGCCTTCATCTGGCTCCACTCCGGGGCCTGAACGCCGCGCGAGACCGAGACATAGTCGGCCCCGAAGAAGACGCCCTCGACGCCTTCCAGCTCGAACAGAGCTTCGGCCAGCGGCGAGGCCGCAGCTTCGTGGATGGTGCGGTATTCCAGAACGCCCTCGGGCGCCACGTCGCGGCCCGGCAGGAATTTCAGGACATTGGGGTTCGGCGTGGGTTCGGTCTGAATGAACATGGCCGGGAGATGCGCCCCCTGAGCGGCATCTTCAAGACCCCACGGCCGCGCGTGATGCGCCAATCGTCGCTCTAGCAGCGAGGCTCCGCGAGCCGAGCGATAGCGTCCCTTAGAATTAGGCCAGGTCTTCGATGTCCGCCTCGGTCAGTTCGCCGGGGACGATGGTCACGGGCAGCTTTCGTCCGGTGAAGGCGCCGCCCTGCTTCAACACAGCCGAGACCAGAGGTCCGGGCCCGCGCGAACCGACGCCCGCCGCCAGGATGAGGATCTTGATGTCGGGATCGGCGCCGACCGCCCTGCGGATGGCGCCCTGGGGGTCGCCTTCCTCGATCAGGAAGACCGGAGCGGCCCCGGATTTTTGGGACACTTCCTCACCCAACCGGGCCAGAAGCGCTTCGGCCTCTTCGCGCTGCTGACGGCGGATTTCGTCGCGCACGCCGGACCAGTGCTCGTCCGAACCGCCGGGCAGGGCCCGCAGCAGAACCACGCGCCCCCCGGTCGATTTGGCGCGCCGGGAGGCGTAGCCCAGGGCGGCGCCCAGTTCGGGACTATCGTCTACAACGACGAGAAACTTCCTGGGCATTGGGCGCCTTCTTGCCTTGCGGATCTCTGAACAGCGGCGACCACCTAGCCCGAAGCCGCCCCAAACGCCAAGGCCCGCCCGCCTCGCCGAGAACGACGAAACGAGCGGGCCCTGAACAAACACCGAAATCGCGCCGCGCTCATGCAGCGAGGCTCCGCGAGTCGCGCGTTGGCGCACTAAGAAGCGCTCAAAAAGCGCTCAAGAAGCGCTCAAGAAGCGAGCGGCCGCGTCGCGAGCGTAGCGCCCTGGGAAGCGTTAGCTTCCCAGCACTTCGCGAATGGCGCCGTTGGCGATGGTCAGCTTGGCGAAGGTCCAGCCCGTGCCCGAAGCCTCGATCTCGTCGACCGAGCCGCGCAAGGATTCGACCTGACCCATCCGGGCGCCGATCCAGGCGTCGACCGCCTGTTGTGCGCCTTCCTCGCTCGCGCCCGCCGCCTCGGCCGAAGCCTGGGCCACGGCGCGGGTCAGTTGCTGCTGCTCGGCCATCAGGTCCTGGATCAGACGACGCACGGCCAGACGATCGAAGTGATCGCCCGACGAGATGGAGCCCGCCGCCACGCGCAGGCGGTCGAAGTCGAAGGCGGCGCCGACCTGGTGATAGAGCCCCGCCACCGCCGGCGCGTTCCAGCCCAGTTCATTGGCCAGATCGCCGATGTCGGCCGTGGCCACCATGGGCCGCAGCAGGGCGATGTCGCGCGCCAGATCTTCCGGCGCGCCCAGACCGACGAAGGTCTGAACCCGGCTCTCGAACCGCTGCTGTTCGAAGCGCGACAGCACGGCGGGGCCAGCGGCGCGCAGGGCGTCGGCGGCCGGTTGATAGGCGGCGATCATGCCGCCGACCGTGGTCTCGGTGCGGGCGGCGCGGCGGGCCAGCCAGTAGGTCTGGCGACGCAGAACCAGGGCGATCTCGCGATAGAGGGCCGTCTGGGCCTCTGCCGGGATCTTCAGGTCCAAGGCCGAGACAGCCTTCCAGGCCTGATCCAGGCGGAACACCTGACGCGCCGTCTCGAAGGCCGTGACCATGGCGGCGGTGTCGCATTCCGCTGCCGCCCGCAGGCGGTCGGGGAAGGTCGGCCCGGCCATGTTGACGATCTCGTTCGACAGCACCGTGGCGATGATGTCGCGACGCAGGCGGTGGCCCTTCATGTCCTCTTCGAACTTCGCCAGCGGAGCCGGGAAGTAGTGGACCAGCAGGCGCTCGAAGAAGGCGTCGTCGGGCGCCGAGGAGCCGACGATCTCGTCGAACAGCTCCAGCTTGGAATAGGCCGTCAGCACCGCCAGTTCGGGACGGGTCAGAGCCGTGCCCTGCAGCTTCATCTCGGCCATGCGGGCGTCGTCGGGCAGGTATTCGACCGCGCGGTTCAGCTTACCCAGGGCCGTCAGGTGCTGCATGAAGGCCTGCTGAGCGTCGAGCGCCTCGGCGCCCTCGGCCTGTTGCAGGGTCAGGGCCAGGGTCTGGTCGTAGTTGTGCGCCAGGACCTTTTCGCCGACCTCGTCGGTCATCGACTTCAGCAGGGCGTTGCGGTCCTCGGCCTTGAGATGGCCCGAGGCGATGGCGCCGCCGGTGAGGATCTTGATGTTCACCTCATGGTCGGACGAGTCCACGCCCGCCGAGTTGTCGATGGCGTCGGTGTTGATGCGAGCGCCGGCGCGCGCCGACTCGATCCGGCCCAACTGGGTCATGCCCAGGTTGGCGCCTTCGCCGATGACCAGAGCCCGCACGTCGCCGCCGTTGATGCGGATGGCGTCGTTGGCCTTGTCGCCGGCCTGGGCGTTGGTCTCGCCCGCGCCCTTGATGTAGGTGCCGATGCCGCCGAAGTAGAGCAGCTCGGCCCGCGCCTTCAGGATGGCCTGCATCAGGGTGGTCGGGTCGACGGTGTCGGCCTCGATATCCAGCAACGCCTTGATCTGCGGCGTCAGGGCGATGGTCTTGGCCGAGCGCGAGAAGACCCCGCCGCCTTCCGAAATCAGGCTCTTGTCATAGTCCTGCCAGCTGGTGCGCGGGGTTTCGAACAGGCGATTGCGCTCCGCCCACGACTTGGCCGGATCCGGGTTCGGGTCGATGAAGATGTCGCGGTGATCGAAGGCCGCGACCAGCTTGGTCGCCTTGGACAGCAGCATGCCGTTGCCGAAGACGTCGCCCGACATGTCGCCGACGCCGACCACGGTGAAGGGCTCGGATTGGATGTCCTTGCCCATCTCGCGGAAGTGGCGCTTGACCGCCTCCCAGGCGCCGCGCGCCGTGATGCCCATTTCCTTGTGGTCGTAGCCCGCCGAGCCGCCCGACGCGAAGGCGTCGTCCAGCCAGAAGCCGTAGGACTGCGACACGCCGTTGGCGATGTCCGAGAAGGTCGCCGTGCCCTTGTCGGCGGCCACGACCAGGTAGGGATCGTCGCCTTCCCAGGCCACGACATTGGCCGGGCGCACCGGGGCGGCGTCGCCGACGATGTTGTCGGTGATGTCCAGCAGACCCGAGAGGAAGGTCTTGTAGGCGCGGATGGCTTCGGCCTGGACCGCGTCGCGGTCGCCGCCGATCGGCAGTTGCTTGGGATAGAAACCGCCCTTGGAGCCGACCGGGACGATAACCGAGTTCTTGACCTGCTGGGCCTTCACCAGACCCAGGACTTCGGTGCGGAAGTCGTCGCGACGATCCGACCAGCGCAGGCCGCCGCGCGCCACCGGGCCGAAGCGCAGGTGGACGCCCTCGATGTGCGGCGCCCAGACGAAGATTTCGCGGAAGGGTTTGGGCAGGGGCAGGTCCTCAAGCTCGCGCGAAGCGATCTTGATCGAGATGTGCGGCTTGGCGCGGCCCTCGGCGTCGACCTGATAGTAGTTGGTGCGCTTGATCGCGCCGATCAGCAGGGCGATGCGGCGCAGCACCCGGTCGTGATCCAGGCTCTTCACGTCCTGCAGCAGGGCGACGATCTTGTCGTTCAGCTCCGCGACCAGGGCTTCGCGCGCCTCGACCGAGCCGCCCTGGGCCGGATCGAACTTGGCCTTGAACAGCGACAGGATGGCGCGCGCCACCGTCGGATATTCGCGCAGGGCCGCTTCCTGAACCGCCTGCGACGGGTCGAGGCCGGTCTGCTGACGATAGCGGGCCAGGGTGCGGATCAGGGCCGCCTCGCGCCAGTCCACGCCCAGTTCCAGCACCAGACGGTTGAAGCCGTCGCTTTCCGTGCGGCCGCTCCAGACCGCCGAGAAGGCGGCCTCGAACGGGGCCTTGATGTCGGCGAAGATCAGGCTGTCGCCGCGCGGGTCTTCCAGCAGGAAGTCATGGATGAAGATCGGGTCGTCGCCGACCGAACGGACGACGTGGTCCGATTCCTCCAGGGTCTTCAGGCCCATGTCGGCCAGAATGGGCAGAACGTCGGACAGCGGCACAGCCGAGCCCCGACGGTAGAGCTTGAAGCGGAACTGCAGCGAGGTCTCGTCGGCCGTGCGGAAGGCGCGAACCGCCACCGGCTCGCCGTCGCCGGCCGAACCGTCGTTCAGACGGTCGAACTGCTCCAGATCGGCCACCGCCTCCGCGGCGTCGTAGCGGTCGCGATAGGCGACGCCGAAGCCCTCGGCCCATTTGGCGCTGGTCGGGCCGACGGCGACCTCGTCCACCTCGGCGGCGCGCAGGGCGCTCTCGAAGCGGTCGATCCAACTGCGGCCGGCCTCGGCCACCTCGGCCTCCAGCGCCCTGGCGTCGGGCTCCAGGTGAGCGCCGGGTTCGACGCCGATGATGTAGTGGACCCGCGTCAGCGGCTGGTCTGACAACTGGGGATACCAGGCCGAGACCCGGCCGCCCCAGGCCTTGGCCAGGATGCCGCCGATGCGTTCGCGCACCGAGGCGTCGAAGCGTTCGCGCGGGATGAAACAGAGCACCGAGACGAACCGGTCGAACGGATCGCGGCGGGTGAACAGGCGGATGCGCGGACGGTCGTACAGGTGCAGGACGCCCAGCGCCGTCTCCAGCAGCTCGTCTTCGCTGATCTGGAACAGCTCGTCGCGCGGGTAGTTCTCGAGGATGTTCTTCAGGCGCTTGTAGTTGTGGCTGCCCGGGGCCTTGCCGGCCCGTTCCAGAGCATTGGCCACCTTGCGCCGGATCAGCGGCACCTCCTTGGCCATCTTGTCATAGGCTTCGGCGGTGAACAGGCCGACGAAACGGGTCTCGCCCGAGGCCTTGCCGTCCGCGCCGTAACGTTTGACGCCGACGTAGTCCATGTAGGCGCGGCGATGGACGCGCGAGCGGATGTTGGCCTTGGCCACCGTCACCGGTTCGCTGAGGTCCAGCTGACGCTGCATGGCCTTGGTCAGGACCGCCGGCTCGGAGGCGCGGCGCAGGACGCGGCGCTCGGGGTCGCCCAGAACGCCGAGCCCCTGAGCGGACACCTCCAGCGGGGCCTCGGGAGCATAGCCGCCATCGGCGCTGCGCGGATAGGCGTAGTCGCGGGCGCCGAGGAAGACGAAGTGATCACTCTTGGCCCAGCGCAGGAAGGCGATGTTCTCTTCCAGAACGGCGGGGTCGACGGCGGCGGGGGGGGCGGCTTCCAGTTGTTCGACCGCATCCTTCATCGACTGGACCATGGCGGCGTGATCGGTCACGGCGGCGCGCACGTCGGCCAGAGCCTGGGCCAAGCCTTCGCCCAGGGCGTCGCGACGCTCCTGCGGCAGGGGATCGACGACCACGATGATCAGCGAGTCGCGACGTCCGGCCTCGATCTCGGCGATGGGGTGGAAGAGGGCGCGCACGGTGACGCCGGCATCGGCCAGTTCGCCCAAGACGCTGTCGACCAGGAAGGGGGCGTCGTCCTGCAGGATCAGGACGCTGTCATAGCCCGTCGGAGCGCCGTCGGCGCCGGCCAGGGGACCGACCGTGACGCGGGCCGGTTCGCCGGCCTGGCGCGCCTTGGCCGAACGCCAGACCAGGGCCAGCAGGGCGGCCAGGTCGTCGCCGCCCAGTTCGGGCGTCTCGTCAGCGGCGTAGTCGTCGAAGGCCTGAGCCAGGAAGGACTTTTCCGCCGCGCCCGGCGGGCCATCGACAATCCGCGCATAGGCTGCTTCCAGCGCCTCCAGAGTAGCTGGCGTGGCGGAAACTGTGCGCGGAGCGGCGGACATGATGTAGTCTCGGACAGCACGGCCTGAGGCCGCAGGGATTTGACCGCGCCACCTTAGCGTGACTGGCGAAACTGGCTAGGCCGCCCGAGGCCGCGAACGCCCTGAATTTCAGTGTGCAGCGCACCATGTTGCGCCGGAGGCCCACTGTTGAGTGATTTCTCGCAGACAGGGCCATATTGACGACAACAAATGCCCCAATTTCGCCCAAATCGACCGCGCAACGGTTCAACAGAGCCCCAACGAACAAGGCCGCCGAGCGCGAACGCTCGACGGCCTGCTCGGGTCCGGCGCAGGAGGGGGAGGGAGCGCCGGTCCTCTGGACTTCGCGGCCGGGAGGGGGAGGGGAGGCCGCGTCGTCTGATTGAACAGATAGTCGCGAGATATGGCGGATCAAGGGCAGGGTCCGTCTTCGTCCGCGCCTTTTTCGTGCGACCGCTTGCCGCGCCTCAGCAACCGTTTGAGCCAGCCGTCGGTCGGTGCGGCCGCGTCGGCGTTGCGCGGGGCATAGGGTTCGCCGTCGCCCGACAGCAGGACCGCCATCCAGCGCGATCCCTGGAACTCGGCCAGAACCGCCATGGCAATGACCGCCAGGGGCGTCGACAGGAACATGCCCGGCACGCCCCACATCTTGCCCCACAGGGCCAGGGCCAACAGGACCACGACCGGATCAATGTTCTGATTTTCACCCTGCATCCGCGGCAGGATCAGATTGCCCACGATGAACAGCAGGGTCTGCAGACCGATAAAAAGAATCAGGGCCGGCCAGTAGCTCTCGAACTGAACCAGGGCGAACAGCGGCGGGGCGCAGCCGGCGATCACCCCGCCCAGCACGGGGATGAAGCTGACGATGAAGATGACGAAGGCCCAGAACTCGGCGTGTTGAAGCCCTACCGCCCGCATCATGACCCAGGCGACGACGCCGATCATGGCCCCGGTGACGGCCTGGACCCACAGATAGCCCTCGATTCCGCCCCGCACCCGGTTGAACACCTCCAGCGCCTCGCGGCGGACCCCGCGGTCGGGGAACATGGCGACGACCTTCTTTCTGAACCCCGCCTGCGACGCCAGGAGGAAGCCCAGATAGACCATGACGAAGAAGGCGCCCGAGGCGACGCCCTGGGCCTGGAGGGCCGCGCTGGTCAGCCCGCCGCGCAGGTCGATGTCCGCGATCAGTTCGTTCAGCGTCGGCGGGTTTCTGACGTGGAACAGACCCCACGCGTCGCTGATGATCTGGTCGAGACGCGGCCCGATATGAGCCGAAACGCCCGAGGCGTCGGTGAAGAAGCCGGCCGCCCCGTCGACGATGATCCAGATCGACAACAGGAAACCCAGCACCACCACGATCAGGGCCGCCGCCCCGGCGAAGCGGGACGGCACCGGGGTGCGATGCTCGATGGCCCGTTTCACCCCGTCGATCATGATCATCAGGAAGAGGGCCATCGCCAGGGGGGTCAGGATGTCCCTCAGCCAGTAGAGCGCCGCCCCGCTCGCCACGACGGCGATCAGGACCAGGGCGTTGCGCGCAACCGAGGAGGTCGGAACCGAAATGGGCAGCTTCATGAGCGTGACTGTCGAGGGCGGCGGGGACAGCGTCAATCGCCGGAAGCTGTTGCGGTTCCGTCTTGCAGCCCGGCCCATATGAGATCAGCATGTTCGGGGGCACGCTGGAGAGTATGCATGACCGACGCCCCCGCCGCCCTTTTCCTGGGCCAGTCCTTCGAAGGCGCCCCGGAAAATCTGCTGCTCAACCGCGCCAACCGCCACGGCGTCGTGGCCGGGGCCACCGGCACGGGCAAGACGGTGACCCTGCAGATCATGGCCCAGGGCTTTTCGGACGCGGGGGTGCCTGTCTTCTGCGCCGATGTGAAGGGCGACCTGTCCGGGATCAGCCAGCCGGGCGATGTCGCGAAATTCTCTGATCGCGCCGGCAAGATGGGCCTGACCCTTACCGGCAAGGCGGCCCCGGTCGTTTTCTGGGACCTGTACGGCGTCAAGGGACACCCCGTGCGCGCCACCGTCACCGACATCGGCCCCGTGCTGATGGCCCGGATGCTGGAGCTCAACGACGTGCAGGAAGGCGTGCTGACCGTCGCCTTCCACGTCGCCGACAAGGAGGGGTTGCTGCTACTGGACCTCGAGGACCTGCGCAGCCTGATGACCTATGTCAGCGAGAACTCCACGACCATCGGCCGCGAGGTCGGCGCCGTCTCGCCCGCCTCGGTCGCCACCATCCAGCGCGCCCTTCTGCAATTGGAACAACAGGGCGGAACAGCCTTCTTCGGCGAACCGGCCCTGCGACTGGAAGACCTGATGCGCACCGGCCTGGACGGCCGAGGCCAGGTCAACGTCCTGGCGGCGGACAAGCTGATGAACAGCCCGCGCCTGTACGCCGCCTTCCTGCTGTGGCTGATGTCGGAACTGTTCGAACAACTGCCCGAGATCGGCGACCCGGATAAGCCGCGCCTGGTCTTCTTCTTCGACGAGGCCCACCTGCTGTTCGACGACGCGCCCAAGGCCCTGCTGGAAAAGGTCGAGCAGGTGGTGCGGCTGATCCGCTCCAAGGGCGTCGGCGTCTATTTCGTCACCCAGAACCCGGCCGATATTCCCGACAATGTCCTGGCCCAGCTGGGCAACCGGGTGCAGCACGCCCTGCGCGCCTACACCCCCGCCGAGCAGAAGGGGCTGCGCGCCGCAGCCCAGAGCTTCCGCCCCAACCCCGCCTTCGACACGGCCACGGCCATCCAGGGACTGGGGGTGGGCGAGGCCCTGGTCTCGACCCTGGACGACAAGGGCGCGCCCAACATCGTGGCCCAGACCAGGATCCGCCCGCCGGACTCGCGCCTGGGCCCCGCCACCGACGCTGAACGCGCCGCCGTCATGGCCGCCAGCCCCGTACGCGGCGTCTACGACACCATGGTCAACCGCGAGTCCGCCGAGGAAGTCCTGGCCGCCCGTCAGGCTCAGACTGACCGCATCAACGCCCAGGCCCAGACCGACGCCGTCGACGCCAAGGCCGCTGAAAAGGCCGCCCGCGCCACGCCCCGCGCGCCCGCCGCCCCGCGCGCCCGCGCCGCCTCCAGCCGCCAGACCCCGATGGAGGCCCTGACCACCTCCGTCCTGCGCACCGCCGGCACGACCATCACCCGCGAACTGATGCGCGGCCTGCTGGGCAGCCTGAAGCGGGGATAAAGTGCGGACAGGGCGGCGCCGGTCACCCCATGCAGAAGGCGCAGAGTTTGTTCCCGTCGAGGTCGCGGAAATAGCTGAACCATAGACCCGGGCCTCGAAGGCCGGGAACGCCCGCACAGGCGCCGCCTAGCTCCAACGCCTTGGCGTGGAAGGCGTCGACCTCTTCGCGGGTATCGAAGCCGAAGGCGAACATCGAGCCGTTGCCGACGGACGCCGGCTGGCCGTCATGCGGACCCAGAACGGCGAAATTGGGGGTGCGGTTCGCGCCATACACCCGCCCCCCAGAAGGATGCTCGAAGACGGGCCTGATCCCGGCCGAACCCAGCAGGGCGTCGTAAAACGCCTTGGCGTCGTCCAGCCGGTTCGATCCCACGGTGGCGTAAACGAGCGCGCCCATCGCGTCCCTCCCTTGAAACCAAGGGATTCTGCCGCTCGCGGCGATCGTGGCCAACCGGCGCTGTTCACCCCGGCGCGTCGAAGGGTCCGCCGCTCAGCCCCTCGGGATCAGCCGCCACATGCGAAGCGGGTGCCGCACGGCGCCCGCTTCGGCGCCGGCTGCGTCGCCTCGACCGATATAGAGGTCGGCGCGGACGGGGCCGCGGATGGCCGAGCCAGTGTCCAGGGCCATGACCAGGCCGCGATAGCTGGCGCGGGCGCCCACCAGATTGCCGCCGTCGGCCTCGATCCAAACAGCGTCGCCATAGGTCCAGCGCGAGGGGTCCACCGCCACGGAGCGGCGCGCGGGCAGGGGCACGCCGGCCGCGCCGGTCGCCTCGGCGCCGTCGTCGGGACTGAGGGCGAAGAAGATGTAGCGCGGGTTCAGCGCCATCACCGCCCGCGCCTCAGCCCCGCGATGGGCGGACAGCCAGCCGCGAATGGCGTCGCCGGAGGTTCCATTCTGGGGCAGCAGGCCGCGCTCGGCCATCGGCCGGGCGATGCCGACGAAGGGCTTGCCATTGTCGGCGGCATAGGCCGCGCGAAGCCGGGCGCCGTCTGGGAAGGTCAGCGTCCCCGAGCCCTGAATCTGCAGGAAGAAGAGATCCTCGGCCCGCATCCAGGCCAGGGCCGACGACTGAGCCGATCCCAACTCGATCATGCTGCGGTCGCCGACGTCGGACAGGTTGGCCGGGCGGCTGAGGACGGGGGCGTCGAACTCGGCGTCCGGCGTCCGGCGCGCCGGATACTCAGGCGCGAAATAGGCGGTCAGCAGACCCGCCCGGCCATCATCGGTGCGGGCCTCGGCGGCGACGAAATTCGTTTCGAGGAAGGCGCGTGCGTCGCTGGGCGACAGCCGGCGGGAGGCCAGATTGCGGGCGCGATCACAGACGGCTGCGGCCGCGCTGTCCCTGAGCCGGCCGCAGCCGGCGACATAGGCGCGGAAAGCCGCCAGATGGTCTTCCTCGGCCCAGCCGGGCAGGGCGCCGAGGCTCATCCCCTCGACCGAGGACGGCGGCGGAACCGGCCCCGGCCTTGTCGACGGCGGCCGCGGCGTCACCGCTGGCGTCGAGGCGCAGGCCGCCGCGAACAGCAGGAGAGACAGGACGCCCGCCCGGGCCGCGCCCGACCGGCTGAACGGAAGGACGGGCGACAGGGCGGAGACAGGCATCAGGCGCTGGCCGGCTCGACGCGAGCCAGAGCCCAGTTCGGGTCGGCGGCGCCGAGGACGCGCTCGAAGGTCCACAGCTCGGCGGTGCGGCGCTCCGCGGTCGCAGCCTCGCCCGACGCCGGGGTCACGACGCTGCGCATCTCGGCCAGGAAGCGGACCTTGGCGACGGCGCGGTCGTCCTTGACCGTAGCCAGTTCCAGGTCGGCGCGCGGCGGATGCAGGAATTCGGTCTGTTCACGGTCGCCGCGGGCCTCGCGGGCGGCGATGCCCGCCTCGAACGAGGTCATGACCGCGGGGGTCAGAAGGGGGCGCAGGGCCTCGCGGTCGCCCGAGGCGTAGCCGCGCACGATAGTTTCATAGGCTTGACGCGCGCCCTCCAGGAAGCGGGCGGGATCGAAGGCTGGGTCACGCGCCTTGAGCCCGGCGACGGCGGCGGCCGTGGCGGCGTCCACGCCGGGCGTGAGCGCAGCAGGCGTCGGACCGGCCATGGGCGCGACCTGAGGCAGGCGGGCGTCTTCCTGCGGCTGACGTCCGACCTTCTTGCCCAGCACATTGTAGAGCGTGAACAGCAGCACCGCAGCGACGATGGCGAACATGACGATCTGGAATTGCACGGGCACGGGCTTCACCTGATTGGCGCGCGCCCAAGGGGGGGCGACGGGCGCGCATCTGTTATGGTGAGGATTAGGGGGCGATCCCGCTGGGCGCAAGGCGAGGGGCGTCCAGAACGCGGGTCTCGCCGTTGCGGCCAATAGCCTCGCCGTGGTAGTCGCGGGCCCTTCACCCCGGACCCGGAGCGGTCCGGCGTCCCTTGTTTTCAGACTGACGGCTTTCTTCATGACCGACGCCACCGCCCCCGCCGACACCGCCGCCAACGGCCAGACCGAGCTGATGGAAGGCCAGGGACAGCCGGCCGGTCCGGGCTTCCGCATTCTGGCGCAATATGTCCGCGACCTGTCCTTCGAAAACCCGCGCGCGCCGGAAAGCCTGCGCATCGAGGGCAAGCCGGCCATCGACATGGGCGTCGAAATGAACGCCGCCGGTCGTCCCGACGGCCTGTTCGAGTTGGACCTGAAGCTGTCGGTCAAGGCCACGGGCGAGGACAAGGCCGCGGTGTTTCACGTGGAACTGGTCTACGGCGGCCTGTTCGCCCTGCAAGGCGTCGCTCCGCAGGACATCGAGCCCATGCTGCTGATCGAGTGCCCGCGCTACCTCTTCCCCTTCGCGCGTCAGGTCATAGCCCAGGCCACCTCGGACGGCGGCTTCTACCCGCCCTTCATGGTCGACCCGATCGACTTCGCCGCCATCTATGTCGCGCGCCAGCAGCAGATCGCCAGCGGCCCGGCCGAAACCGGCCAGGCATGAATTAAGGGTCGCTAACGCCCGTCGCGCGGCGACGGGCTGCTTGAGCGACAGTCTATGCATGAGAATGAAAACGGCTCGGCGTGACAGCGTCGGGCCGTTTTTCTTTGCGCGTCAGGCGGCGGCTTCGTCCTGGACCTCGACGGTCACGCCGTAACCGGCCCACAGGCTGTAATCCTTCAGCGCCGCTTTCAGGAAGGCCAGATGCGCCGCCTGCTCCGCTTCGGTCGAACGATAGGGCAAGGGGTTGGGTCGCGCGCCATGGCTGACTGCGGCCGCCGCCGCCGTGGCCTGCGGACTGCGGATCGTGGTCAGATCCAGCGCCCGTTCCTTGCCGCCGCGCAACTCTAGATAGACCTCGGCCAGCAGGCGGGAGTCGATCAGGGCGCCGTGCAGGGCCCGGTCGACCAGCGAGATCTTGAACCGCTTGCACAGGGCGTCCAGCGAATTGGGCATGCCCGGAAAGCGCTTCTGGGCCAGCTGCAGCGTGTCGATCCACCGCTCCTGATGCGGCGGCTTCTGGCCAATGCGGCTGTATTCGAAGTCGATGAAGTTGCGGTCGAAGTTGGCGTTGTGGGCGATCAGGGGGGCGTCGCCGATGAACTCCAGCAGGTCGGCGGCAATCTCGTGAAACTTGGGCGCGTCGCGCACCTGGTCGTCGGTGATGCCGTGGACCCGGATCGCGTCCGGCGGGATCAGCCGCTCGGGATTGACCAGACGGTGGAAGGTCCGGCCGGTGGGCAGCAGGTCGTGGATCTCGATACAGCCGACCTCGATCAGGCGGTCGCCCGTCTTGGGGTCGAATCCAGTGGTTTCGGTGTCGAGGACGATTTCGCGGGCCATGTCCCCTTAATGGGGTAAGCCGCGCCTGGACGAAAGAGCGGGCTCAGCCCCGGCGCGGCGGCGTCCACGATGGATCGAGGACTGTCCCCACGATTTCGCGCACCTGAACCCGCGCCGCGTCCAGCCCCCGGCCCGTGTCGACCAGGAAGTCGGCGCGGCGGCGCTTCTCGGCGTCCGGCGTCTGGCGGGCCAGGATGGCGTCAAACCGTTCGCGGGTCATGCCGGGGCGGGCTAGGACCCGCGCCGCCTGCACCTCGGAATCGGCGGTGACCACGACCACGGCGTCCACCGCTGCGTCGCCGCCCGTTTCGAACAGCAGGGGGATGTCCAGCACGGCCAGCTTGACGCCGTTCGCCTCGGCGGCCGCCAGATCGTCGGCGCGGCCCCGCGCCACCAGGGGATGGACGATCCCCTCCAGCCGCTTGAAGGCGTCCTCATCGCGGCCCAGGGCCTCGGCCAGACGGGTGCGGTCCACGGCGCCGTCGACGACCACGCCGGGAAAGGCCTCGCCCACCGGGCCGACCGCCTCGCCGCCGAGGGCGTAGAGGTCATGCACGACCGCGTCGGCGTTCCAAACCAGAGCGCCTGCGTCGGCGAACATCTGGGCCGTGGTGGACTTGCCCATGCCGATCGAGCCGGTCAGGCCGAGGACGATCATTCCATTTCCCCCAGATGCGCCAGCAGCAGGGCGCGCAGGTCCAGGGGCGGGGGCGGACGACGGAACAGGGCCGTAAACGAGGGCGCCGCCTGGCCGATCAGCATGGCCAGTCCGTCCACCGTGGTCAGGCCCCGCGCTCGGGCCGCCGCGAGGAAAGGCGTGACGACGGGCTTGTAGGTCATGTCCATGACCACGGCGGTCGCCTTCAAGGCCGACAGGTCGATGCTCGGCTGAACGCTGAGGGCGTTGATGACCAGATCGGCCGAGGCCAGCGCAGACTCTTCGACCACTGTGACTGACGGGCCCAGATCGGCGGCCAGGGCCTCGGCCCGGTCGCGCGAGCGGTTGAGGATGCGGATGCTCGCCCCCGCCTCGATCAGGGCGCCCGCGCCGGCCCTTGCGGCCCCGCCAGCGCCCAGCATGACGACGACGGCGTCTTTCAGGACCAGTCCCGGCGCCTGCTCGGCCAGGGCAACGAGGACGCCGACGCCGTCGGAACTATCGGCGCGCACCCGGCCGTCCTGAAACACCAGGATATTGGCCGAGCCGGTCGCCCAGGCCGCGGCGCTGGCTTCGTCGGCCAGGGCGAAGGCCTGTTCCTTGAAGGGGGCGGTGACGTTTAGCCCCTGGACCAGGCCGGCGCGACCGGCGGCGACCAGGACGTCAAACCCGGCGGCGTCCTTGGGCGCGAAGGGCATATAGGCGCCGTCGATATTCCCGGCTTCCAGCCAGGCGTTGTGGATGACGGGGCTCAGCGAATGGGCCACCGGCTGACCGGCGATGCCGGCCAGCATGGCGGCGCCGGTGATGCGGCTGCGGCCAGAGCAAAGGGAGGGGGAGGCGGTCACGACGCGATCACTCCAGCCCGGCGCAGCTCAGCCAGAACCGGCCACAGGGGCAGACCCAGGACGGTGAAATAATCGCCTTCGACCGCCTCGAACAACTGCGAACCCAGCCCCTCCAGCCGGTAGGAGCCGACGCAGGTCAGCAGCGCCTCGCCCTCGGCGGCCAGATAGGCGTCGAGGAAGGCCTCGGAGAAGTCACGCATCCTCATCTCGACCGTATCCACACCCGACCAGACCACCTGGCCGTTGCGGGCCAGAGCGGCGCCGGAATGAAGCTGATGCGAACGGCCGCGCATGGCGGTCAGACGTTCGCGCGCCGCCGCCAGCGTCGGGGCCTTGGAAACCAGGCCGCCGTCGAAGGCCAGGGTCTGGTCGGCGCCCAGGACCCAGGCCTCGGCGTCGTGGCGCGAGACGGCCAGGGCCTTGGCCCGCGCCAATTCGACCGCCAGTTCGACCGGATCGACGCCCGGCATCTTCAGGGCGTCTTCGTCCACATCGGCCACCTGCACTGTGAAGGGCACGCCCGCGTCGGTCAGGACGGCGCGTCGCGCCACGCTCTTGGAGGCCAGAATCAGCCGTTCGACGTCGTTTTTCACCAGGCCGTCCCCACGCGGCGCGTGCGCCGCTCGCTCAAAAGATTGATGATAGCCGCAGCGGTCTCCTCGACCGAGCGGCGGGTCACATCGATAGTCGGCCAGCCGCGTCGTTCGAAGGCGCGTCGCGCCCTGATCGTCTCCTCACGCACGGCGTCGTGGTCGACATAGTTGGAGGCGTGGTGAGCGTTCAGTCCCTCCAGCCGGTTACGGCGGATCTGCACCAGCCGGTCGGGGGACACTGTCAAACCCACGACCAGCGGGTTCTTCAACTGGGTCAGCCGCTCGCCGTCTTCCTGGCCCGGCACCAGCGGCACATTGGCGGCGCGGATGCCGCGGTTGGCCAGATAGATGCAGGTCGGGGTCTTGGAGGTCCGGCTGACCCCGCACAGAACCACGTCGGCGTGCTCCAACTGCTCCAGCGTGCCCTGGCCGTCGTCGTGGGCGATGGCGAAGTCCAGGGCGCCGATCCGATTGAAATAGCCGTGGTCCAGCGCGTGCTGGGCGCCCACGCGGGTCGAGATGTTGGCGCCCAGATAGCCCGACAGGGCGCCGACCAGGGGATCCAGGGCGCCGATCTGCGGCGTCTGCAGCCGGCGGCAGCCTTCTTCCAACTGTTCGCGCAGTTCGCGGTCGACCAGGGTGTGCAGCACCACGCCGGGCGCGCCGGCCACCTCCTCCAGCACCCGCTCCATCTGCTTGGGCGAGCGGACCAGGGCGTAGATATGTTCGATGGGGATGACGCCGTCGAAACGGGCGATTACGGCCTTGGCCATGGCGTTCAGGGTCTCGCCGGTCGAGTCCGAGACCAGGTGGACATGGAAATAGGTGGCGAGACGCGAGGATCCGGACGGGCGGGCGGGGCTCATGGCGTGATCGTCTCCTATCCTCGGTCGCCGGCGCGGATATCGTCGGACTCTTTCCCCGCTGCCTGTGCAAAAGCCGGGGCGCCGTTCGACATCGACTGGGCGCCGAATCCTCTAGCAAGCCCAGGTCCCGGTCGCGAGCGGGGATCACGGGCGCCGATTGCCGAACGGCGCCTGGAGTCGTTCATACAGGCGCCGTTCAATTATCCTCACCCGGGGATAAGGCGCCTTATCCAAATTTGGCGCCCGGCGCCTTTCCCACAACGGCGCCCAGATCGGACTCCCGTCACAGCGGGCCCAGAGCCGGTTATCCCCGTTATGAACACCCCATCGACGGATCCGCTGGATTCGTTCGCTCCGAAATGGGGAGAACCCTGTCGATCGACGGGACGGGCAGATTCTATCCCCGCACTTCAGCCCCCTGCTTCCATCCTCCAATTCTCTCAATTCTTATTCTTGAATAGGGATTGAGGCTTGGGGGTGTGCATCCTAAAGCCCGAGACCATGAGCACTCCCCTTCTGATCCAGGCTCTCCAGGGCCAGACCCTCGCCCGCCCGCCCGTGTGGTTCATGCGTCAAGCTGGGCGCTACCTGCCGGAATACCGCGCGCTGCGGGCCAAGGCGCCGGACTTCATCGCCTTCTGCCTCAATCCGGAGATGGCCGCGGAAGCGACTCTGCAGCCCATGCGCCGGTTCGGCTTTGACGCCGCCATCGTCTTCGCCGACATCCTGCTGATCCCGGGCGCCCTGGGACAGAAGGTCTGGTTCGAAGCCGGCGAAGGTCCGCGCCTCGGCGCCCTGCCGTCGGTGGAGTCGATGCGGGCGCTGGCTTCCGGGGCGGGGGAAGCCCTGAAGGCGGTGGGCCAAACCCTCAGCCTGGTGCGCGCTGAACTGGAGCCGGAACGGGCCCTGATCGGGTTCGCCGGCGCGCCTTGGACGGTCGCCACATATATGCTGGACGGTGAAGCCCGCACGATCGCTAAGGGCGAGCGCGCCACGGCCCGGACCTACGCCTATGCGGAACCCGAGAAGGTCGCGGCCCTGCTCGATGTTCTGGTCGAGGCCACGGCCCATTATCTGAAGATGCAGCAGGACGCCGGCGCCCAGGTGCTGAAGATTTTCGAGAGCTGGGCCGAGGGCCTGCCCGACGATCTGTTCGAGAGTCTGGTCCTGAAGCCTCACCAGGCGCTGGTGGCCCGCGCCCGGGCCCTGGGGGTCACCGTGCCGCTCATCGGCTTCCCAAGAGGCTCTGCAGCGCTTGCGGAGCGTTATGCGAGCAGTTGCGACGTTCAGGCCGTGGCGCTGGACACCGCCTGTCCTCTGGAAGTCGGCAAACGGGTTCAAGCCATCAAGCCGATCCAGGGCGCGCTCGATCCGCTGTTGCTGCGGGCCGGCGGCGATGCTCTGGACCGCCGGGTCGATCAGCTGATGGAGGCCTGGGGCCAGGGGCCGTGGATCTTCAACCTAGGCCACGGCATTCTGCCGGACGTGCCCATCGCCCATGTCGAACAGGTTCTGCGCCGGATCGGCGCCCAATGACCGCAGACGCCGCCACCGCGAACACTCGTCCCAACCGGCGCGTGGCGGTCGTGCTGACCAATCTCGGCGGACCGGACGGGCCTGACGCGGTCAAACCCTTCCTGTTCAACCTGTTCAACGACCCGGCCATCATCGGCCTGCCGGGCATCGTCCGCACGCCCCTGGCCCGACTGATCTCCTCGCGCCGCGAGAAGTCGGCCCAGGCCAACTACGCCCTGATGGGCGGGGGGTCGCCCCTGCTGCCCGAGACGCTGAAACAGGCGGCGGCCCTGTCTGAGGCTCTGGCCGACGCGACGCCGGGGGACGAGACCGAGGTCTTCATCGCCATGCGCTACTGGCATCCTCTGACCGAGGATACGGCGCGGGCGGTGGCGTATTTCCAGCCCGACCACGTCGTCTTGCTGCCTCTCTATCCGCAGTTCTCGACCACCACGACGGCCTCGTCGCTGAAGGCCTGGCGCGAGGCCTATCAGGGACCGGGCGAGGTCCACGCCGTCTGCTGCTATCCCGACGCCGAGGGGCTGGTCGAGGCCCAGGCCAAGTTGATCCGTGAGACGATGGACAAGGCTGAGGGCAAGCCCGTGCGCGTGCTGTTCTCGGCCCACGGCATTCCGGAAAAACTGGTTGCGGCGGGCGATCCCTATCAGGCCCAGATCGAGGCCACCGTGGCCGCCGTCGTCGCCCGCATGGGGCTAAGCGACTGGGCCATCTGCTATCAGAGCCGGGTGGGGCCGCTGAAATGGCTGGGTCCGGCCACGCCCGAGGCCATCGAACAGGCGGCCAAGGACGGCGTCGGCGCCGTGATCGTGCCGATCGCCTTCGTTTCCGAACATGTCGAGACCCTGGTCGAACTGGATCTCGAGTACGGCGAACTGGCCGCCAAGTTCGGCTGCGCTCCCTACCTGCGCACTCCCGCCGTGGGGGTGGAGCCCGCTTTCATCGCCACCCTGGCCCAGGCCGTGAAAGCGGCGCTGCACACCTCGGGCGTTGCGCCGCAGGGCGTGTCCAAGGGAGGCTTCTGCGTCGGGCGGAAAGCCTGCGCCGGCGGCTGTTCAAAACGCGCCAAAGCCGCCTAGGATCACACTATGAACGCCTATGATCTCGCTCGCGGCCTGCACATCCTGGCGGTCATCGCCTGGATGGCGGGGATGCTCTTCCTGCCGCGCCTCTACGCTTACGACGCCGAAATGGCGGCCAAGCCCGAGCCGCTGCGTAGCGAGATGCGCGCCCTGCTGCGCACCTGGCAGACCCGGCTGCTGCGCATCATCATAAATCCGGCCATGATCCTGGCCTTCGTCTTCGGCGGCTGGCTGATCTGGATCGATGGCACGGGACGCGGCTGGGACCTGTTCGAACAGCCCTGGATGGTGACCAAGCTGCTGGGCGTCGTCGCCCTGGTCAGCTGGCACGGCTTTCTGGCCCGCGAACGCAAGAAGATCGCCGCCGGGACCTCGACCCACAGCGGTCGCTTCTGGCGCATGACCAACGAGATTCCCTTCCTGATCGCCATCGTCATGGTGCTGTCGGTCACGCTGGAATGGACCTTCTAAGGCGCTAACGTTCGCGACGCGGTCGCTCGCTGCTTGAGCGCAGACCCTAATTTCCTCCACACTTGTGGGGAGGGGGACCACGAAGTGGTGGAGGGGGCGACGCAAACGTCAGCCGTCGAGACGCCCCCTTCGTCACGTCGCCAGCGGCGCCGCGCCACCTCCCCATGGAATGGGGAGGAAAGGGCTGCCCTCTTGACCCCGGCTGTCGTTTTGTGGTTCCGCTCATGGTGAACCGTTCGGCGTGGTCCCATCGCGATCCGCAGGGCGGTCCCTCTCTTCTCGCGATGCCTGCCGGATTGATCCTGCGGGAGCCCGTCGCCCTCCCTCTGGCCGCAAGGCCGCGACATCGACAGACGAACCGCCCTCGACGCTTCACCGCGTCTGAGCGCGCGAGCGAGCACGCCATGACCGATACGCCCGAAAACAATGACCAGTCCACAGAAGTCGTTGAAACTGTTGCGGAACGTCCGCGCAAGACGCTGACCCTGGGCGGCTCCAGAGCGCCAGTCGAAGTCGCGCCGGAACCCGAGCCTGAGGTTGAAGCCGATGACGGCTCCGAGATCGTCAACGACGAGACCGGCATCGACACCTCGGCCGAGGCGGACGAGGACGATATCGTCCCCAACGGTCGGATCACCCTGCAGGAACTGAACGAGAAGACGCCGGAAGACTTGGTCGCCTTCGCCGAAAGCCTGGAGATCGAGAACGCCGGCAACCTGCGCAAACAGGACCTGCTGTTCGCCATCCTCAAGACCCTGGCCGACGAGGAGGTGGAGATCATCGCCTCGGGCGTGCTGGAAATCCTGCCGGACGGCTTCGGCTTCCTGCGCAGCCCCGACGCCAACTATCTGCCGGGTCCGGACGACGTCTATGTCTCGCCGTCGCAGATCCGTCGCTTCGGCCTGCGCTCGGGCGACACGGTGCATGGCGCCGTGCGCGGGCCGCGCGAGGGCGAGCGCTATTTCGCCCTGCTCAAGGTCGACACGATCAACTTCGAAGATCCGGAGATGGTCAAGACCAAGGTCCTGTTCGACAACCTGACCCCGCTCTATCCCGAAGAGCGGCTGCACATGGAAATCCAGGATCCCACGCTGAAGGATCGCTCCGGCCGGATCATCGACATCGTCGCCCCGCTCGGCAAGGGCCAGCGCTGCCTGATCGTCGCCCCGCCGCGCGTGGGCAAGACGGTCATGCTGCAGAACATCGCCAAGTCGATCGAGCGCAACCACCCGGAAGTCTTCCTGATCGTCCTGCTGATCGACGAACGCCCGGAAGAAGTCACCGACATGCAGCGCACGGTGAAGGGCGAGGTTGTCGCCTCGACCTTCGACGAACCGGCCACCCGTCACGTCGCCGTCGCCGAAATGGTCATCGAAAAGGCCAAGCGTCTCGTCGAGCACAAGAAGGACGTGGTGATCCTGCTGGACTCCATCACCCGTCTGGGCCGCGCCTACAACGCCACCGTCCCGTCGTCGGGCAAGGTGCTGACCGGCGGCGTCGACGCCAACGCCCTGCAACGCCCCAAGCGCTTCTTCGGCGCCGCGCGCAACGTGGAGCAGGGCGGGTCGCTGACCATCATCGCCACGGCCCTGATCGACACCGGCAGCCGCATGGACGAGGTCATCTTCGAAGAGTTCAAGGGCACGGGTAACTCGGAAATCGTGCTGGACCGCAAGGTCGCCGACAAGCGCATCTTCCCGGCCATCGACGTGCTCAAGTCCGGAACCCGCAAGGAAGACCTCATCACGCCGAAGGACCAACTGGCCAAGACCTATGTCCTGCGCCGCATCCTCAACCCGATGGGTCCGCAGGACGCCATCGAGTTCCTGCTCGACAAGATGCGCCAGTCCAAGAACAACGGCGATTTCTTCCAGTCCATGAACACCTGATCATTCTTGGTTCCCTAGCGCCACGCGCGCGGCGCGTGGCTGCTTGAGGGATGGTCAGCTATGTTTCACGTGAAACAGCGCCCGGCCTGAAAGGCAGACGACATGAAGCTGAACATCGAAATCGACTGCACCCCGGCCGAGGCCCGCGCCTTCCTCGGCCTGCCCGACGTCACCGTGCTGAACGATCATCTGGTGGCCGAGATGCAGAAGCGCATGGACGCCAACATGGCGTCCCTTCAGCCCGATGAACTGATGAAGACCTGGACCAGCTTCGGCGCCCAGGCCCAGGATCAGTTCCGCCGTCTGATGGAAGCCGCCGTCACGGGCGCGCCCAAGGTCTGACGACTTGAGCACCAACGCCGACACCATCTTCGCCCTGGCCACCCCGCCGGGGCGGGGCGCCATCGCCATCCTGCGCCTGTCCGGGCCGGGCGTGGACGCGGCCCTGACCGCGCTGGGGGCAGGGGGGCTGACGCCGCGTCTGGCGGCCCTGCGCACGCTTCGCCATGACGGCGAGATGGTGGATCAGGCCCTGGTCCTGCGTTTCCCCCGGCCCAATTCCTACACCGGCGAGGACTCGGCCGAACTGCATCTGCACGGCGGTCGGGCCGTGATCGAGGCCGCCAGCCGCGCCTTGATCGCCCTCGATGTGCGCCCTGCTGAACCCGGCGAGTTCACCCGCCGCGCCTTCCAGAACGGCCGCATGGACCTGGCCCAGGCCGAGGCCGTGGCGGACCTGATCGACGCCGAAACCAGCGCCCAGAAGGCTCAGGCCCTGGGCCAGCTCGAAGGGGCGTTGAGCGCCGCCTACGCCGGATTTCGTCGCGATCTGCTCAAGGCCCTGTCCCTGGTCGAGGCCGAGATCGATTTCCCGGACGAAGAAGTCCCCGACAATCTGGCGCGCACCGCCGGCCCGGTTCTCGACCGGCTGGCCGCCGATCTGCGCGTCGCCCTGGCCGATTCCGATCGCGGTCGACGGGTGCGCGAGGGCTATCGCATCGTCCTGATCGGCGAGACCAACGCCGGTAAGTCGTCGTTGTTCAACGCCCTGACGGCGCGCGAGGCGGCCATCGTCACCCCCATCGCCGGCACCACCCGCGATGTTCTCGACGCCGAGCTGATGATCGGCGGCTACGCCGTCACCCTGTCCGACACCGCCGGCCTGCGCGACAGCGACGATCTGGTCGAGGCGGAGGGCATCCGTCGCGCGCGGCTTCGGGCGCAGGAGGCCGATCTTCGACTCTGGGTCCGGGCGCCGGGCCTGGGGCAGGGCGAGGATCCTGCCGTCGCCTTCGCCCGACCCGACGATCTGCAGATCCTGAACAAGGCCGACCTCGGCGCCGCGGCGCCGGCCATGGGGCTTGAGGCCCTGGCCGTCAGCGCCGCCACGGGGCAGGGGCTGTCCGACCTGCACGATTGGATCGCCGCCCGTCTGGCTCGAGACCTGTCGGGCGGGGACTTCCCGGCGGTGACGCGCGAGCGCCATCGCCGTCGTCTGGTCGAGGCCCTGGCCGCCGTCGAGGCGGGGCGCCGCGCCCTCGACCTGGCGCCGGAAATGGCGGGCGATGATCTGCGTCGCGCCGCCGACGCCCTGGCCCGGGTCACCGGCGCTATCGGCGTTGAGGACATTCTCGGCGAGGTCTTCTCGACCTTCTGCATCGGCAAGTAGCCGCAGAACCAGGGTGTTTCACGTGAAACAACGGCGTCGTCGCAGTGGCGATCCGACGTCGGATAGACTATGTCCTCGGCCATGAGTTCCTCCCCCTCCACGACCTTCGACGTCATCGTCATCGGCGGCGGCCACGCTGGTTGCGAGGCCGCAGCGGCCTCGGCGCGCGCCGGCGCCCGCACCCTGCTGCTGACCCAGAAGCTCGAGACCGTCGGCGAGATGAGCTGCAACCCGGCCATCGGCGGCCTGGGCAAGGGCCATCTGGTGCGTGAGATCGACGCCCTGGACGGTGTCATGGGCCGTCTGGCCGACGTGTCCGGGATCCAGTTCCGTCTGCTGAACCGCTCCAAGGGCGCCGCCGTGCGCGGCCCGCGCAGCCAGATCGACCGTCGCCTCTATCGCGAGGCCATGCAGGCCGAGCTGGCCCAGACGCCGAACCTGACCCTGATGGCCGGCACGGCGGAGGCCCTGATCCTGAACGGCGACCACGTCGTCGGCGTGGCGATGGGCGAGGGGGCCGAGCTTCGCGCCGGGGCCGTGGTCCTGACGACCGGCACCTTCCTCAATGGCGTGATCCATCGTGGCGAGGAGCGCATCGCCGCCGGTCGCTTTGGCGAGGCGCCGTCGGTCGGCCTGGCCGCCGACCTCTATGGCTCTGGCCTGATGATGGGGCGTCTGAAGACCGGCACGCCCGCGCGTTTGGACGGCCGCACCATCGCCTGGGACCGGCTGGAGATGCAGGCGGCGGACGAGGAGCCCGTGCCGTTCAGCTTCCTGACCGACCGGATCAAGGTGCCGCAGATCGCCTGCGGCATCACCCACACGACCGAAGAAACCCACCGGATCATCGCAGAGAACCTGGGCGAGAGCGCCGTCTATGGCGGCAAGCTGTCGGGCCGGGGGCCGCGCTATTGTCCGTCGATCGAGGACAAGGTGGTCCGCTTCGCCGACAAGACCAGCCACCAGGTCTTCCTGGAGCCCGAAGGTCTGGACGATCCGACCGTCTATCCTAACGGCATTTCGACCTCGGTGTCCGACGCGACCCAGATGGCCTTCCTGCGGACCATGCCCGGTTTGGAACAGGTCGAGGTCTTCCGCTTCGGCTACGCCATCGAATACGACTATGTCGATCCGCGCGAACTGACCCCGGCGCTGGAGGTCAAGAAGCGGCCCGGCCTCTATCTGGCGGGCCAGATCAACGGCACGACGGGCTATGAGGAGGCGGGGGCGCAAGGCCTAATCGCGGGCCTCAACGCCGCCCGCGCCGCCGCCGGTTCGGACTCGATCATCCTCGGCCGGGATCAGGCCTATATCGGCGTCATGATCGACGACCTGGTGACGCGCGGCGTCACCGAGCCCTATCGCATGTTCACCAGCCGGGCCGAGTATCGGCTGACCCTGCGCGCCGACAACGCCGACGTGCGCCTGACCCCGCTCGGCATCGCCGCCGGGATCGTCGGCGCCGACCGCGCGAAAGTATGGCTGGAGAAGGCGGACCAGTTGGACCGCGCGAACCATGTTTCACGTGAAACCCAGTTCACGCCCAAGGAGGCCGGCCTGATCGGCATCACCGTCAACGCCGACGGCCAGCGCCGCTCGATCCGAGACCTGCTGTCCTTCCCGGGCGTGACGTTGGACCATTTCGCCGCTGTCCGGCCCGAGATCGCCGACTGGGCGCCCGGCGTGCGCGAGCAGGTCGAGATCGACGCCGTCTATGCCGGCTATCTGGACCGTCAGGCGTCCGAGGCCGAGGCTCTGCGTCGGGAGGAGGGCCTGTCCCTGCCCGAAGGCCTGGACTACGCCGCCATCGGTGGTCTGTCGCATGAGGTCCGCGAGAAGCTGATCCTGGTCCAGCCCCGCACCCTGGGGCAGGCCGGCAGGATCGAGGGCATGACGCCGGGGGCGCTGACGGCGCTTCTGGCCCATGTGAAGAAGGCGACGCCGCTCGCCGCAGAAGTCGAGACCATAGTCGCGTGAGCCTGGACCCCGTCGCCGCCTTCCGCGCCCATACCGGGGCCAGTGAAACCCAGATCGCCGATCTGACCGCCTTCCTCGGCATGCTGACTGAGGCTAATGAGGTGATGAACCTGGTCGGCCCGGATTCTATCCCCGACTTCTGGAACCGTCACGCCTGGGACAGCGCCCAGCTGTTGGCCCTGGCGCCCGAGGCCCTGACCTGGGCCGATCTGGGCGCCGGCGCCGGCTTCCCGGGCGTGGTGCTCGCCATCCTGCTGAAGGATCGTCCCGACGCCCACGTCTGGCTGATCGACAGCCTCGGGAAACGCTGCCGCTTCCTCGAACAGGTGGTCGAGGCGCTGGATCTGCCGGCGACGGTGATCAACGGCCGGGCCGAAGAGCAGGACGTCGAGGTCGACATCGTCACCGCGCGCGCCGTGGCGCCGATGGAGAAACTGCTGGCTTATGCACAGCCTTACTTCCAGCACGGTGCACAAGGCCTGTTCCTGAAGGGGGAGAAGGCCGAAGCTGAGTTGAAAGACGCGGCCAAGGTCTGGCATTTTAAGAGCGACCTCTCCGTCTCGCGCAGCGACCCGCGCGGCCGCATTGTTTCTGTCCGGAGCCTCCGCCGTGTCCGCTGATCGCGAGAAACAGACCCGAGTGCATCAAACTAGAGTCCTAGCCGTCTCCAACCAGAAGGGCGGGGTGGGCAAGACCACGACCGCCATCAACCTCGGCACCGCCCTGGCCGCCATCGGCGAAAAAGTCCTGATCGTCGACATGGACCCGCAGGGCAATGCCTCGACGGGTCTGGGTGTTCCACGTGAAACACGCCGAGCGACGATCTATGACGTCATCGTCGACGGCCGCCCCATCGACCTGTCGGCGGTGGAAACCGCGGTCCCCGGTCTGTTCATCGTCCCCGCCGACGCCGACATGTCGGGGGTCGAGATCGAACTGAGCCAGGCCGACCGTCGCTCCTATCGTCTGCGCGACGCGCTGGCGGCTCAGGGCGGCAACGGCCATACCCGGTACGACTATGTCCTGATCGACTGCCCGCCGTCGCTGAACCTGCTGACGCTGAACGCCATGGCCGCCGCCGACGCGGTTCTGGTGCCGTTGCAGTGTGAATTCTTCGCCTTGGAAGGCCTGACCCAGCTGATGCGGACCATCGACATGGTCAAGCAGAGCCTGAACCCGTCGCTGGAGATTCAGGGCCTGGTCCTGACCATGTACGACCGCCGCAACGCCCTGTCGGGGCAGGTGGCGGCCGACGTGCGCAGCCACTTCGGCGACAAGGTCTACGACAGCGTCATTCCCCGCAACGTGCGGGTGTCCGAGGCGCCGTCCTTCGGCAAGCCGGTGCTGATCTACGACCTGAAATGCACCGGCAGCCAAGCCTATCTCAAACTGGCCCGCGAGCTTGTCGCGCGCGAGCGACAGCGCCGCCTGGCGCTGGCCGCCTGATAGAATACAGAAACGGAAACAGCATCTTGTCCGAACGTCAGCGTGGTCTGGGCCGGGGTCTTTCGGCCCTTCTGGGAGAGAACGTCGCCGAGAGCGCGCCGGTTGACGGGCCTCAGCCGACCGGCGTGCGCGCCGTGCCGATCGAGAGCCTGAAGCCCAATCCCGACCAGCCGCGCAAACATTTCAGCGCCGACAATCTGGAAGAACTGACGGCCTCGATCCGCGACAAGGGCGTGCTGCAGCCCATCTTGGTGCGGGCCCAGCCCGGCGAGGACGGCGTCTGGCAGATCATCGCCGGCGAGCGCCGTTGGCGCGCGGCTCAGGGCGCGCGTCTGAAGACGGTGCCGATCATCGAGCGGGCCATGGACGACGTGGAGGTGATGGAGGTCGCCATCATCGAAAACGTCCAGCGCGCCGACCTGAACCCGGTCGAAGAGGCCATGGCCTATGGCTCGCTGATCTCGCGCTTTGGCAGGACCCAGGACGCCCTGGCCGGCGTGGTCGGGAAGAGCCGCAGCCACGTCGCCAACACCCTGCGCCTGCTGCAACTCCCCGACAGCGTGCTGAACCACGTCATGGAGAACCGGCTCTCGGCCGGTCACGCCCGCGCCCTGATCACGGCCCCCAACCCGGAGGCCCTGGCCGAACAGGTCCTGTCCAAGGGCCTGAACGTGCGTCAGACCGAGGCCCTGGCGCGCCGCGCCGCCGATGGTCCCAAGCCGTCGAAGGCCAAGCCGGTGCTGAACGGGGAGGGCGCCGCCGACGTCGCCGCCCTGGAGCAGGATCTGGCCGACGCCCTGGGCCTGAAAGTCCTGCTGGCCGACAAGGGCGGCAAGGGCGAGATCACCATCAAATACGGCACGCTGGAACAGCTCGATGACCTGTGCCGCCGGTTGATGCGCGGCTGAAGGGTCTTTCTGGTCAGGACGTGCTAAGGTGCGTCCATGACCGATCAAACTGACAAGACCAGCGCGACCGAAGCCCTGAAACGCGCCCTCGCCGCTAAAAAGGCCGGGGCCCAGGGCGGACAGCCCGGCGCCAAGACCGTGGGCAAGGCCCCAGAAAAGGCGATGCAACGCCAAGCCGCCGCCATGAACCAGCCCGCCTTCCGCAAGGCCTCCAAGCGGGGCTAGTGCTCGCTTCCCTCTCCCAGCGGGAGAGGGCTTGAGCCTCCAAGAGCGAAGCGAATGGATAAGGCGAAAGGGTGAGGGGCCCAGGCCTCCAGTCGGCGTAAGTCGCGGAACGGCTTACGCCGAAGGCAACCAACGACCCTCATCCGGCCCTGCGGCCCACCTTCTCCCACTGGGAGAAGGGCGAGAGAGCCGAAGGCGTCGATAAGACGCCAACGGGAAGACGGTCCTCAAGCCGCTCCAAGCGCAATTGGTCCTTCGCCTAAAGCCCCATACGCTTCGCGCGGGCGGAGATTTCCAGCAACAGGCGTTCGGCGATCAGGGCTTCGGGCATTCCCGTGGTCTTGGTGGCGATGTCGGCGGTGTTGACGCTATCCTGGACCTCGTCGAGCATTTCCAGCCGCCAGGCGCGGGCCTGACGCAGGATTTCGGCCTCCTGTTTCCAGAAGACGCCGGCGGACTTGGCGGCCTCCTTGGCGCCGGCCCCGGAGGCTTGCAGCACATTGATTCGGCGAAGTTTTCCCAGGTGAATGGCGGCCATGCGCACGGCCATGACGGCGCTTTCGCCCTCGGCCAGGGCGCGGCGTAGGCCGGATTGCGCCGGGCCGGGGCGACCGCCGAAGGCTTGCAGCGCGGCGTCGGACAGCGAGGCGTCGGGCTCGACGCCTAAATGCTCTTCCAGTTCCGGCACGTCGATGATGCGACCGGAACCGGGGCCGATGTAGAGCACCAGGCGCTCGATCTCTTGGCGCATCAGACCGCGTTCGCGGGGCAGCCGGGCGACAAACCGGTCGAGCGCATCGCCGGTCAGGCCGACCTTGTCGGCCCCCAGAGCCTCGCGGGTCATGCGGGCCACGTCGCCGACCTCGTCTTCATAGCAGGCGATGCCGACAGCCCCGGCCGACTTTTCAGCCGCCTTGCGCAGGGCGGATTCGCGGCCGAGCGCCCCGGCCTCGATGACCAGCATGGCGTCGGGATTGTAGCCGCCGTCGGCGTGGATGGTCAGGGCGGCGGCGATGGCCTTGTCGACGCTGGGCTTGCCGTCCGACAGGCGGATGCGCACCAGGCGGCGCCCGCCGATCATGCTCAGCGCCGTCAGGGCCTCCTCCAGCTTGACCGCATCGCCGTCGATGTCGGCCTCGGTCAGGAAGGTGACGTTGAACGGGTCGTTCAGGTCAGGCGTGATGGCCTTGTAGAGGGTCAGGGCGCGTTCGGTGACGCCCGATCGGTCCTTGCCGTGGATGACGGCGGCGCGGATATGGGCGTCCGGCGATTTCAGGAAGCGGTCGACCTCGGGCCGCTTGGCCAGGATCACGTGATCATCCCCCTCGGAGTGCGGCTCACTGGCCCGCCAGGGCGCGCATCAGGTCCAGCCGGATCAGGCGCGCCAGGTCGGCGGCGGCCCGGTCCTCGCCGTCCTGCTGGGCGGCGATGGCGGCGTAGGGCTGGTCGGCGGCGGCATAGGTGGTGGTCGTCGTCTGGGAGCCCTTGATCGGCGCGCCGCCGTCGGCCGGCGTCAGGGTCCAGTCGGCCTTGACGGTCAGCTCATAACGGCTGGCCGTATCGTCGATGCGCCGGCCCAGGGTGCGGCGATGCTGAACCACCTCGGTCGTCAGGCGATAGAGGGGCGTCGCCGCGCCGTTCCAGCCGAAGGCGTCCTCCAACTGCTCGCGCAGCCGATAGCCCAGGCGGTTGTCGGGGGTGGAGACGGCGATGCGCGACAGGCCCGCGCCCACGCCCCCGCTCTGGCCCATGTCGCCGTACATCGGCGTGAAGCCGCAGCCCGACGCCGCAAGGGCGCCGGCGACGGCCAGCAGGGCGAGGGCGCTGCGCATCAGCCGGCCACCAGATTGACGATACGGTCGGGCACCACGATCACCTTGCGGACGCTCAGGTTGTTGGCGGCAAGGTAGGCCTGAACCGTCGGATTGGCGAGAGCAGCGGCCTCGACCGTCGCATTGTCCGAACCGCGCGGCAGGACGACCTCGCCGCGGCGCTTGCCGCCGATCTGTACCGGCAGGATCACTTCGTCGTCGGCGGCCAGGGCGGCGTCATAGACGGGCCAGGGCGCGTCCAGCACCATGCCGTCCTGACCCAGGCGGGTCCAGGCTTCCTCGGCCAGGTGAGGGGTGAAGGGGGCGATCAGGCGGGCCAGGGCCGAAAGGGCCGTCTTCCGGGCCTCGTCGCTCGCCTTGTCGTGGTGACGGATGGTCGCCAGGAAGGCGTAGAGCTTGGCGATGGCCGAGTTGAAGCGGAAGCCTTCGACGCCCTCGCTGACGGCCTTGATGGCCTTGTGGGTTTCGCGGATCAGGCTGGCGTTCTGGGCGCTGTCGCCCTCGCCGTTGGTCGTGTCGGCGTCGAACTCGGCCCAGACGCGCTGGACGAAGCGGCTGGCGCCTTCGACCCCGCCGGGAGTCCATTGCACGTCGCGCTCCGGCGGGCTGTCGGACAGGACGAACAGACGGCCGGCGTCCACGCCATAGGTCCCCAGGATCTCCTGCGGGGCCACGACGTTCTTCTTAGACTTGGACATCTTCTCGATGTCGCCGATGCGGACCGTCTCGCCGGTCGACAACTGGCGCGCGCTGCGCTTGCCGTCGAGGGTCGTGATCTCGATGTCGGTCGGCTCGACCCAGGCCCCGTCCTCGCGGCGATAGGTTTCGTGGACCACCATGCCCTGGGTGAAGAGGCCGGCGAAGGGCTCCTTCACGTCCATCAGGCCGGCGTCCGACAGGGCGCGGGTGATGAAGCGGGCGTAGAGCAGGTGCAGGACCGCGTGTTCAACGCCGCCGATGTACTGATCCACCGGCAGCCATTTGGCGGCGGCGGCCTTGTTGATCGGTTCGTCCGCCTTCGGATCGGCGAAGCGGGCGAAGTACCAGCTGGAGTCGACGAAGGTGTCCAGCGTGTCCGTCTCGCGACGTGCCTCGCCGCCGCACGACGGGCAGTGGACGTGTTTCCACGTCGGGTGGCGGTCCAGCGGGTTGCCGGGCACGTCGAAGGTCACGTCCTTGGGCAGCTCGACCGGCAGTTGTTCGGCCGGAACCGGCACGACGCCGCAGGCCTCGCAGTGGATGACCGGGATGGGGCAGCCCCAGTAGCGCTGGCGGCTGACGCCCCAGTCGCGCAGGCGATAGATGGTCTTGGCCTGCCCTTGCGCCGCCGCCTCTATGCGGGCGATGGCCTCGGCCTTGGCGGCTTCGATGTCCAGGCCGTTCAGGAAGTCGGAATGGAAGATCGAACCGGGGCCGGTGTAGGCCTCGTTCGCCACGACGAAGTCGTCGCCGGCGCCTTCAGGGCGGACGACCGGGATCACGGGCAGGTCGTATTTGCGGGCGAAGTCCAGGTCGCGCTGGTCGTGGGCCGGGCAGGCGAAGATGGCGCCGGTGCCGTATTCCGACAGGATGAAGTTGGCGATCCAGACCGGAACCTCGGCCCCGGAGAAGGGATGGACGACCTTCAGGCCTGTGTCCCAGCCGATCTTTTCGGCCTGTTCGATCTCGGCCTGCGAGGCGCCGCCCTTGCGGCATTCGGCGACGAAGGCGGCGATCTCGGGATTGGCGTCGGCCAGCTGTTTCGCGATCGGATGATCGGGAGCCAGACCGACGAAGCTGGCGCCGAACAGGGTGTCAGGGCGGGTCGTATAGACCTCGACCGCCTCATGGCCGGCCGGCGCCGCGCCGGGCGCGAAGGCCCATTTCATCTGCAGGCCCCTGGAGCGGCCGATCCAGTTTTCCTGCATCAGGCGGACCTTTTCGGGCCAGCGGCCTTCCAGCGTCTTCAGGCCGTCGATCAGATCGTCTGCATACTGAGTAATGCGCAGGAACCACTGGTTCAGCTTGCGCTTCTCGACCAGGGCGCCCGAGCGCCAGCCGCGGCCGTCGATGACCTGTTCATTGGCCAGGACCGTGTTGTCGACCGGGTCCCAGTTGACCACCCCGTCCTTGCGATAGACCAGACCGCGTTTGTACAGCTCCAGGAACCAGGCCTGCTGCTTGCCGTAGTAGGCCGGGTCGCAGGTGGCGAACTCGCGGCTCCAGTCCAGCGACAGGCCCAGAAGCTTCAGTTGGTCGCGCATGGCGGCGATGTTGGACCAGGTCCAGTCGCCGGGATGAACGCCGCGCTCCATGGCTGCGTTTTCGGCGGGCATCCCGAAGGCGTCCCAGCCCATCGGGTGCAGGACGTCGAAGCCCTGGGCCCGCTTGTGACGCGCCACCACGTCGCCCATCACATAGTTGCGGGCGTGGCCCATGTGGATGTTGCCCGACGGATAGGGGAACATCTCCAGCACATAGTATTTGGGCCGGCCGGTGTCGTCGTTCGACACCGAGAAGGCGTCAGCGGCCGCCCAGCGGGCTTGCTGGCGGGGTTCGGCGGTCTTGGGCTCGTAACGAGTGGCCACGGCGTATCCTGAGGCAGCGCCTCAGGCGCTTGGCTTGAGGCGGGCCTGAGGTCAGCGTTAAGTGGCGAAAAGAGAGGCGGCTCTTAGCGAGCCGCGTTGGCGAGGTTGAGCTGACGGGCGCGGGTCAGGATGGCGTTCTCCAGATCCGTTTCCGTCTGGGCCGCGACCGGGGCGGCGGTCCAGGCGCCGGCGGCGTCCTTGACTTCCTTGGTCACCGACACGTTGAGGGCGTCGGCGCGCAGGCGGCGATCCAGAATAAAGACGGTCGCCTTGAAACGCTCGTTCGGCGCCTGCGGATTGACGTACCAGTCGTAGTTGATCACGCCGCCCCAGGGGTCGGCGCTGGCCAGAGGCATGAAGGCCAGGGTGTCCAGGGTGGCGCGCCACAGATAGGCGTTCACGCCGATGCCGAGCTGGGCGTCCGCCTTGGGCGCCTTCGCCTTGGCGCCGACGAAGGGCAGGCTGGAGCAGCCGCCGAGCAGCAGTCCCGACGCGATCAGGGCGACCGCAGCGCCGCGAACAAATGCCATTCCGAGAATCTCCGTAAGGGTTCGAGGTCGAGCCGTGATGCGGACCTCGCGCGCGTATGCCCGAAGAACCGCGCACGTCTGCGCCGCAGCGACGCTCTATAACACGGTGAAAAGGGGCGATGACAAGGCGAAGCGGTGTTCGGCCGCCGGAAGCCGACTTATTGGCGTGCTGTCAGCGCCACAGGGCGGCGTCAGAGTCGTTCGGAACCGGTTGCGCACGGCCACGTTGCGTTGACCGGGTGGACCAGCGGTGTCTAATCGCTGTGTCCTTGGGCTTCGGCCCTGGGTTCAGGAAAAAGGATCGGCGCGTCAACGCCGTTCCAAGGGTTGGAATATGCGTTTCGTTGCGATCATCGCTGCGACTGTGGGCGCCCTGGCTATCGCCGGGGTGGCTGACGACGCCTCGGCCCAGGCTCGCCGCGCGCCGGCGGTCTCCCTGACCGAAGCCGCGGCCCAGTCGTCGACCGCTCCGGCCGCGCCGCAACGTCGCGGTCTGCGCTGGAACGACAGCGGCCGCTGGGGCCTGAATTTCAACCTGAACCAGCCCGTCGGCCGCGAGACCGACTGGGGCGACGTTGAGGCCGGGGCCTATTACCGCCTCAGCCCGCGCCTGCGCGTCGGCGCCGCCGCCAACCTGGCCTCGCCCGAGATCGACCCGGCTCGCGCCCCCGAAAGCGCCGCCGACCGCCGCGCCGCCCCGCGCGTGCGTCTGGAAACCATCTTCAAATTCTGATCGTGGCCTAGGCTTTTCAGGCGAGGAAGGCCGTCTGCACGGCGTCCACGCCGGCGATGCCGTATGCGCCGGATCCGATCAGGGCGGTCGCATTGGCCGCGCCGATTCCGCCCAGGGCGTAGACGGGGCAGGGCGCCGCCGCCGCCATCGCGGCGAAGCCTTCGAGCCCCAGCGCCATCCTGACCGCCGAGGCGCCGCCCGCCGGGAAGACGGGCGACAGGACCAGGGCGTCCAGATCGCGCCCGGTCTTCACCGCCTGCAGCGAATGGGCCGCGCCCGTCAGCAGCCAGTCGGGCCGTCGTCCCGACAGGGCGTAGGCCGCCGACAGCGCCCGTTCCGGCAGATGCACCCCGTCCGCGCCGATCCTCTCGGCCAGATCGGCGTCGAGGCCGACCAGCAGGCGGACCCCCGCCGCCTTCGTCGCCGCCCTCAGTCGCAAGCCTGTCTCCAGCGCATCGGGCCCGCCGAAATGCCGGAAGACGACGCCCGCTCCGGCGGGCAGGCGCACCGCCGTCTCCCACGGCCGGGGCGTGCGCGCCGGGTCAGTGAGAAAGAGCAGAGGAGGCAGGGGCTTTCGGGGCGGGCTGACAGCCGCCGCCGCACGGGCTAGAGCCGTCGCCGTCTCCCACAGCGTGCGCGCGTCCTCGGACAGGGTCATGACCGCCTCTAATCCCGCTTTCGCCGTCTCGTCCATTGCTGATCGCTTCGCCGCCGTGCGCGGGCGCATCCACGAGGCTTGCCAGGAGGCCGGTCGCGATCCGGCCTCCGTCGTCCTGACCGCCGTTTCCAAGACGCAAGGCCGCGAAGCGCTGCAGGCCGCCTTGGCGACCGGTCAGCGGATCTTCGGCGAGAATCGGGTGCAGGAGGCGCAGAGTCATTGGGCCGACCGCCGCGCCGCCTTCCCCGACCTAGAACTGCGGCTGATCGGCCCGCTGCAGACCAACAAGGCGGTCGAGGCGGTCGAACTGTTCGACGTCATCGAGACCCTGGACCGCGAGAAGCTGGCCGCGGCTCTAGCTGCCGCGATGGCCAAGACCGGCCGCGCGCCGCGCGTTCTGGTCCAGGTCAACACCGGCGCCGAGCCGCAGAAGGCGGGGGTCTTGCCGGATCAGGCCGACGCCCTGATCGCCGCCGCGCGCGATGTCCACGGCCTGGCCGTCGAGGGGCTGATGTGCATCCCGCCGGCGGCCGCGGCGCCGGAACCGCATTTCGCACTGCTGGCCGAAATCGCCGCTCGAAATGGCCTGTCGGTCCTGTCGATGGGGATGAGCGGCGACTATCAGGCCGCCATTCGCCTCGGCGCGACCCATGTACGGGTGGGGTCGGCCCTGTTCGGGGAACGAATTGCGCCCGCCGCGCCCTCTTAAAGCGATGAATTAGCGGAGCACCCTTGGCGAACCCCTCAAGCCTCGCCATTCTCTACTCATGGCCACGCCCAAGACGATCCTGATCATCGACGACGACGACGACCTGCGCGAGGCGCTGGCCGAGCAATTGGCCCTGCACGAGGAGTTTCGTCCCGTTCAGGCCGCCACCGCTGCCGAGGGCGTGCGTCAGGCCCGCGAGGTGCGCGCCGACCTGATCCTGCTGGACGTCGACCTGCCCGACATGGACGGCCGCGAGGCCTGCCGTCTGATCCGCAAGGCGGGGGTCTCGACCCCGGTCATCATGCTGACGGCCCAGTCGTCGGATTCGGACGCCATCCTGGGTCTCGACTCGGGCGCCAACGACTACGTCACCAAGCCCTTCCGCTTCGCCGTCCTGCTGGCCCGCATCCGCGCCCACCTGCGCAGCCACGAACAGTCCGAGGACGCCGTCTTCCAGATCGGCCCCTACGAGTTCCGCCCGGCGTCGAAGATGATGCTGGACGACAAGGGCAAGAAGGTCCGGCTGACGGAGAAGGAAACCAATATCCTCAAATACCTCTATCGCGCCGGGGCCAAGCCGGTGTCGCGCGAAGAGCTGCTGACCGAGGTCTGGGGGTACAACGCCGGGGTCACCACCCACACGCTGGAAACTCACATCTATCGCCTGCGTCAGAAGATCGAGCCCGAGCCGGGTCAGGCGCGGCTGCTGCTGACCGACACGGGCGGCTACCGCCTGCAGCCCTGACGGGACGATGAGCGAGCGTCGTCCGACCCCGCCGCTGGTGGCGCTCCGGGCGTTCGACGCCGCCGCGCGCCTCGGCAGCTTCCGCGAGGCCGCCGGGGAACTGGGCGTCACCCCCGGCGCCGTCAGCCGCCACATCAAGGCGCTGGAGATGCGGCTGGGCCTGCGCCTGTTCGACCGCTTCAACCGCTCCGTGGTCCTGACCGCCGACGGCCGCCGTCTGGCCCAGGGCGTGGCCGACGCCTTCGAACGGCTGGAAAGCGCACTGGAGGCCGTGCGGCCGGGGCGCAGCCGTCAGTTGAGGATCTCAGCCCTGCCGTCGCTGGCGGGCAAATGGCTGTCGCCGCGCCTGCACCGCTTCAGCGAGGACAATCCCGACCTCGACCTGATCGTCTTCGCTGAGGACCGTCTCGCCGACCTGTCGAACGGCGAGGCCGACGTGGCGCTGCGTTACGGGGAGGGGCCCTATCCCGGCCAGGTCGCGCGTCGGTTGATGAGCGAACGTCTGATCCCGGTCTGCGCCCCGTCCCTGGCCGCGGCACGCACGATCCGGACCCCCGCCGACCTGTTGGACGCTGTGCTGATCCATGAAAGCTGGCACGACCTGCCCTTCGCCGACCGCATGGGCTGGAAGGCTTGGTTCGAGAGCGCGGGCGTCGTCGACCCGCGCGTCCAGCATCTGCGCGGGCCCATGTTCAGCCACAGCCATCTGGCGCTGGAGGCGGCCCTGTCGGGGCGCGGCGTGGCCCTGACCTCGGCCCCGCTGGCCGCCGACGACCTGAGGGAAGGCCGCCTGATCCAGCCGGTCGACCACGCCCTGACCAATAACCTGGCCTATTGGGCCGTGGTCCTGCCCGAACGCGCCGACGAGCCCAAGCTGCGGCGCTTCCTCAGCTGGATCGAGGCCGAGGCCCACGCAGACCCGGCCGTCGAGTGATCTGAACTCACTCGACCCAGCCTAACCGTGGTTTGCCCACAGTCGGTCGATGGACCATGTTCGGTGCATTCGGATCTCCCCGCCGAAAGGACCAAGACATGAAACTCGTGCATCCCCGCGCCGACGCCCTCTCGTTCGAAGCCGTCGTCGTCTTCACCGGCAGCGTCACCCTGATCCTGCTGGCCGTCCTGGCCGGCGCCAAGCTGCTCGGCGCCGCCTGACGCAGAATGGCAGGCGGTCGCTCCCCCGACCGCCTGCCGTCCGCTCATCTGAAATTTTCTAGACGTCCAGGTCCATCACCACGGGGGCATGGTCGCTCGGCCTTTCCCATTCGCGCACCGTGTCGAGGATGCGCGCGCTGCCCTTGACCACGGCGGGCGTCAGGCCCGGCGAAGTCCAAAGGTGATCCAGCCGCAGGCCCCGGTTCGACACGCGGAAGTCCTTGGCGCGATAGCTCCACCAACTGGCCAGCTTGACCGGATCCGGGATCTGGTCGCGGACCACGTCGGCGAAACCGCCGGCGTCCTGAAGGCGGCGCAAGGTCTCGATCTCGCTCGGCGTGTGACTGACCACCTTGAGCATGAACTTGTGGTTGAAGACGTCGTTGTCGCCGGGCGCGATGTTGAAGTCGCCAGCCAGGACCAGAGGCCGCTGCTTGTCGCGCGTCCGCATCTCGGCGGTCAGGCGCTCATAGAAGTCCATCTTGTGATCGAACTTGGGGTTCAGCGCCCGGTCGGGCAGGTCGCCGCCGGCGGGGATATAGAAGTTCTGCACTTCCACGCCCTGGATCAGTCCCGAGATGCAGCGGCCGTGGCCCTCGCGGCAGAGATCCAGCCTCGGATTGTCGAGGATCGGCAGGCGGCTGGCGATGGCCACCCCGTGCCAGCCCTTCTGACCGCCGATGCGCAGGTGGGGCAGGCCCATTTCCTCGAAGGCCTGACGGGGAAACTGGTCCTCGGTGCATTTGATTTCCTGCAGGCACAGGACGTCGGGCGCATATTCGGCGACGAAGCGGGCGACCTGATCAATGCGCAGGCGGACCGAGTTGATGTTCCAGGTGACGATACGAAGGCTCATGCTCCGGCCTTAGCATGGTCGGGGCATAAAAAAGCGCCCGGAACGGGTCCGGGCGCTGTCAGTTCGTCTCTCTCGCCGCCGGGAGGGGATGATTCCATGGCGGACAGAACGGCCGCCGCCGTTCCTGTGCTCAAAGTGTCACAGCGGGGAAAAAAGTCAAATCAACAGAATGCGTCGGCGCTGTGGAGTTTGCGTGACGCCGTCCTGGCTGCGGCCGATCCTAGTCGCGCCCGGGGCGGCGGGTCGGGTCGCGCAGTTGGAACAGGCTGGCGGCCAGACCCGAGGCGGGCTGCAGCGACGTCAGCTGGATTCGGGTCCGCGACCCTTGCGCGTCGGTGATGGTCCATTCCTGCAGCCGCAGCGGCGAACCGGCGAAGGCTAGGATGACCGAGCCCTCGTTGGGCTTGGAGGCGTCGCGGGCGGTGATGGCGAAGGCGCCGGAGTCCATTCGCGTGACGCGGTCGACGCGCACGCCCTGATCCAGCCGGACCTCGCGCGCCAGGAAGGTCGACAGCGGCGTGGCCGCCAGCGGCACCTGACGGAAGACGTTCAGGCGCGGATCATAGCGTTTGACGTTGTTGCCGTCGGCCACGACCAGCAGGCCGGCCGGGTCGCTGTATTCGAAGCGCATCTTGCCGGGACGCTGCAGCCAGAACTTGCCCGAGCGTTGCTGGCCGCCAGGGCCAGTCTCGACGAAGGTCCCCTGCGCCGCCGTCAGGGCGGTCAGATAGGACTGGGCCTGACGCAGCACGGCCTGATCCTCGGCGGACAGGGTGGACTGGGCCGAGGCGGGCGCGGCGGCGACGATGGCGAGTGCGGCGGCGCTGAAGCCGAAGGCGCGGCGTGAAATGGTCATGTCTTGTCTTCTCCCATTCGGGATGAGGGTTCGGATCGTCATCAAGCCGGAGGCAGACGGCGACCCCATGACGCCAGCCTGACCATATTTCGGCGGTCCGATGAAGCATCGTTCATTGTTTAGGGTCCTATCGCTCGCCGCGCGGCGGCTCGCTGCTTGAGGACCCAGGCGGTCCAACGGACGCAGGGTGGGGCCGGTTCCGTCCAGTCTTCTTGGCTTTGGCGCTGAAGCAGCGAGCGACCGCGTCGCGAGCGATAGCGCCTCAGCGAAGCTGACGCCTCGGCGGAGCCGATTAGGTCATGGAGGAGGACCGGCTAGGATATCCCGCTTGCCGGCGTGGTTGGCGGGGCTGACGACACCTTCCTGCTCCATGCGCTCGATCAGGGTGGCGGCGCGGTTGTAGCCGATCTGCAGGCGACGCTGGATGTAGGAGGTCGAGGCCTTGCGGTCGCGTGTGACCACGGCCACGGCGCGGTCATAGAGGTCGTCGCCAGAGCCGCCGCCGTCCTCGTCAAAGGCGCCGTCGCCGTCGCCGTCCGGTTCGTCGGTGATCAGGTCGAGGTAGTCGGGCTCGGCCTGGGAACGCAGGTGTTTGCACACCTCCTCGACTTCCTGGTCGGTAACGAAGGGACCGTGCAGGCGGGTGATGCGGCCGCCGCCGGCCATGTAGAGCATGTCGCCCTGACCCAGCAGCTGTTCGCCGCCCTGTTCGCCCAGGATGGTGCGGCTGTCGATCTTGGAGGTGACCTGGAAGGATATCCGGGTCGGGAAGTTGGCCTTGATGGTGCCGGTGATGACGTCCACCGACGGGCGCTGGGTGGCCATGATCAGGTGGATGCCGGCGGCGCGAGCCATCTGGGCCAGACGCTGCACCGCGCCCTCCACGTCCTTGCCGGCGACCAGCATCAGGTCGGCCATCTCGTCCATGACCACGACCAGATAGGGCATGGGCTCGGGGCGGATTTTCTCGCTCTCGTAAACCGGGCGGCCCTGCTCGTCGAAGCCGGTCTGGACGGTGCGTTCGAAATGCTCGCCCTTTTCCTGGGCTTCGCGGGCGCGCTCGTTGTAGCTGGCGACGTTGCGGACGCCGAGCTTGGACATCCGGCGATAGCGGTCCTCCATCTCGCGCACGGTCCATTTCAGGGCCACGACCGCCTTCTTGGGATCGGTCACGACCGGGGCCAGCAGGTGCGGGATGCCGTCGTAGACCGACAGCTCCAGCATCTTGGGGTCGATCATGATGAAGCGGCATTCGGCCGGCGTGTGGCGGAACAGGATCGACAGGATCATGGCGTTGACCCCGACCGACTTGCCCGAGCCGGTGGTGCCCGCGATCAGCAGGTGGGGCATGCGCGCCAGGTCGGCGACATAGGGCTCGCCGCCGATGGTCTCGCCGAGCGCCAGCGGCAGCAGGTGGCTCTTCTTGTCGTATTCGCCTGAGGCCAGCAGGTCGCGCAGATAGACGGTCTCGCGCTTGGCGTTGGGCAGTTCGATGCCGATGGCGTTCCTGCCCTGCACGACGGCGATGCGGCAGGCGCGGGCCGACATGGAGCGGGCGATGTCGTCGGCCAGGGCCACGACCCGGCCGTGCTTCACGCCCGGCGCGGGGACCAGTTCGTACAGGGTGACGACGGGGCCGGGGCGGATCTGGTCGATCGCGCCGCGCACGCCGAACTCCGCCAGCACGCCCTCCAGCATCTTGGCGTTCTGCTTCAGCGACTCCTCGTCGACGGCGCCGACGCGCTGCTGCGGCTTGGCCAGGATGCCGAGCGAGGGCAGGTCGAAGCCGTCGCTGGGCTCAAACTCAAAGGTCTGCTGGTCGGCGTCGCGGGCGGGGCGGGGCGCCTTGACGGCAGCGACCTTGGGCTCGGCGGCGCGGGTGGCGCCGCGCGTGGCTGAGGGGGGGGGGATCGGCGCGGGGGCCTCGTCCTCCCACGGCGGCGGGGCGGTCGAGGCGTCCGCATCGGCATAGGGATCGGCCGCATAAGGATTGTCGCCGTCGGCGTGGCCGGCGGGCCCGGCGTTGGGCTCGGGCGCGCGGCGGGGCTTGCGCGCCGCTGAGGCGGGGGCGGTTTCAGCCACGGCGCGGGCGTCGCCCTTGGCGATCTTGGCCGACGCCTTGACCTTCGCGGGGCGCTCCGCGCGGCGAGCGGCGTGCTTCTCGGCGGCCCAGCCGGCGGTGTCGGTAAAGTCGCGCAGGCGCAGGCCGACGGCATAGCCCAGGGTCCACAGACCGAGGATCAGGAACAGGCCGCCGGCGATCCAGCGCCCGGCGGGAATGTGCAGGGCGGCGAGGCCCTGCGCCGACAGGCCGGTCACGCCGTCTCCCCACAGACCGCCAAGGCCAGCCGCCAGCGGCCATTTGGCGGGCGCGGCCAGGGCCGACAGGGCGGCGGACAGCAGCAGGACGCCGCAGACGGAGCAGAAGACCTTGAAGGCCGTGGGCTGCAGCCGGTGTTGCAGGGTGTCGCCGATGGCGACGGCCAGGCCGAAGGCGATCAGCAGCAGGATGGCGGGCCAGGCCGCCAGGCCCAGAGACTGCATCATCAGATCGGCCAGGGTCGCCCCCGTGGCGCCCAGCCAGTTGGTCGGCCCCTGCGTCGACGCGGCGTTCAGACTGGGGTCGGCCGGGTTCCATGAGATCATGGCGACCAGCAGCAGGGTCGAAAGCAGGGCTTGCAGCACGCCGCGGAAACGCACGGCGAAGGGCGCCCCCCAGACGATGCGGGCGGTGGACCAGGCGCGTTGGCCGAGCGCGAGGGCGGCGGACATGAAGGCGAACCTCAGAAGACTAGTCCTCCCTTGTCGCGCGACAGGGTTAAGGGGCTGTTTACCAGGCGGCGATCAGGCGAGCGCGACCTCTCGCCTCTGTCGAGGCCTCTGGACGCGGGCGGCCATCGGCGCGACACAGGCGACATGGCTCAGACGGACTACGACATCATCATCGCGGGCGCGGGACTGGCGGGGGCGACGTTTGCGTTGGCTGCGGCGCAGGGCGGGCTGAAGCCGGTGCTGGTCGATCCCCAGCCGTTCGACGCCCAGCTGGCGCCGACCTTTGACGGGCGCTCGACGGCCATCGCCTATTCGACCTTCCGTATGCTGGACGCCCTGGGTCTGGGCGAGAGCCTTCGTCCCCACGCCTGCCGCATGGACCGCATCCTGGTGACGGACGGCAAGCGGCCGGGCGCCGCCAGCCGCCCGCCGTCGCCGGCCTTCATCCGCTTCGACGCCGACGAAATCGGCGACCGCAACGGCGGCGAGCCCCTGGGCTATATGCTGGAGAACCGCCGCATCCGCACGGCTCTGGCCGAGGCCGTGACCGCCGCCGGGATCGAGGTCCGCGCCCCTGCCAGCGTGGCCGGGGTCGAGGTCGGGCCCGGTCTGGCCACCGTGACGCTGAAGGACGGCTCGACGATTCAAGCGCCGCTGGTCGTCGGGGCCGAGGGACGCGGCTCGACCGTGCGCCAGGCGGCCGGGATCGACACCCTGGGCTGGGCCTACAAGCAGAGCGGCGTGGTGGCGACGGTCAAGCTGGGCCGCGACCACGGCAATGTCGCCCATGAGTATTTCCTGCCGGACGGCCCCTTCGCCATCCTGCCCCTGACGGAGCAGCGCGCCAGCCTGGTCTGGACCGAAAGCACGCGCCGGGCAGAGGCCCTGAAGGTCGCCTCGGACGAGGCCTTCCACGCCCACCTGATGCGCCGCTTCGGCGAGTTCCTGGACGGGGTGGAGGTGGTCGGGCCGCGTTTTGTCTATCCGCTGTCGCTGCAGCTGGCTGAGAAGCTGGTCGCGCCGCGCATCGCCATCCTCGGCGACGCCGCCCACGGGGTGCACCCGGTGGCGGGGCAGGGCCTGAACATGGGGCTGAAGGACGCCGCCGCCCTGGCCGAGGTTCTGACCGACGCGGTGCGGATCGGCGAGGACATAGGCTCGGAACTGGTGCTGGAGCGCTACGCCCGCTGGCGCCGGTTCGACAACGCGGCGCTGGCGGCGGGCTTTGACGGCTTTGTGCGGCTGTTCTCGAACGATCTGGCGCCGGTGCGGCTGGCGCGCGACCTGGGCATGGCGGCGGTCAACCGCATCGCCCCCCTGCGCCGCGCCTTCATGCACGAGGCCGGCGGCGCGACCGGGGATTTGCCGAAGCTGCTGAAGGGCGAGAGCCTTTAGGCGAAGAGCCCTATCGCTCGCGCTGCGGGCGCTCGCTGTTTGAGGGCGGACCGCGCCTTTGCCCCTAGAGTCAGTCCAGAGGACGGGCGTCTTCGACCAGCATGATCGGCACGCCGTCGCGGATCGGGAAGGCCAGCTTGGCGCCGGTCGAGACCAGTTCGTTGCGCTCGCGGTCATAGGTCAGGCGGCCCCGCGTGACGGGGCAGACCAGGACCTCCAGCAGGCGGGGATCGACCGAGACGGGGGTGTTGAAGGCGTCGCTCATTATTGTGCCCTATCGCTTGCCGCGCGGCGGCTCGCTGCTTGAGGGCGCCGGCCGCCCAATAGTTCGCCAGAGGCGGTTGCGGTTCATAGCGCTAGGTCGGAGCAGCGCCAACTCACTGCATCGCCGGGCCGTCTTCGTCGCCGGGGTCGGCGGCGTCGATGCGCAGCAGGGAGGTCAGGGCTTCGGCGCGGTCTTCCAGCGTCAAGGCCTCCAGCAGGGCCTGTTTCTCGGCGGGTTCGAACGGCAGGGCCATGGCCAGGCTGTTGATCAGGGCTTCCTGCGGCGCGATCCCGGCCGTGTCCCAGTCCACGTTCAGCCCGCGGTGCTCCAGATAGGGGCGGAGCGCGTCGAGGAAGTGGTCGCGGTCGAACTCGGCGGTCGGGTCGGGGGCGCGCAGGTCCCCCTCGAACGGGTTGAAGTCGGCCCGGACCTGACGATAGGGCGTCTTGACCTGAAGCTCGGTGGTGACGCGGAAGCGGCAGACCCCGGTCAGGGTGATCAGATAGCGGCCGTCCGAGGTCTCGTTGAAACTGGTGATCCGCCCGGCGCAGCCGACGCGAGCGAGCGGCGGCTGGAGGTCGAGATCACTGAGCGGCTGGATCAGGCCGATCATCCGGTCACCGGCCATGGCGTCGTCCACCATGTTCAGATAGCGCGGCTCGAACACGTTCAGCGGCAGCTGGCCGCGCGACAGCAGGATGGATCCCGGCAGCGGAAACACCGGGATCACCTGGGGCAGTTCGATCGCCTTGATATAGCCCTGGGCCATCGTCGGTTTCCGATCAGGCGAACAGGATCGACGACAGACGCCGGCGTCCGTCGCGGGCGACCTCGCTGGTCGCGCCGGCGGCCTCGAACACGGTCAGCAACTGCTTGCGCGCCGCCTGATCGTTCCAGTCGCGGTCGGCCTTGACGATGGCCAGCAACTGATCGACCGCGCCGCCCAGATCGCCCGCCGAGGCCAGGGCGACGGACAGGTCGTAGCGGGCCTGATGGTCATTGGGATCGGCGGCGATCTTCGCTTCCAGTTCGGCGCTGGCGCCGGTAGGGGCCGAGGCGGCCAGGGTCAGCTGGGCGCGGACGCTCTGCACCATGGGATCGGTCGAGTCGGCGGGGGCCATGGCGATGGTCTGGCGCGCCTGTTCTGCGTCGCCCTCGGCCAGATAGACGCGGGCCATGCCGGCGATGGCCTTCTGATGGTCCGGCTCGATGGTCAGGACGTGGGCGAAGGCCTGCGCCGCGCCGCCGAGGTCGTTCAGCGACAGGGATTCCTCGCCCAGCGACAGCAACTGTTCAATGTCGGTGTTGACGCCCGCGCCGCCGGTCAGCTTGTCGATGAAGGCCTTGATCTGGCTGTCGGGCACGGCGCCCTGGAAGCCGTCGACCGGCTGGCCGTTGACGAAGGCGTAGACGGTCGGGATCGACTGGACCCGCAACTGGCCCGCATAGGCCGGGTTCTTGTCGACGTCGATCTTGACCATCTTCACCGCGCCCTTGGCGCCGCGCACGGCCTTTTCCAGCGCCGGGCCCAGCGTCCGGCACGGGCCGCACCAGGTGGCCCAGAAGTCGACGATGACCGGCTGATGCTTCGAGGCCTCGATCACGTCGGTCATGAAGCCGGCGTCGGAGCCGTCCTTGATCAGGTCGTCGGGCGTGTTCAGCGTCGGGTCGGCGAAGGTCATGATCGGGTCCGCGTATGGCTCGAAGAATCGTAACGGATCAGATGGCGTCGGGATGCCTCGCCATCAAGCGCTGAAATGGACGCAGGCGGCGCCGGCCGCGAGGCTTTCAGACCCGGCGACGAAAAAACAGAGTCCAATTCGTCTGAATCGTCTGAAATCGGGCGCTTTGCGGCGCGGCATCGAGGCCCGCCATAGCAGAGCGCTGCGTCAGAATGGGTCGCGAGCGAGGCTGTCGGGAGGCGCTTGCTCCGGAAGCTGCAAGCGGACAAATCGAATGTCCGCCAAGGGTGGGAAGCTGCCGTCTGACTGATAGAGTCCAAGCCATGAGAAGATCATATGTCTTGCTCGCTCTCGTCGGCACCCTGACGGCTTCGTGCGATCATTTTGGCGGCATCGACGCATACGCACCCTTGGCTGGGCTTCCAGACACGTCCTGTATTCCTCGGGTGCTACGGACGGCTGAAGGAGTCAGCGCGATCAAATATCGGCGGACGGAGTGGCCTACATCGCAGTTTGAAATCGCAAGAGGTGCATCCCCGACAACTGTCGCTGAGACGTGGACCTACCACGCAGGTCGCCTTAGGCCTCGTGTCCAAATCTATAACGCAGGAAACCGGTTCGGCTTTAACAACGGCATCGGCCTGACCGCCGGGGCTGTATCCGATGCACAGATCGCCGCCTACCGCCCGTTAATCGAACGCACGAATGACCTTCTGGCGCGCGAATGTGGCCTGGACCTCAGCGATATCAACATCACCGAATATCACCAGAAGCCGTAGGCTCCGCGCTCGCTTTGCAATGTCCGAGTTGGGTCGGTTTGCGAAATTAGCACCCAGCCTGGAGCCGGACATTGACCTCGCGGCCGACAAGCCGACGTAGGGAGCTTCGGCTAGGGGTGGCTAGCCGACATGACAACGGTCCCGCCATGCCAGCGGAGCCGTTCAGATTTTCGGAGGATCGATCTAGACGGCCCGTTGGCGCTGCTGGACGAAGAGCGCCGCGCCGCCGGCCAGCAACACGCCGAACAGGATCATCGCCCACTCGGAAAGCGTGGGCACCGGGGAAGCTGCGATACTGGTGATCGTGACGTTAGTTCGCGAGTTCGCGGTATTTGCGGTTGTGCAAACCCCTCCTGTCATCGAAATGCAATTTCCAGTTCCGATCGCTGCAGCCGAATAGCTTCCGCCGTTTGCCAGGATGCCGGTCGTATTGATCCACCACGTCTCGTCCCCCAAGGCAACGTTCGCTGTATGCTGCCCGCCACGATATACACTCGGGAAATTAGCGAGAAATGTGTACGTCCCAGGACGGACGTTGGTCTGAGTGATGTTGACGTTGCTGATGGTCGACGTGCTCGTGTCGTACACGAACGTTCCGCTCACCGTCGCGCCGTCTGGCAGAGTGGTCGGCGGCACGGTCCACGTTACTGGTGCGGCTGACGCTGTGCCTGGCGCGGCCCCTAGCGCCAGGCCCCCAAGCAAACCCCCGAAGGTTAAGGCCGCAAACACGTTTCTCACTAGAATCTCCCAATAGATATCAGCGGTTTGGCACGCCTGAATTTACGCGGCAAGTTGGCTTTGGTTATTCGTGGAGTGGGGCAGCGCGACCCTCCCTCCGTCATTCCTCAATGGACGTTCGGAAGGTCCGACATGGGTCGATTTCGGTCATGGGCCTCGACGCCGAAAGCAGGCCTTGGCGTTTTTCGCCAGCCAGGGGTTGGGAAGCCGACGTCCGCTCTGGTCTCAAGTTGAAGCCTGATCTGCGCCGACAGCAGGCCTCGAACTCCCGGTTACGGGAGGTCGGCCTCAGCTTCACCTTCCCGGAATTCTTCGGCGGTGACGAAGGCGGCGCCGTCGTTATCCAGCACCCACATGCCGATGAACGCCGGATGCTCCGGGTTGAGATCCTCATCCAGCAGGTCGCCGTCGTAGAGGCCGACATTGCTGTAGTCGAAGTCCAGCAGCAGCTGACCGGCCATGCTGACCATTTCTTCGGCCATGCGGCGCGAGTAGCCCAGGGCTTCACTCTCGTTGCCGAACTCGTCCGTAAGCGTGCTGACCTCGGCGGCTTCGCTGCCTTCGGTCGCACTGGTGGTGACGATGGTATAGGCGGGCATGGTCATCTCTCTTGAGTCTGGAGCCCTCACCTAGCCCGTTTGCGGGCGGGAGCAGGCTACAATTCTGCAAAACTATCCCCTTCGTGACCGGGCGCCCGCCGCGTGATCAATCCTGGGAGCCCCGATCATTCCTCTTGGTGGCGCGGTATCGCTTCTGAAGCGCCGCGAGGCGGCGACGCTCGGCGTCCTTGGCCGTGCGTTCCGCCTTTTCTTCGGACGCCGCCAGTTCAAGCTTCAACTTCTGGAAGTGCGCCCATCGGTCGGGGTCGAGGGCCCCGCTCTGCAGCGCGGCGCGCACGGCGCAGCCTGGTTCGTTCGCGTGACTGCAGTCGTTGAACCGGCAGTCCTGGGGCAGGCGCTCGATGTCGTCGAACACAGCGCTCACGCCCTCGTCGGCGTCGATCAGGCCCACTTCGCGAATACCGGGCGTGTCGAGGATCATCCCCCCGCCGGGCAGGAGGATCAGCTCGCGATGGCTGGTGGTATGGCGCCCCTGGTCGTCGTCCTCGCGAATGGCCTGGGTCGCCATCCGGTTCTCGTTCAGGAAGGCGTTGACCAGGCTGGACTTGCCAACGCCAGACGAGCCGATGAGCACGCAGGTCTCGCCTGACTTCACCTGAGCGAGCAAGGCGTCGAGGCCGAGGCCTTGCCGGGCGGAGACCACCAGCACCGGACAACCGGTCTCCAGGGCGGCGATCTCGGCAGCCTGAGCTTGCGGATCGTCGCAGAGATCGGATTTCGTCAACACCACCACAGGCCGAGCCCCGCTCTGCCATGCGGCTGCGAGATAGCGCTGTATCCGGCGAGGATTGAGGTCGGCGTTCATTGAGGTGACGACAAAGGCCACATCGATATTGGCGGCGATGATCTGCAGCCCGCGCGTGCTGTGGGCCGCCCGACGGACAAAAGCGGTGCGGCGCGGCAGGATGGCATGGATGGTGGCGGTGCGTTCTTGCGGGTTCAGCGCAAGCGCCACCCAATCGCCGACGGCCGGGTGGCCGATCTCCTTGGCCTCGTGAAGCAGGCGGCCCGAGGCCTTGGCCCGCAGCTCTCCTTCATCCGTGACGACCAGATAGCCGTCCCGTTGCTGGAGAATGACGCGCCCGGGGGTGTGGCCTGCGCGCGCGTGCGGTGCGAAGGCCGTCTCCAGCAGATCGGACCATCCATATTGCTCGATCAAATGAGAGTTATCCCTTTCGCGGCCGACCTGCCGCCGGCTCGCTATGAACCCCTTTATGAGGCCGCCCGTCAGCGGCGACCAGCTTTCTGACGGCGCCGTGCAATTGACTTGCACAGAAGACCGTCGCCAGGCCGGCGTTTCGTCCTGACTCAGTCCAGGGCGTCGAAGTCGACGACGAGGGGGTCTCGGCCCAGCAGGGACAGGACGCGGCGGAAGGCCGCCTGATCCAGGGCGGTGGTGGCGGTGTTGGTCAGGGGGTGGAAGTTGACGATGTCAGCCTCCCACAGGCGCTGATCGAGGACGAAGGTCACGCGGTGGTCGAGGTCGTTGATCAGGCCGAGCGCCGTGACCGAGCCGGGGCGGACGCCCAACGCCTCCCACATCAGGGTCTCATTGCCGAAGGACAGGCGGTCCGAGCCCATGGGCTTGTGGGCGCGCTTCAGGTCGATGACCGTGTCCTGGGCCGCCGAGATCAGCCACAGCCGGCCTTTCTTGTCCTTGAGGAACAGGTTCTTGGTGTGGACGCCGGGCAGGGCGGCCTTGAGCTCCAGCCCTTCCTCGACGCGGAAGACGGCGGGGTGGTCGTGGGTGGTCTGGGCGATCCCGGCCTCGGCCATCCAGGCCAGGAGGCGGTCGCGATCGTATGCGGGAACAGTCCGTTCGGCGGCGGTGTCGGTCATCTCGGCCTTGTCGGGCGGGCGGCGGGGGCGATAGGGGAGGAGAACACCCTTCGTTACCCCTTGTTCGACCTGTTTGGGAGCCGCGTCTTGGAACTGGAATGCTATCCGATGAACGCTCGGCCGTGCGACCTCGTGCCGGGTCGCCAGTCGCGCAACTGGATGGACGCCTTCGCCAGCCGGCATCCCTATCGCTGCCTGCCGCTGACCATGGCCAACACCACGGGGTGGGAAATCCTCTGCCCGTTCGGCTTCACCGCCGAATGGAACGGCGGGCCGTCGCAGTCGGACATCAAGATCACGCCGGACCGGCCGCAGCCGGAGCTGGACCATTTCGTCACCTCGCACTTTTCGCGCGGGGTGCTGACCATGCATCCGCAGTATCTGTTCCGCACGCCGCCGGGCTGGGGGATGCTGGCGCAAGGGTCGCCCAATCACGTCAAGGACGGCATCCAGCCTCTGACCGGCCTGATCGAGACCGACTGGCTGCCCTTCCCCTTCACCATGAACTGGATCTTCACGCGGCCGGGCCGGGTCAAGTTCGAGAAGGGCGAGCCCTTCTGCTTCATCCTGCCCGTCGAGCACCGCAAGGTGGAGGCGTTCGAGCCGGTGATCCGCTCGCTGGACTCCAACCCCGGCATGAAGGGCCAGTTCGAGGCCTGGAACCGGGCGCGCACCGATTTCAACACCCGCCTGGCCTCGGGCGATCCCGACGCGGCCAAGGAGGCCTGGCAGCGGTTCTACTTCAAGGGCGAGGTGCCGGAGGCGCTGGGTTCGGCGCCGGATACGCATTCGAACAAGCGGCGGCTGAAGACGCCTCGGGTGGGGTGAGGCGAAGGCTTTCCTCCCCATTTCATGGGGAGGTGGCGCGGAGCGATAGCGACGTGACGGAGGGGGCGACTCCACGTCAGCCGTCTGCGCCGCCCCCTCCACCGCTACGCGGTCCCCCTCCCCACGAGTGGGGAGGAAAGGCCTCACTTAATACAGCCACGCCCGCCTCATCGCTGAGGCGGGCGTTTTGAATTCAGGCTCTCATCACTCTGCGCTCAAGCAGCGAGCCGCCGCGCGGCGAGCGATAGCGCCCTTACGTCTTACTTAGGCGCCGGGCGGGTTACGCGCGGGCCGAGGTTGTTGATGACCTCGCGGGCGTCGAAGGCGGTGGGGTCGCCGGCGGGCTTGGGTCCGCGGCCCATGACGATCTCGGCCGTGGCCTCGAAGCGATCGACCTGGCGGATGTCGCGGTCACGACCCCAGTAGGGATCCCAGGTGCTCCAGAAGCCGCGCTGGTGGAAGCGCCACTGCGGGCCCCAGAACGGACCGTAGCGGTCGTAGTAGAAGGGATCGGGCGTCGTATAGAAGCGGGTGTCGCGGTCGGTGGCGCGGGTGACGGTGGCGAACCAGTCATAGCCGTTCTGGACAGTCAGTTCGGCCGACCGCAGCAGCAGGGACATCTCGACCTGATCGCGCGAGGTGACGGAGTTGCCCGAGAAGCTGACGCTGAAGCGATTGGCCTCCAGCCTTTGCTCGGCGTAGCCGCCGCGCTCGCCGTTCATGCCGGCGGGCTGGTAGGGGGTCGCGGTGGCGCAGGCGCCCAGGGCCATGGCGCCGGCGAGGGCGAGCAGAACCGGCGCTTTACGAAGATTTTTCATGGGAGGTTCTCCTGGAACGTCCATTGAACGTCCGTGGTGCTGAACGAGGTGTGAACGGCCCAGTTCCCCTGCGGCGAACACAAATAGTCTAACCGCGTAATCTGGCGACGATCAGGGCCGCGGCGAGGATCAGCAGCCCGCCGACGAACAGGCCGAAGCCGCGCTTGAAGCGGGGCTCGTTCATCCGGTCGGCCAGGGCCGCGCCGCCCAGGCCGTAGGCGCTCATCGACAGGACGTCCATGCCGATGGTGGCCAGGGCGAACAGGGCCAGCTGGGGAACGACGGGGCGGTTCACGTCGAGAAAGGGCGGCAGGACGGCGGTGAAGAAGAGGATGGCCTTGGGGTTGGCGATCTGGACCGTGAAGCCGTCGATCAGGGCGCTGCGCCCGCGTCTGATCTCGACATGGTCGGGCTGGGCCGCGGTGGCGAAGGCGCCCTTCAGCGCCTTGATCCCCAGCCAGGCGACATAGAGGGCGCCGAGGACGGCGACGACGCGGAAGACCTGGGGGAAGGCGGCGACCAGGGCGCCGAGGCCCAGGGCTGCGGCGCCGAACCAGACCAGGGTGGCGGCGTTCATGCCGACCACGCCGATCAGGGCCGAGGCGCGGCCCTTTTCCATCCCGGTCGCCACGGCGAACAGGTTGGCGGGGCCGGGCGTGATGGCCATGACAGCCATGACGCCGAGGAAGGCGGCGTAGAGGTGGGGATCGACGGGAAGCGCGGCCATACGAACCCCTTTCCGGCGGTGGGCCGGTCAGGTCAAGCGCGCAGAGCGTCGGGATCAGATCTTGGCGGGCGAAGCCGGGGGCGCGGACGGCGCCGGCGGGGCGGGCAGGGCCTCGAGGCCTGCGATCGCCGCCTCCGCGCCGCCCATCGACTTGTTCAGGGCGTAGTCGGCGGCCAGGCCGTAGGTGACCAACTGGTCGGGGTCGGGGTTGGCCCAGGCGCTGTGGGTCGCCAGGCCCTGAACCAGGGGGGCGACGCCGGCCAGGGCCTGGGTCACGACGGCCTCGATGTCCACTTCGGCCAGGGCCTGCTGGGCGATCTCGCCGGCCTGAGCGGCGGCCATGGTGGTGAAGGCGGCGACATGGGGCTGGTATTGCGACCACAGGGCGGCGACGCGGAGCCCCTTGGTCGTCTCGTCGAGGGCCTTGTCGGCCTGGATGGCTTCGGCGCGTTCGCCGAACTCCTCCATCTTCTTCTCGAATTCAGCCGCGGCGGCCTCCAGCTGGGTCTCGGCCGAGGTCTTGCTCTCCTGGGCGACGGCGGCCGACACGGGCAGCAGGGCGAGGGCGGCGGCGAGCGACAGGGCGCGGATCATCACGAGGCTCCTTCGGCGAACGCTGTGAAGGTCGGTCGAACCCGCCTCGGCCTCAAGTGAAATCGCGGTAAGGCGAGGGGCGGCGCGACGGGCCGCCCCTGTGGAAGCCCTTACTGAGGCGCGGCCGCGGCGGGCGCGGCGGCTTCGGCGGCGATGGCCTGCTGTACGGCCATGCGGATCTGCGGCGCGATGCCCCGGATGGCGGGGCCGACCTTGGCGCGCGCCTCGGTCAGTTCCTGACGCTCGGCGTCGTCGGTCGCCGCGGCCAGCTGGGTGTCGATGAAGGTCTCGAAGCTGGCGGCGAAGGTCTCGAAATCGGATTGGTAGCGGCCCAGGACGGCGTCCACCTCGGCCATGCTCCTGGACTGGTCGCCGCCCGAGGCCTCGACCACGGCCGTCAGTTCGGTCTGCAGGGTCTCCATGCGCGCCTGGAAGACCTCGGCCCGGGCCTCCATCTCGACCTCGGCAGGCGTTTTGGCCTGGACGGGCGCAGCCTCGGCGGGCGCGGCGGGCGCGGCGTTCTGGGCCAAGGCGGGCGCGGCGAAGGCGAGCGTCGCCGCGGCGGCGGCGAGGGTCAGGCGCAGGGACATCAGGGAGGCTCCGGCAGGGCGGGAGCTTGATGCTCGCCGCAGGACAACACCGACCGTTTCGGTCGGTCACATCCCCAAGTTGGCCTTGTCGGACGCCGAGAGCAAGCGCCAGCTTGGCGCCGTGAAACTCTGTCGAGTGTCGGAAATTCTTAAATCGAAGCCCTCCCCCTTGAGGGGGGAGGGTTGGGCGGGGGTGGAGGCAGGTCGTGCCCGATAGGTCACAGGAGACGCGGATTCGCCTCATGCGCTCCATCGGCCATGTCGCGCCCTCACCCCCATCCCCGACCCTTCCCCCCTCGAGGGGGAAGGGGGGCTGTTGGAGGCGCCCTGGAGTCAGCCCTTGGTGCGGGCGTCGCGCTTGGCGAGGACGCGCAGACGCAGCGCGTTCAGCTTGATGAAGCCCTCGGCGTCGTGGTGGTCATAGGCCTGGACGCCTTCTTCGAAGGTCACCAGGTCCTGGTCGTAGAGGCTGTTCTCGCTCTCGCGGCCGATGACCGTGGCGTTGCCCTTGTAGAGCTTGACCCGGACCGTGCCGGACACCTTCTGCTGGCTGTAGTCGATGGCGGCCTGCAGCATCTCGCGCTCGGGCGAGAACCAGAAGCCGTTGTAGACGAGGTGGGCGTACTTGACCGCCAGTTCGTCCTTCAGGTGCATGGCGCCGCCGTCCAGGGTGATGGACTCGATGCCGCGGTGGGCGGCCAGCAGGATGGTGCCGCCCGGGGTCTCATAGACGCCGCGCGACTTCATGCCGACGAAGCGGTTCTCGACCAGGTCGAGACGGCCGATGCCGTTGTCGTGGCCGTACTGGTTCAGGGCGGTCAGCAGGGTGGCCGGGCTCATGGCCTCGCCGTTGATCGAGACGGCGTCGCCCTTCTCGAAGCCGATGGTGATGACGGTGGCCACGTCGGGGGCGGCTTCCGGCGAGAGGGTGCGCTGGTGCACGAACTCGGGGGCCTCGACGGCGGGATCTTCCAGCACCTTGCCCTCGGACGAGGAGTGCAGAAGGTTGGCGTCGACCGAGAAGGGGGCCTCGCCGCGCTTGTCCTTGGAGATCGGGATCTGATGCTTCTCGGCGAAGTCCAGCAGGGCCTCGCGGCTGCGGAACTCCCACTCGCGCCACGGGGCGATGACGTGGATGTCGGGGTTCAGGGCGTAGTAGCCCAGCTCGAAGCGGACCTGGTCGTTGCCCTTGCCGGTGGCGCCGTGACAGACGGCGTCGGCGCCCAGCTGGCGGGCGATCTCGATCTGGCGCTTGGCGATCAGCGGCCGCGCGATCGAGGTGCCCAGCAGATACTGGCCTTCATACAGGGCGTTGGCGCGGAACATCGGGAAGACGAAGTCGCGCACGAATTCCTCGCGCAGGTCGTCGATGAAGATGTTCTCGGGCTTGATGCCCAGCTTCAGCGCCTTTTCCTTGGCCGGGGCCAGCTCTTCGCCCTGGCCCAGGTCGGCGGTGAAGGTGATGACCTCCGCGCCGTATTCCGTCTGCAGCCACTTCAGGATGATCGACGTGTCCAGCCCGCCCGAATAGGCGAGGACGACTTTCTTGATCGGCCGGTCTTTGGGGGCGGGCGAGGTCATCGGTCGAAAGATCCTTTCAGGAGAACGCGGGGAGGCGTGTTTGGCTGGCTTAAAGGACCAGACGCCTCGCGATGCAAGGGCATGATTGCGGCGTGGCCGCTGCATACGAAAAGGGCGTCGCGGCCGAAACCGCGACGCCCCCTGTTTTCAGCCGGTTTATGGCCTCAGACGAGGGCCTTGAGCTGGTCGACCAGATCGGTCTTCTCCCAGCTGAAGCCGCCGTCCGCGTCCGGCGTGCGGCCGAAGTGGCCGTAGGCGGCGGTGCGGGCGTAGATCGGCTTGTTCAGGCCCAGGTGTTCGCGGATGGCGCGCGGCGTGGCGCCGCCGATCAGCTTGGGCAGTTCGGCTTCCAGAACGGCGGCGTCGATCTTGCCCGTGCCGTGCAGGTCGACGTGGACCGACAGGGGCTTGGATACGCCGATGGCGTAGCTGATCTGGATGGTGCAGCGGTCGGCCAGACCGGCGGCCACCACGTTCTTGGCCAGGTAACGGCAGGCGTAGGCGGCCGAGCGGTCGACCTTGGTCGGATCCTTGCCCGAGAAGGCGCCGCCGCCGTGCGGGGCTGCGCCGCCGTAGGTGTCGACGATGATCTTGCGGCCGGTCACGCCGGCGTCGCCGTCAGGGCCGCCGATGACGAAGGTGCCGGTCGGGTTGATGTGCCACTCGGTCTCGGCGGTGATGAAGCCCGCAGGCAGCACCTTCTCGACATAGGGTTTGACGATGTCGGCGACCTGAGACTGGCTCAGATTGGCCTTGTGCTGGGTCGAGACGACGATGGAGGTGGCGCGCACCGGGCGGCCGTCCTGATACAGCAGCGTCACCTGGCTCTTGGCGTCGGGCTCCAGGCCCGGCTCCTGACCCGAGTGGCGGGCGTCGGCCAGGGCCTTCAGGATGTTGTGGCTGTATTGCAGGGTGGCCGGCATCAGCTCGGGCGTCTCGTTCGAGGCGTAGCCGAACATGATGCCCTGGTCGCCCGCGCCCTCGTCCTTGTCCTCGCCGGCGTCGACGCCCTGGGCGATGTGGGCCGACTGCGGGTGCAGGTGGTTCTGGAACTGGAAGGTCTTCCAGTGGAAGCCGTCCTGCTCATAGCCGATGTCGCGCACGACGCCGCGGACCGTGTCCTCGATCTCCTGCTCGACGCCGGGGGCCCAGTTGCCCTCGGTGTCCATGATGCCCTTGCCGCGGATTTCGCCGGCGATCACCACCAGGTTCGTCGTCGTCAGGGTCTCGCACGCCACGCGCGCCTCGGGGTCCTTGGACAGGAACAGATCGACGATCGAATCGGAGATCTGGTCCGCGACCTTGTCGGGATGGCCTTCCGAGACGCTCTCGGAGGTAAACAGAAACGACGAACGGGCCAAGGCAGGCTCCTGCAATTCGGTGAGGCCGACAGACATATAAAGATATGCTTATACGTTCAAGTGATGACCGAAGCGTAGCGCGGAATCCTGTCGGCGCACGGCAAGGCTCGACGGCCGAAGCCGGTCTTTTCAGATCTCAATGTCTGGAAGGACGGTGGTGCCGCTTAGGTGACTCGAACACCTGACCCCATCATTACGAATGATGTGCTCTACCGGCTGAGCTAAAGCGGCTCCGGTCGGCGGCCCCACAAAAGTGTCGGAGAGCCGCGCGAGGTCGGCTCTTTATACGGGTCGGGCGGACTTGCCAAGCGCTGTCAGCATGGATGTTTCATCCGGCGCCTCGGCGGTGCGGATTTCAGCAAAGCTGAGGGCGGCCAGCGGGGCTGCAGCGGCGGCAGAAATGCAGACGGCGAGGCGGTTTCGGGCGGCCGCGGGCGGCAGGACGGCGGCGAGCGCGCGGGCGGCGCGGGGGGAGTGGACGAGGACGGCGTCGAACGCGGCGGGGACGGCGGCGTCGGTTTCCTCGGCGGCGTAGACCGGCAGGCGCTGGATCGCGCGGTCGGGCAGCAGGGCGGCGAGGTCGCCGGCGGGCTCGCGGGCGCCGGGGGCGAGGATCAGGCCGTCGATCGGGCTGGCGGCGATGAGGCGGGCCAGGGCGTGGATGTCGCCGGCGGCGGAGCGGGCGTCGGCGAAGCCCGCTGCGCGGGCGGCCTCTGCGGTGGCGTCGCCGACGGCGAAAACGGGGCGGTCGCGCAACTGGGGCGCCGGGGCGAGGGCGGCGAAGGCCTCGACGCCATTGGGGCTGGTGAAGGCGAGGGCGGCGACCGTGGTCAGGTCGGGCGCGGCAGCCAAGAAACGGGGCAGGGCGTCGGGCAGAGGCCGGATGGTCAGCAGGGGCGCGACGACGGGCTCGAAGCCGAGCGCCGTCAGCCGGGCGGCGGTGCGCGCGGCGCCGGACTGGGCGCGGGTGATCCAGACGCGCCGGATCGGACCCATGGCCTAGAGGTCGATCTTCTGGTCGCCGGCCTCGACCTGGACCTCGGCGCCGAGGCGCTGGCCCAGAAGGCGGGCGTCGTCGTGGGCGGTCGTCGCCGACACCCCGGAAATCTCGCCGGCGCGACGCCAGCGGGCCGAGCCGTCCGGGCTGAGCATTTCCGTGGTCAGACGCAGCGCGTCGCCCTCGATCACGGCGTGGGCGCCGATGGCGGTGCGGCACGAGCCTTCCAGCGCCGACATGGAGCCGCGCTCGGCGGCGACGGCGAGAGCGGTCAGGTCGTGGTTGAGGGCGCGGGTCCAGTCGGCGGAGGCGTCGTCCTCGCGCGTCTGGATGGCCAGGGCGCCCTGACCTGGGGCGGGCAGGAAGGCGTCGAGCGACAGGCGCTCGCGGATGACCTCGGACAGGCCGAGGCGGTTCAGGCCCGAACAGGCCAGGAGGATGGCGTCGAAGTCGCCGTCCTTGAGGCGACGCAGCCGGGTGTCGACATTGCCGCGCAGCATCTCGATCTGCAGGTCGGGGCGCAGGGACAGGGCCTGGGCTTGCCGGCGCAGCGAGGCGGTGCCGAGGCGGGCGCCGTGGGGCAGATCGGCGAAGGCCGCGAAATGCTCGCTGATGAAGCCGTCGCGGGCGTCCTCGCGTTCCGGGACGGCGGCGATGGCCAGACCCGCGGGTTGTTCGGCCGGCACGTCCTTCATCGAATGGATGGCGACGTCGATGCGGCCGTCGAGCAGGGCCTCTTCGATCTCCTTGGTGAACATGGCCTTGCCGCCGATCTCCAGCAGGCGGCGGTCCTGAACCCGGTCGCCGGTGGTGACGATCTCGACCAGGGGCACGAGCTGTTCGATGTCGGCTTCAGCGATGCCCAGAGCGCGGCCGATGGCGCGCTGCATCATGCCGGACTGGGCCAGCGCCAGCTTGGAGCGGCGGGTGCCGATGCGAAGAAGCGGGGTCATGAAGTCGCGCAGCCCGTTGCGAAAGGGGGAACGGGCCGCTACCTCGGGCCCGATGAACACTGGCGCGGACTATAGCAGCGGAACGACGGGGGCAACCAAGCCGAGCCTTGGCGCGGGTGGGGCCGAAGGCCGCGCCCCCGGCGCCGTGCTGACGGTTCTGGGCCTGGAGACCAGCTGCGACGAGACCGCCGCCTCGGTGGTGCGCCTGTCGGCGAGCGGGGCCGAGGTCCTGTCCAGCGTCATTCACAGCCAGATCGACGAGCACGCGGCCTTCGGCGGCGTGGTGCCGGAAATCGCCGCGCGCAGCCATGTCGAGATGATCGACGGCGTCGCCCGCCGGGCCATGGCCGAGGCCGGGATCGGCTATGCCGCGCTCGACGGCGTGGCGGCGACCGCCGGGCCGGGTCTGGTCGGCGGGGTCATGGTGGGTCTGTCCTACGGCAAGGCCGTGGCGCTGGCGCGCGACCTGCCGCTGATCGCGGTCAACCACCTGGAAGGCCACGCGGTGTCGGCGCGGCTGGGAGCGGAGACGACCTATCCCTTCCTGCTGCTGCTGGTCTCGGGCGGGCATTGCCAGTTGCTGGAGGTGCGCGGCATCGGCGACATGAGCCGCCTCGGCACCACCATCGACGACGCGGCGGGCGAGGCCTTCGACAAGATCGCCAAGGCCATGGGCCTGGGTTATCCGGGCGGGCCGGCGCTGGAGACGCTGGCGGCGTCCGGCGACGGGTCGCGGTTTGAGCTGCCGAGGGCGCTGCTGGGCCGCAAGGACTGCGACTTCTCCTTCTCGGGGCTGAAGACGGCGGCCTCGCGGCTGGCCCAGACCTGCGAGACGGATCAGGACAAGGCCGATCTGGCCGACGCAGTGCAGAAGGCGATCGCGCGCCAGCTGTCGGAGAGGACCGAGCGGGCCATGGTGGCCTATGCTGAGGCGCATGAGCATCTTCATTTTGTGGTCGCGGGCGGGGTGGCGGCCAACAAGACGATCCGGCGCATGTTGGAGGATCTGGCGACCAAGCACGGCTTTGGCTTCCTGGCGCCCCCCATGGTCTATTGCACCGACAACGCCGCCATGATCGCGCTGGCGGGGGCGGAGCGGCTGGAAAAAGGCATGGTTTCGGACATTGATGTCGCCGCCCGACCGCGATGGCCTCTGGACGAGGCGCGCGCGAACGCCGATCCTGTTCACAAGAAAACGGGCCGCAAGGGCGCGAAGGCCTGACGGCCCTTCGTCCGCGCGGTGGTCGGGGGACCGGAGTAGGCATGGAATTTCACACAGCAGGCGTAATCGGCGGCGGCGCCTGGGGCACGGCCCTGGCGCAGAGCGCAGCGGCGGCGGGCCTGGCGGTCGTGCTGCAGGCGCGCGAACCCGAGGTGATCGAGAGCATCCGCGCGCGGCGGGTGAACGACGCCTTCCTGCCGGGCGTCGAGCTGGACTCGGCCATCAATGTCACCGCCGACCTGGCCGATCTGGCCGACTGCGATCTGATTCTGGCGGTGCCGCCGGCCCAGCATATGCGGGCGACGCTGACGGCCTTTGCCCCCTATGCGCGGCCCGGCCTGCCGATCGTGCTGTGCGCCAAGGGCATCGAGCGCGGCTCGCTGAAGCTGATGACCGACGTCCTGGCCGAGACGATTCCCTCGGCCACGCCCGCCGTCCTGTCGGGGCCGAGCTTCGCCGCCGAGGTGGCGCGCGGCCTGCCCAGCGCCGTGACCATCGCCTGCGAGGATGAAGCCATGGCGGTGGCCTTGGCCACGGCCCTGTCGGGGCCGGTCTTCCGCCCCTATCTGGCCGACGACCTGATCGGGGCCGAGACGGGCGGGGCGCTGAAGAACGTCCTGGCCATCGCCTGTGGCATCGTCGAGGGCCGCGAACTGGGCCGCAGCGCCCACGCCGCCGTCATCACGCGCGGCTTTGCTGAAATCGTCCGCGTGGCCCAGGCCCTGGGCGGCAAGGCCGAGACGGTCGCCGGCCTGTGCGGTCTGGGCGACTTGGTGCTGACCTGCTCCAGCCCGCAGTCGCGCAACATGAGCCTGGGCCTGGCCCTGGGTCAGGGCATGAGCGTGGAGCAGGCTCTGGCTGGCAAACGCTCGGTGGCCGAGGGCTATGAGAGCGCGCCCGCCGTGCGCGAACTGGCCCGAAAACTGGGCGTCGAAACCCCCATCTGCGAGGCGGTCGCCGCCGTGCTGGCGGGCGAGACCACGGTGGACGCGGCCATCGAGGCCCTGCTGACCCGACCGCTCAAGCCCGAACGCGAATAGTGCCCGAGCCCGTCGAATCGGCTGCCGAAGCCGCGCCGCGTCAGCGGGTCTGGAAGACGCCGCCGAACGTGGCCCTGTGCGCCGAGGGCGACATCGCCGACCCCGGCTCGCGCGGCTTCGTGCTGCAGATCGGCGAGGCCTATTTCCACGGCTTTGTGGTGAAGAAGGACGGCCAGATCGCGGGCTGGGTGGACCGCTGCCCGCACGCGGGCTTCCCCATCGCTATGGAGCTGGACCGCTATCTGACGCCGGACGGCTCGTTGATCATCTGCGGCTGGCACGGGGCGATCTTCGAGCCGCTGAGCGGATCGTGCGTCGGCGGTCCCTGTGCAGGCGGCAAGTTGACGCCCTGGCCGGTCGAGGCGCGCGGGGGTGTCATCCGCACCGCCTGAACCTATCCTCTCCGTTCATTCCGGCGGACGCCGGAATCCAGTGAGAGACACAGGCGCCACGGCGGACATGGCTTTCCGAAGGTCAAAGAGGCGCTTGTCGCCAAAGAACTGGATCACAGCGTCCGCCGGGATGAACGGGAAGGGGAGCGCCTACTTCTTCGGGACGATCTTCGGGTCCTTGGTGAAGGCGTTGTCGACTTCCTCTTCCGAAATCCGCTTGGACGGATCGCCGGGCTGGTTGAGGTTCTGCTCTTCGGTGCCGTCGCCCATCATGCCGGGGTGCGGGTCCTTGGTCTTCTTGGGGTCTTGCTCGGCCATGTCGGGCTCCTTGCTGGACTACAGCAAGCAACACCGCAGGTCGGGGCGACGTTCCATCACGCCGTCCATCCCGTCGAGATGATCTAGCGTTTGAGGCGTGCGGCGTTGGCGACGGCCGCGGCGTGGATCGGCGACAGGGCCTCGGCCTGGGTCTTGAGCAGGGCGGCGCCCAGGCTCCAGCCGTCGGCCACGGCGCGCGACCAGACGCCCATGCCCCAGGCGGCCTGCAGCGCCGCCGCCCCGGCCAGACTGTCGGCGCTCGCCAGACGCGTCAGATGCGCCGAGGCCTCGGCCCCTTCGCGACCGGCGATGCGGCCGCCCTGTTCGGCCAGATCCAGCGCGCCCGCCGCGACGGCGCCGGCCGAGGCCGTCAGGGCCTCGACCTTTTCCGTGCCCATCCGCCCCAGTTCGGCGTGGTCGGCGCGCAGGGGATTGGCCATGGCCTCGCCCATGATTGTCATTCGACGGGCGATGACCTCGGCCGAAGCCTGGGCCGTCTCCTGTCCGGCGCGGGCGGTGCGGGCGGCCTGATCTATGGGGTTCATGCGGGGACCGTGGGCCTGTTCCGCCCGTCGAGCAAGCGGATCAGGCCTATTGGGTTCAGGGCAGGACTTCGGCGGCGAAGGCCGAGACGTCCTGGATCAACGCCGGGATCGAGGCGTCGATGATGCGCTGGCCCTTCTCGGGGCTGGCCTGGGCGGGGTCGGAGCCGATGCGGCCGTCGGGGAAGCGGGCGCGGTAGTCCAGCGCGTCGCGGATCGGGCCCATGGGGGCGATCCTGGGGCTGTAGTCGGCGGTCTTGATGCGGTCGGGATAGCCGGCCTGGGTCACGGCGATCTCGGACGGGGTGGCGTGGCTGCCGTGGCCGACGGGGAAGATTTCCTCGCACAGCTTGTGCACGCCGGGCAGGTCCCACCAGTTGCGCAGCTTCAGCACGAAGGGCGGTTGCTCTTCGACAAACGACCACTCGGCGTAGATCTCGGCGAAGGTCGCCTCGATGGTGGCGACGTTGCCGCCGTGGCCGTTGAGGAAATAGATCCGCTCGAAGCCGTGGCGGGCCAGCGACGACACCCAGTCGGTGATGGCGGCCATGAAGGTCGAGGGGCGCAAGGAGATGGTGCCGGCGAAGGCCAGGTGATGCTGGGCCATGCCGATGTTGAAGGTCGGGGCCACGATCAGGCGCTCGTCGCCCTTTTCGGCGGCGTGGGCGATGATCTCGGGGCAGAGCCAGTCGGTGCCGAGAAGGCCGGTCGGGCCATGCTGTTCGTTCGAGCCGATCGGCACGATGACGGTTTTGGAGAGGGGGGCGCCGTCCTTCAGGCGCGCGTCGATTTCAGGCCAGGACGACAGGTGGATCAGCATGGGGGCTCCGCGAGGACAGGATTTCGTCCGGCCTTTACGCCCTTCCGACCCGACAGGCCAATCCGACGGCGCACCGGACTGGCCGCCGGACTGGCCGCCTGACGGGCCGGCCCGCGCCGGTCAGTCGACGGCGAAGGCGCGGAAGAAGCGACGGGCGACTTCGCGCGCCCGCGCCGGCACGTCGGCCACGGGCGGGTGGGGCACGCCGAGAATGGCGCGCAGATGGCCATGGCCGAGCGTCATGCCCGAGAAGATTTCGGCGGCATGCATGGGGTCGGGCGTCGACAGCACGCCTCGCCGGTCCTGCTCGGCCATCCAGGCGGCGAGACGGCGCAAGGATTCGCCCGGCCCGGCGTCATAGATGGCGGCGGCCAGTTCGGGGGCCTCGGGCGACAGCAAGGCGACGCCGCGCAGGGAGGCGCCCTTCTGGCTCTCTCTGATCTTGACGATCAGGGCCTCGGCGACGGCGGCTAGAACCGCTTCGGGGGCGTCCCCGCCGCGCAAGGGGGCGGTGATGGCGTCCGACCGGCGCGCGGCCAGGGCGCGGCCGATCTCGGCCTTGGAGGGGTAGCGGTTGTAGAGGGTCTGTTTCGACACCCCCGCCCGCCGCGCTATCTCGGCCATGGAGGCGCCGACGCCTTTTTCGACGAACAGCTCGGAGGCGGCGGCGAGAATGGCCTCGCTCTTGCGTTCGTCGATCTGACCGGGAATGCGCGGCATCAGTGGATCTCGGACGGTTCGGGCGAGGGCGGGGCCTTCACGGGCCTGGACAGGAGGGTGACGAAGGCCGCGCAGGCGCAGGCCACGCCCAGAAGGGCGAAGGCGTCGCCGAAGGCCAGGGTCGTCGCCTGTTTCTGCAGCATGCCGTAGATCGCCTTCATCGCCGAGGCGTGCGGGTCGATGGAGCCGGCGAAGCGTTCGGCCAGACCGGCCATCATGGTTCTGACGGCGACGTTGGACTGGTCGATGGCGCTGGTCAGCTCGACCATGTGCAGGGCGGTGTTCTGGGTCAGAGAGGTGTTGAGGATGGCCAGGCCGAAGGCCCCCCCGACGTTGCGGCTGAGGTTCACCAGACCCGAGGCGTTCTTGACCATGTGCGGCGGCAGGGTCGACATGGTGACCTGCTGCGAGGCGATCATGGCGATCATGACGCCGACGCCGCGCATGGCCTGGACCCCGGCGAATTCCCAGAAGCCCCATTCGCCCGTCACGGCGCGGGCGTCCCACATGCCCCAGGCGCACAGGATGAAGCCGGCGAACATCAGGATGCGGGGATCCACCTTGCGCACCAGCCGACCGGCGAAGGGGCCGGTGGCGAACATGGCCAGGCCCGAGACGACCATGGTGGTGCCGACCTCGGCCGCCGAATAGCCGCGCACCCGGCCCAGGAAGAGGGGCATCAGGAAGGTGCCGCCGAACAGGGCCGCGCCGACGATGAAGGTCATGACGACGCCGACCAGGAAGTTGCGGTTGGAGAAGGCGCGCAGTTCGACGATCGGATTCCGATAGGTCAGCGAGCGCCAGACGAAGGCCGGCCCGCAGACGGCGGCGACGACGCTGAGCAGCAGGATGGGGTCGTCGGCCAGCCAGTCGTTCTTGGCGCCTTCCTCCAGCACGAATTGCAGGCTCATCAGGAAGGCGGCCATCAGCCCCAGACCCCACCAGTCGAAGCCCTTGGCCAGGCGGGCGTCGCCCTTGTCGAAGTGGGCGTAGCGGCTGACCAGGAAGAGGACGAGCATCCCCGGGAAGACATTGATGAAGAAGAGCCAGCGCCAGCTGAGGGCTTCGGTCAGGTGTCCGCCCAGGGTCGGGCCGACGGTCGGGGCCAGGGTGACGATCAGACCCATGATGACGCTGGCGGTGACGCGCTTGTCGGGCGGGAAGGCGGTGAAGGCCACGGCGAAGACGGTCGGGATCATGGCCCCGCCGACAAAGCCTTGCAGCGCGCGGAAGAAGATCATCATCTCGACCGACGACGACAGGCCCACGGCCACGCTCATGATCAGGAAGCCGGCGCAGGAGGCCAGGAACAGGGGGCGCGTGCCCCACAGTCGCGAGAGGTATCCCGAGAGGGGGATCATCACGACCTCGGGGATCAGATAGGCGGTCTGGATCCAGCTGATCTCGTCGGCCGAGGCGCCGACCCCGGCCTGGATCTGGGGCAGGGAGGCGGCGACGATCTGGATGTCCAGAATGGCCATGAACTGGCCGATGACCATGCCGGCGAAGCCGAGCAGCAGGACCGGCCAGTTGATCTCGGGCTGGGCTGGAGCGGCCGAGACGCCAGACGCGGCGCCGACAGGAGCGCCGTCTCTCACCGAACCGGGTCCAGAGACGCGACAGCGACCTCGCCCAGATGAGCGTCGGCGAAGGCGGCGCCGCCCTGGCTCTTCAGATCCACCTTGATCTCGACCGACAGGCCGGGACGCAGGGCGACCGGCTCGCCCGAGGCGCGGTGATCCACGACGATGCGCACGGGGACGCGCTGGGTGATCTTGGTGAAGTTGCCGGTGGCGTTCTCGACCGGGATCAGGGCGAATTCGGAGCCGGTGGCGGGGGCGAAGCTGTCCACGTGGCCGACGATGGACTGGCCGGGGAAGGCGTCGGCCTTGATCTCGACCTGCTGGCCCAACCGCATGCGGCCGACCTGGGTCTCCTTGAAGTTGGCGACCACGTAGGTGTCCTGCAGGGGGACGATGGACATCATCTGTCCGCCGGCCTGCACCACCTGGCCGACGCGGACGCCGCGCGCGCCGACGACCCCGGCGACGGGGGCGCGGATGACGGTGCGGTCCAGGGTCAGCTGAGCCTGTTCGACCAGGGCTCTAGCCTGTTCGACGGCGGCGACGCTCTGGTTGCGGGTCGAGCCGAGCACGGCGGCGGCGCGCTGTTCGGCGGTCAGGGCGGCTTGCGCCTGCTCCACCGAAGCGGCGGCGGTTTCGGCCGAGGCGCGCTCGGTCTGGATGCGTTGCTGCGACACCCAGCCCTGTTCCGCCAGCTTGCCGTAGCGGTCGACCTGGGCGTGGGCCAGTCCGGCCTGGGCGCGGGCCTGGGTCACGGCGGCGGCCCGCTCAGCAATGGTGGCCTGTTCCTGGGCGGCGCGGGCGTCGACATTGTCGACCGCCGCCTTGACCGAGGTCAGGTTGGCCTGGGCCTGAGCCAGGGCCGCCTTGGCGTCGGCGTCGTCCAAACGGGCCAGGATTTGACCGGCCTCGACGCGCTGGTTGTCCCTGACCAGGACCTCGATCACGGAGCCGCTGATGCGCGGGCTGACCAGGACGGTGTCGGCCTGGACGAAGGCGTTGTCGGTCGCCTCCCAGCGCTGCTTGCCCTGCCACCAGACCACGCCCCCGACGATGAGGGCGACGCCGACGACCCCGCCGACGATCAGCAGCAGGCGTTTCTTCAAAGGGGCGGGGAGGGCCATGGGGGAGACAGCTCTTTTCAAATCCGGCGCGTAAAATGGACAGGTCCGTCCATAAATCAAGAGGCCCCTGCGCGATTTCGTCGCAGCGTGTCGCCGGCGCCCCGTTGACCTGGCCGCGCGGGAAGGCGAAGCGAGGATATGACCGTCCGCAAACGCCCCGCTTCCAAGACCGTCCGCGCCGCCCTGACCCCGCCGCCCGGCAAGCGGTCGCGCGCGCCGAAAAAGGCGCCGGTCGGGGCCGTGATCGGCTGGCCGCCGGACGAGGACCGGGTCGAGGAAATCTTCGTGCGCCTGTCGGGCGTCATGCCCGACCCCAAGACCGAGCTGGACTTCGTCAATCCCTATACCTTGGTGGTGGCCGTCGCCCTGTCGGCGCAGGCGACCGACGTGGGGGTCAACAAGGCGACCAAGGCCCTGTTCGCGGTGGCCGACACGCCGCAGAAGATGCTGGCCCTGGGCGAGGAGGGGCTGATCCCGCTGATCTCCTCCATCGGCCTCTATCGCACCAAGGCGAGGAACGTCATCGCAGCGGCGCGGATGCTGGTCGAGCAGCACGGCGGCGAGGTGCCGCTGAACCGGACGGACCTTCAGGCCCTGCCGGGCGTGGGGCGCAAGACCGCCAGCGTGGTGCTGAACGAACTGGGCATCGAGCCGGCCATCGCTGTGGACACCCACGTGTTTCGCGTCTCGCACCGCCTGGGCCTGGCCAATGCGGCGACGCCGGACAAGGTCGAGGCCCAGTTGCACAGGGTGGTGCCCGAGGCCTGGCTGCCCAAGGCCCACCACTGGCTGATCCTGCACGGCCGCTACACCTGCCTGGCGCAGCGGCCCAAATGCTTGGCCTGCGTGATCTCGGACCTGTGTCCGTCGCGGGCGAGTTTCGTCGGGGTTTGACCCCTTCCGTCATCCCCCGGTCTGCGCGGCTGCGCCGCTTGCCGGAGGATGACGGAAGAAGAGGGTGGCTTACAGCCCCAGCCGGTCGGCCACCGCCCGGCCGAAGCGGGCGCCGGCCTCGGGCGCGGCGCTCAGGTAGAAATCGGGCTCGATCAGTTCGGCCTCCATCAGCAGCCAGCGGCCGTCGGCGTCGGGGACCATGTCGATGCGGGCGTAGAGAAGCGGCTCGTCAATGGCGGCGAGCGTGCGTTCGGCCAGCGACAGCGCGCCCTCGGGGGCCTGGTCCAGCCGCTGATACTGGCCGCCGTACTGCACCTGGATGCGGAACTCGTCGGCGTGGGCCGGGCGCTTGTTGACGACGTGGCTCAGTTCGCCGCCGAAGAAGAGCAGCGAGGTTTCGCCCGCTGTGCCGATGGTCGGCAGGAAGGGCTGGATCATGGCCCCGCCTTCCGGGGCCTCGGCCAGCACATCCTCCAGCAGGTCGCCGGCCGAGACCTTGAGCGTGCGCCAGGCGCCGCCGGAGACGGTCGGCTTGACGATCAACTGCTCGGCCCCGGTGGCGGCGAAGGCGGCCTCGACCACGGCGGGGCTGGCGTGGTCGGTCCAGATGGTCGGCGGGATGTCGACGCCCTTTTCCGCGAGCCGGGCCAGATAGCGTTTGTCGGAGTTCCAGCGCAGCACCTCGGCGGGATTGGCCAGGGGCGCCCCCGCTTCGGCCCAGGTCACGCAGGCCTGCACCCAGCGCTCGTGGTCGCGGTGGTAGCCCCAGACGATCAGGGGCAGGATCAGGGCAAAGTCCGTCAGGTCGTGGGCGCTCTCGACGTGATCGGTCCAGGGCGTCGGCCGGGCCTTGATCCCCGCCGTGGCCAGCGCCGCCGACAGACGATCCAGCACGCCCGGCCATTGCCCGGCGTAGGACGGGTCGGCGGGGTCGGGGGTCAGGACGGCGACGTCGATCATGTTGGCTCCTCCTCAGCGGCGACCTGCATAGGCTGTTTTCGACGGCGGCGAAAAGCCTCGCGCTGGCGTCGGCGACGTTGGCCCGCTATGGGGCGCGCATGACCCAGAACGCCATCTCCTCCGCCCGCTTCGACGTCTGCGCCGTCGGCAACGCCATCGTCGACGTGCTGAGCCCGTGCGAGCCCGCCTTCCTGGAGGCGCACAAGCTGGTCGCCGGCTCGATGCAACTGGTCGACGAGGATCAGAGCGCCATGCTGTATGACGCCATGGCGGCGGGGGTCGAGGCTTCGGGCGGGTCGGCCGGCAACACCGTGGCCGGCGTCGGCTCGTTCGGCGGCCGCGCGGCCTATATCGGCAAGGTGGCCAAGGACACGCTGGGCGAGGTCTTCAGCCACGACATCCGCGCCTCGGGGGTGCATTTCGACACCCCGGTTCTAGAAGACGGCGCGGGCGCCGGCTTCGGCACCGGCCGCTGCCTGATCAACGTCACCCCCGATGCCCAGCGGACCATGTGCACCTTCCTGGGCGCCGCCAACCAACTGACGGTCGACGACATCGACGCCGACCTGATCGGCGCCAGCGAGATCGTCTATCTGGAAGGCTATCTGTTCGACCCGGCCCCGGCCCGCGCCGCCTTCGAGGCCGCCGCCGCTGCTGCCCACGCGGCGGGCCGCAAGGTCGCCATCACCCTGTCGGACGCCTTTGTGGTGCATCGCTGGCGCGCCGAACTGCTGGCCTTCATCGAGGCCTCGGCCGACATCGTCCTGGCCAATGAATCCGAACTGCACGCCCTGTTCGAGACCGAGAACTTTGACTACGCCGCCGCTCACCTGGGCCGCATCGTCGATGTCGCCGCCGTGACGCGCGGCGCCGCCGGTTCGGTCATCTTCCGCGGCGACGAGCGGGTCGAGATCGCCGCCTTCCCGGTCGACAAGGTCGTCGACACCACGGGCGCGGGCGACCAGTACGCCGCCGGCGTCCTGCTGGGTCTGGCGCGCGGCCTGTCGCTGGCCGAAGCCGGAGCCCTGGGTTCGCTGGCCGCCTCGGAAGTGATCGCCCACTGGGGGCCGCGTCCGATGGTCAAGCTGGAGGCCCTGGCGGCCCAGCACGGGCTCAAGCTGTAGGCCGCACGCTTTGGTCGTCATTCTCGGCCTTGTGCCGAGAATCCAGACGCACGATGCCTGAAGCTCAGTTCTCGGCGCGGGCCGCTAGCCACGCCTGAGTCTCTGGATCCCCGGGACAAGCCCGGGGATGACGGAGGGCGGGCGGGGCTGTCTCGCCCGCCGCTGTTTTGCTGATCGCGACTTCAGGGCCGCTTGCCGTCGGGCGCCGCGCCGCGTAAGCGGCGGACCATGTTCGGCCTCGCCAATCCCGACCGCTTCATGCGCTTCACCCGCCCGGTCACGCCGGTGCTGTGGGGGCTGGCGGTCGTCCTGCTGGCGGTCGGCGCCTGGCTCAGCTTCACCGCGCCCGCCGACTATCAGCAGGGCGACACGGTGCGGATCATGTTCATCCATGTGCCGGCCGCGACCCTGGGCTTAGGCGCCTATGCGGCGCTGGGCGTCTCCAGCTTCTTCGCCCTGGTCTTCCGTCACCCTCTGGCCGACGCCGCCGCGCGCGCCGCCGCCCTGCCGGGCGCGGTGTTCACGGGCCTGGCCCTGATCACCGGCTCGCTGTGGGGCCAGCCCATGTGGGGGACCTGGTGGGTCTGGGACGCGCGGCTGACCTCGGTGCTGGTGCTGTTCCTCTTCTACCTCGGCTACATGGCCCTGCGCGCCTCGATCGACGACGAGCAGAAGGCCGGGCGCGCCGCCGCCGTCCTGGGGCTGGTCGGGTTGATCAACCTGCCCATCGTGAAGTTCTCGGTCGACTGGTGGAACACCCTGCATCAACCGGCCTCGCTGCTGCGCGCTGGGGGAACCAGTCTGGATCCGGCTTACCTTACGCCCCTGCTGACCATGATGGCGGCTTACGGGATGCTGTTCGGCGCCATCTGGCTGACGTCGATCCGCACCGAGGTGCGCCGTCGCCGCGTCCTGACGCTGCGCGCCCGCGCCGCGCAAGAAGCCTAGGGAGACGCCGATGCTGGATCTCGACATGAGCCCCTACGGCGTCTTCGTCTGGTCGTCCTGGGCGATCAGCGCCGTCGCTCTGGCCGCGATTTCGGTGCGCGCCCTGGTCGCCGCCCGTCGCTGGAAGCGCGAGCTGGCCCGTCTGGAAGAGGCCCGCAAATGAACCGCTGGTTCGCCCTGATCCCGATCGCGGCGCTCGCCGCCTTGGGCGTCTTCTTGATGGTCCAGTTGAACACGATGTCCGGCGCGCCGGGCGAGGGCCGTTCGTACAAGCCCGACGCCCTGGTCGGCCAGCCGATCCCGCAGACGGTGCTGCCGATCCTGCAAGGCGACGTCGAGACCGACCAGAGGCTGGACCTGAAGACGGCGGGCGTCGGCAAGCCGATGATCGTCAACCTGTTCGCCAGCTGGTGCGCGCCCTGCCGGCTGGAGCACCCGCAGCTGATGAAGCTGAAGGCGCAGGGGATCAACGTCGTCGGCGTGGCCTACAAGGACGAGCCGGTCGCCACCCGCGCCTTCCTCGACGAACTGGGCGACCCCTATGCTCTGGTGCTGGTGGACCGCGAGGGGCGGGCGGGGCTGGACCTCGGCGTCTCGGGCGTGCCGGAGAGCTTTGCGGTGGACGCCTATGGCACCATCGTCGCCAAGTCGTCGGGACCGGTCCTGACCGACGCCGATCTGCAGAAGCTGGTGGATGCGCTCAAGGCGCCGCCGCGCTGAAGTCATCCGGCGCGAAACACGGTGAATCGCGCATTAACCATATCTAGACCGTTTGGGCGGATCGTCGGCCCATGTCCGCGATTCCTTCAGACCGTCCGGCCTTCCCGCCTGCCGCAGGCGGCGCGGCCCATGCCCTGAGAACCTCCCAGTCCGCCTTCTTCCGCGCGGCCATGGGCGTCAGCGCGCCGATCGCCGCCGCCCCGGTCGAGGCGCGGGCGGACACGCCGGTGCGGTCGGTGCAGACCCAGGAAGCCCCGCCGGCCGCGCGCTATCAGCGGCCGGGTTCGCTGCTGGATATCAGGGTCTAGAGCCTGATTCACGGCATGATGCTGGAGCCAATATCCGAGTTTGGACGCGATCGGTGTCCAAACCGATTTCGCTTTAGGCCTTCGCCGCGTCTTTCAGCGGGATGACGACCGCTTCGGTCGCGGCTGCGTCGATCGCCGGTTCGACGAGCTTCTTCTTCTTTTTCGGCTTCGTTCCGCCGTCCAGAGCCTTCTTGGCGGCCTTCTCGGCCTTGCGTGCGTCCTTGGCTGCCTTGCGGGCCGCCTTGGCCTCGGCGCGGGCCTGTTCCGGCGCCGCGTCGGCGGCGTCGGTCAGGCTGGTCAGCAGGTCGAGGAAGCCTTCGCGCCTGGACCGGGGCAGCAGGGCCAGAATGCGTTTGTCGGCGGCCTCGACGCGAGGGCGGGCGGCGATCAGGGCGGCTTCGCCCTCGGCCGACAGGCGCACCGCCTTGGCCCGCGCGTCCAGCGCCGAACGTTCGCGCTGCAGCAGGCCCTTGGCGGTCATCCGCGCCACCAGATCGGCCAGGGTTGAGCGGTCGATGCCGGTGGCCTTGACCAGATCAGTCTGGGTCAGGCCCGAGCGCGCCGACACCGCTTCGAGCACGGCGAACTGACGCTGGGTCAGGCCGTCAGGCCCGGCTTCTTCGGCGTAGATGTCGAGCGAGAGCTGCAACACCCGGTGCATCAGGTGGCTGGGCGATTCCGCCAGCCCGCCCTTGATCTTCGCCTGCTTGCCCGACTTGACCATCGTCCTCGATCCCCGTTCCGGCGCGCCGGACATGGCGTGACAGCTAACAGCCGCGCTTTACGCTTTGACGACGGTAAGGCTACATTTCGTCAGGGCTATCGCGCTTTCATACGACTTGAGGCGCGACATCCCGGAAGCGACGCAGCCGCTATCCGGGACCGCAGAAAAACGCCGCGCCCAGCCCAAGGTTGCGTCTGTGGCGGTCCCGGCTCGGCGCCCTTGCGGGCTTGGCGGGCGTGGCCAGGATGACGAGGGAGAGGCGCGCGTTACAGTCCCGTGTCGGGCGAGATGGGCTCAGCGTCCTCGTCCTTGATGACGTGTTTCATGATGAAGAAGACCTGCCAGACGCCGAAGGCTGCGGAGGCGATCCAGAGCCCGCCTCGAAACGCAACCCAGGTGTCGTCGGACTGCGTCCGCCAGACGACCTCGTTGACGATCGCAACGGCGGCAAAGAACAGGCCGTAGCGCAGGGTCAGGCCGCGCCAACCGGCGTCGGTCAGTTGGAAGGCCGCGCCGAGCAGGTATTTGAAGGCGTATTTTTTGAGGGGGATCGACCCCAAAAGCACGGCCGCCAGGACCGCATTCTGGATGGTCAGCTTGATCTTCAGCAGGTCGGGATCGTGGAACACCAGCGTCAGGACGCCGAACACCAGGGCGAAGGCGCCGGTGAACAGGGGCAGGGGAGCCAGGCGCCTCTCGATCAGCCAGCCTGCGATCAGCGCCAGGGCGGAGGCGATGACCAGCACCCAGGTCGCCTGAACCAGGGCTTCCTGCCCTTCCAGACCGCGCATGAAGCGGTTGACGGCGTAGGCGGTCATGAAGGCGACGAGAGCGCCGAAATCGACGGCCTGCCGGATGTTGGAATTGCGACGCGAAAGTTCACTCATCTGCTTCAGTCCTCGAGGCCGACCAGTGATCGGGAAAACGCGCGCGCGTCGAAGGGTTGCAGGTCGTCGACGCCTTCGCCGACGCCGATCAGCTTGATCGGGGCGTCGGAAGCCTGGGCCACCGGGACCAGAACCCCGCCGCGCGCCGTGCCGTCCAGCTTGGTCATGACCACGCCGGAGACATAGGCGGTGCGGCCGAAGACCTTTTCCTGCTCCAGGGCGTTGCGGCCCACGGTGGCGTCCAGCACCAGCAGGGTCTCGTGCGGGGCCTCGGCGTCGACCTTCTTCAGCACGCGGACGATCTTCAGCAGTTCGTCCATCAGGGCCGACTTGTTCTGCAAGCGCCCGGCGGTGTCGATCAGGACGACGTCGTAGTTCTCGGCTTTCGCCTTGGCATAGGCGTCAAAGGCCAGGCCAGCGGCGTCGGCGCCGTCGCGGCGGCTCTCGAAATCGGCCCCGGCGCGTTCGGCCCAGACCTTGAGCTGTTCGCGGGCGGCGGCGCGGAAGGTGTCGCCGGCGACGATCATCACCTTGGCGCCCTTGGCGGTCAGGTCCGAGGCGATCTTGCCCAGCGTCGTGGTCTTGCCCGAGCCGTTCACGCCGACGAACAGGACGACATAGGGCTTGGGCCCGCTGAGGGGGTCAAACGTCGCCTGACGCGGCAGCAGTTCGGCGGCCACGGCCTCGGCCAGGGCTTCCTTGACCTCGCGCTCGTCGGACGACTTGCCGAAGCGCAGCTCGCGGAAGCGTTCGACGATGCGGGCCGAGGCGGCGGGGCCGAGGTCGCTCTCGATCAGATGCTCTTCCAGACGCTCCAGCGCCTCTTCGGACAGAGGCTCCTTCACGAAGGTCGAGACGACCTGTTCGGTCATCTGTTTGGAGGAGCGGGACAGACCCGCGCTCAGTCGCTGGAACCAGCCTTTTTTGGGCGTATCGCTCATGGCCTGAGCCTTAGCCGACGCCGGTTCGCAGGTCACGAACTTCCCACGCCCGCTCATCCCGGCGGACGCCGGGATCCGGTGCTTTGGGTTCGGGACGCAACCCTATATTGATCAGGAAGGCCGCAAGGTCTGTGCCTATGGCTCTCACTGGATCCCGGCGTCCGCCGGGATGAGCGGAAAATAGATGGCGAAGTCCGAGACGCATACCTTCCACGCCCCGCGCCGCCACGGCTTTGTGCGCGTCGCCGCCGCGACCCCGGTGGTTCATGTCGCCGACCCGGCCGCCAACGCCGAAGAACACGAGCGGCTGATCCGTCAGGCGGGCGAGCAAGGCGTGGATCTGCTGGTCTTCCCCGAACTGTCGCTGAGCGCCTACGCCATCGACGACCTTCTGATGCAGGCGGCCCTGCTGGAGGAGGTCGAGCACCGCATCGCCGAACTGGCCGAGGTCGCGGATCAGGCGGGGGTGATCGCCGTGGTCGGCGCGCCGATCCGCAACGGCGACGCCCTGTTCAACTGCGCCGTGGTTCTTGGCGGCAGTGGGGGCGGCGGCGAGGTGCTGGGCGTGGCGCCGAAGACCTACCTGCCCAACTACCGCGAATATTACGAGAAGCGCTGGTTCGCGCCGGCCGCCAGCCGGTCCGAGGATTCGGTCGTCCTCAACGGCGAGAGCGTCGATTTCGCGCCGGGTCTGATCTTCGAAGCGACCAACCGGCCGGGCTTCGTCTTCGCGGTCGAGATCTGCGAGGACTTCTGGGCGCCGCAGCCGCCGTCGACGCGGGCGGCGCTCGCGGGCGCGCGCATCCTCTGCAACCTGTCGGCCTCCAACATCGTCATCGGCAAGGCCGACGAGCGCGCCCTGCTGTGCGCCAGCCAGTCCAGCCGCACCCTGTCGGCCTATGTCTTCGCCGCCTCGGGCTGGGGCGAAAGCACCACGGACCTGGCCTGGGACGGTCAGGCGACCATTCACGAGCTGGGCGCCAAGCTAGCCGAGGGCGAGCGGTTCGCGCTGGAAAGCCATCTGACCGTGGCCGACGTGGACGTCGAGCGGATCGGTCTGGACCGGTTGCGCAACGGCACCTTCGCCGACTGCGCCCGTCTGGAAGGCGAGGCCGCGACGGTGGTGCCGTTCGAGGCCGCGGAGGGGCCGGGCGACGCCCTGATCCGTCCGCTGGACCGCTTCCCCTTCGTGCCGGATGACGCTGCGCGTCTGGATCAGGACTGCTTCGAGGCCTTCAACATCCAGGTCCAGGGTCTGATGCGGCGGATGACGGCGACGGGGTCGAAGATCCTGGTGATCGGCGTCTCGGGCGGGCTGGATTCGACCCAGGCCCTGCTGGTGGCGTGTCGCGCCTTTGACCGGCTGAAGCTGCCGCGCACCGGGATTCTCGGCTTCACCCTGCCGGGCTTCGCCACGTCGGAAGGCACCAAGTCCAACGCCTGGGCGCTGATGACGGCGCTGGGGGTGACGGGGGCCGAGATCGACATTCGCCCCGCCGCCGAACAGATGCTGCGCGACATCGGCCATGCCTTCGCCGACGGCCATCCGGTGCACGACATCACCTTCGAGAATGTTCAGGCGGGTCTGCGCAGCGACTATCTGTTCCGACTAGCCAATCAGAACCATGGCTTTGTGCTCGGCACCGGCGACCTGTCGGAACTGGCCCTGGGCTGGTGCACCTATGGCGTCGGCGACCACATGAGCCACTACAACGTCAACGGCGGGGTGGCGAAGACCCTGATCCAGCACCTGATCCGCTGGGTCGCCGACGGCGAACTGATCGGGCCTGAGGCCGCGCCGATCCTGCACGCCATCCTGGCCACCGAGATCTCGCCCGAGCTGGTGCCGGCGAGCGCTGACGGGGCGATCCAGTCGACCCAGAGCATCGTCGGCCCCTATGCGCTGAACGACTTCTTCCTGTTCTACATCAGCCGCTTTGGTCTGAAGCCGTCCAAGGTGGCCTTTCTCGCCCATCAGGCCTGGGGCGACGCGGCGACGGGCAGCTGGCCGGTCGGTTTGCCGGAGAGCGAACGGGTCGCCTATGACCTGGCGACCATCAAGTTCTGGCTGCGCAAGTTCCTGATCCGCTTCTTCCAGACCAGTCAGTTCAAGCGCTCGGCCGTGCCGAACGGGCCCAAGGTAGTGACGGGCGGCTCGCTGTCCCCGCGCGGCGACTGGCGGGCGCCGTCGGACTCCTCGGCCCGCGTCTGGCTCGACGAACTCGACAACAATGTTCCCGATTGAGTAGGACCTTCGCCCCATAGACGTCGGCGTGTCCGGCGGTCCCGGCTCTCCGGCCGGGATGACGAGGAAGCGACCATGACCGACGACGTGACCAAGGACTCCAACGGCAACATCCTGGCCGACGGCGACAGCGTGACCCTGATCAAGGACCTGAAGGTCAAGGGTTCGGGCGGCGTGACGCTGAAGCGCGGCACGATGGTCAAGAACATCCGCCTGACCGGCGACACCGACGAGATCGAGGCCAACGTCGAGAAGGTGCGCGGCCTCGTGCTGCGGACGGAGTTCGTCAAGAAGGCCTGATTGGGCCAGCTTCCTAGCCGTCACCCCGGAAAAGCCCGCAGGGCTGTCCGGGGCCCAGACGGTTGAGATCACCTCAAGACGACCAGAAATTGCCCAACCGTCTGGATTCCGGGTTCGGCTGCGCCGCCCCGGAATGACGGAAGAGGTTCAGGCCGCGTCGCTCAGGAAGTTCAGGATGCCGGCGCGCGCCTCGGGCTCGTCCAGCATGGGGGCGTGGCCGATCCCGGGAACCTCGACATAGGCCATGTCCGGCGCCGCCTCGCGCATCCGGCCGGCAATGTCGGCGCTCAGCAGGTCCGAGATGCCGCCGCGCACCAGCAGGCTGGGCCGACCGCCCGCGAGAGCCGTGAAGGCCGGCCACAGGTCGGGGACCAGGGCCGCGGCGCCCGCCGCCTTGATCGGGACCGAGATGTCTGGGTCGTAGTTCAACACCGGCTTCCCGTCCTCGCCTTCGCGGAAGATGCGGCGGGCGAAGGCGTCCCAGTCGGCGTCGCCATAGAGGGGGAAGGCGACGGCGTTGATGTCGCGGGCGTAGGCGGCGGCGTCCGACCAACTGCGGATCTCGATCTTGCGGCCGGTGTATTCGGCGATGCGGGCCAGGCCCTCGGGCGCCACCTCGGGGCCGATGTCGTTGAGAACGGCGGCGGCGACAGCCTGGGGACTGATCGCCGTCAGGGCCATGGTGATCAGTCCGCCCATGGAGGTGCCGAGGAAGACCGCCTTCTCGATCCCCAGCTGTTCCATCAGGGCCACGACGTCGCGCGCATAGACGTCGGGGGTATAGGTCATGGGATCGGGCGCGCGGTCGGACTTGCCGCGTCCGCGCACGTCCACCGCCAGCACGCGACGACCGCTCTGGGCGATCAGGGGGGCTATGGTTCCGAAGTCGGCGCTGTTGCGGGTCAGGCCGTGGATGGCGATCAGCGGCAGCCTGGCCGGGCCGTCGGCGGGGGCATAGTCCCGCGCATACAGAGTCAGTCCGTCGGGCGAGGTCCAGCGGCGTTCGGCGTATCCAGCGGTCATCAGGCGTTTCTCCGGCTGTGTGTCCAGCGTGGCGGGCAGAGTAATTCACCAGATGAAGAATTGCGATCAGGTCGAGAGGATGGCCGCCACGAATTGATCGAGGTCGCCGCCTTCGGGGAAGGGATAGCCGGTCACGCCCGCGCGCCGCGCCGCCTCCATGTCCGAGGGCTGGTCGCCGATCATCAGCGAGCGGGCTGGGTCGAGGTCGTGCTCGGCGATGGCCCGGAGCAGCATGCCCGGATTGGGCTTGCGGTCGGGGTGATCGGGATGACGATAGCGTTCGTCCACCGCCTCGGCGTGATGGGGGGCGGCGTAGACCGCGTCGATGCGGGCGCCGGCCTCGGCCAGCCGCGCGACCAGCAGGCGGTTGAAGCCGTGCATGGTCTCCTCGCTGAACAGACCGCGCGCCACGCCCGACTGGTTGGTGACGATGACGACGACATAGCCGGCGTCGTTCAGCCGCTTCACCGCCTCGGCGGCGCCGGGGATCAGGACCAGCTGGTCGGGGCGGTGCGGATAGCCGCTGTCGACGATCAGCACCCCGTCGCGGTCGAGAAAAGCAGCCGGGTGGCTCATGCGGGCTCCGTCAGCAGGGCCGAGAAGGCGGTCATCAGATGATAGAGGGTCGAGGCCGGGACCGAGGCGTCCTGCGGGCGGCCTTCGGCGTCGTAGCTGTCGGTCCACAGGCCGGGGGTCGCCGTCGCCAGATGGGTGGCGAACAGGGTTTTGGTCAGGGCCAAAGCGCCTTCGGTTCGGCCGCGCAGCAGGAGGGTGCGGATGGCCTCGGTCTGGCCCCACAGGCGGCAGCCGCCGTCGCGGACGGCGCCGATGCGGTCGATTTCGCGGATCATCATGCCCCGGGCGCCGACGCCGTTGGTCAGGGCCGAGGCGAAGAGGGCCTGGGCCTGTCGCTCATGACCGTCGAGGCCAAGGCGGCGGGCCTGATCCAGCAGCCAGATCCACTCCATGTGATGGCCGGGCTCGATCACCTGCCCGGCGCCGCCGGGCGCGATCGCCCAGTCGGCGGTGAAATATTCGCCCAGCACGGCGGCGCTCGGGTCGAAGAAGCGGGTGGCGAACAGGTTCAGCACACGCCGGGCCGCCGCCTCGAAGGCCGGGTCGGGCGCGATCGCCTGCCAGGCCAGCAGGGCCTCCAGCATGTGCATGTGCGGGTTCTGGCGGCGCGGCAGGACGGGCGGCAGGGCCTCCTGCCAGCCGCCGTGGACCGGATCGGCCATCTGCGTTTCGATGGCGGCGAGGGTCGACAGGGCCAGGGGCAGGGCGCGCTCGTCCTTCAGCACCCGGTGAGCGGCGGCCAGGGCGAAGAGGACGAAGGCCAGGTCATAGAGGTCGGGCGCAGCGTCGATGACGGCGCCGGCGTCGTCGACACCGCGCACCCACAGGCCGTCCTCGCGGCGGTGGTCCCGGATCAAGGCGTCCAGTCCGCGTCGGGCGACCATTTCCCCTTCGGTCCAGCCGAGCGACGCGGCTTCGGCGAAGACATAGACCTGTCGCGCCTGGACCCGCGTGCGGCGGGGCAGGCCGGTGATCGGGCGACCGTCGAAATCCAGCTTCTCGAAGAAGCGGCCCTCGGCGTCGATCCCGGCGCCCGCCCACAGCGGCAGGGCCCGGCGGAACAGCCAGTCGCGGACTCGGTTTTGTGTGCTCGACAACGTCATCTTCTGTCGGGCTTAGGCAGGGTCGCGGGCTTTGCCAAGCGCGGGTTTCGTTGCAACCGGCAACGCGAAGTGACCCTCGTGGGTTTGGTGCTGGGCGGCGGCTTTGATAGGAGGCCGCAACGACATAACCTCCTCCCTGTCCGCGCGCCCGGTCGCGCAGGGCGCCACCGAGAGAGCCTTCATGACCATTCCCTTCATCGACCTTCAGGCCCAGCGCCTTCGTCTCGGCGGCAAGATCGAGGCCGCCGTTCAGGCGGCCGTCGTCGGCGGCGCCTGGGTCATGGGTCCGCAGGTGCGTCAGTTCGAGGCCGACCTGGCCGCCTTTGGTCAAGCCAAGCACGCCCTGGGCTGCGCCAACGGCACCGACGCCCTGGCCCTGCCGCTGATGGCCTGGGGCGTGGGACGCGGCGACGCGGTCTTCGTCCCCAGCTTCACCTTCGCCGCCACCGCCGAGGTGGTGCCCTGGTTCGACGCCGAGCCGGTCTTCATCGACGTGGACGCCACCACCTACAACATGAGCCCGGCCCATCTGGAGGCGGCCGTCGAGGCGACGCTGAAGGAAGGCCGTCTGACGCCGCGCGTGGTCATCGCCGTCGACCTGTTCGGCCAGCCCGCCGACTATCCGGCGATCAAGGCCGTCTGCGACAAGTACGGCCTGAAGCTGATCGCGGACTCGGCCCAGGGCTTCGGCTGCACCATCGACGGCGAACATCCGCTGAAGTGGGCCGACATCACCACCACCAGCTTCTTCCCGGCCAAGCCGCTGGGCTGCTACGGCGACGGCGGGGCGGTGCTGACCAATGACGACGAACTGGCCCAACTGATCGATTCCCTGCGCGTGCACGGCAAGGCGGTGGCGGTCGACCTGAAGGACAAGACCTTCGACCACGACCCCAAATACCTGAACATGCGCGTCGGCCTGAACAGCCGTCTGGACACCATCCAGGCCGCCGTCCTGATCGAGAAGCTGAAGGTCTTCGGTCAGGAGATCGAGTGGCGCAACCGCATCGCCGCCCGCTACAACGAGGGTCTGCGTCCCCACGTGGCCGCCGTGCCGGACGTGCCGGCGGGCAATGTCTCCAACTGGGCGCAGTACACGATCGAGCACGAGGACCGCGACGGCCTGGCCGCGCACCTCAAGGCCGAGGGCATCCCCACGGCGGTCTATTATCCGATCCCGCTGCACCTCCAGCCCGCCTACGAGATGTATCCGCGCGGACCGCAGGGCCTGCCGACGACCGAGCGTCTGATGGATCGGGTCATCAGCCTGCCGATGCACTCGGATCTGGACGAGGCGACCCAGGACCGCATCATCGCCGCCGTCGCCAGCTTCAAGGCCTGATCCCTATGACCCAGCAAGCTCCCCTCAAGGTCGGCGTCGCCGGCGCCGGCGTCATGGGCCGCAACCATGCCCGCGTCCTGTCGGAACTGCGCGGCGTCGAACTGACGACCGTGTTTGATCCCGATGCGGTGACGGCCGAAGGCGTGGCCGCCGCCTATGGCGCGACGGCCGTGACCACGGCGCAGGCCTTTGTCGCCGCCGGCCTCGACGCCGCCGTCATCGCCACGCCGAACCGCTATCACGCCGAACTGGGCGTGGCCCTGCTGAACGCGGGCGTCCATGTCCTGGTCGAAAAGCCCATCGCCGCCACCGTCGCCGACGCCCAGGCCATGATCGACGCCGCCAAGGCCAACAACCGGGTGCTGATGGTCGGCCATGTCGAGCGCTTCAATCCGGCGGTCGAGACGGTCAAGCGCGCCATCGAGGGCGACGAGATCATCTCCATCCAGATCACCCGCGTCGGCCCCTTCCCGCCGCGCATGGGCGAGGTCGGGGTGGTCATCGACCTGGCGGTGCACGACATCGACATCATTCGCCACCTGACCGGCTCCGAGATCGTCGAGGTCCAGCCGCAGCTGGTCCGCACCCGCGCCGAGCGCGAGGACACGGCCCTGCTGCAGTTCCGCACGGCCAACGACGTGATCGCCCACATCACCACCAACTGGGTCACGCCCTACAAGACCCGCACCCTGCAGGTGGCGACCAAGACCAAGTTCGTCGTGGCCGATCTGATCACGCGCCAGGTCACCGAGTATTTCGGCCAGCAGCCGGACGGCTCCTATTCCACCCGCATGCTTCACTCCTGGCCCGCCGAGCCGCTGAAGAAGGAGCATGAGGCCTTCATCCACGCCATCCGCACCGGCGAAACGGCGGCGGTGACCGGCGAGGACGGCCTGCGCAATCTGGAAGTGGCGCTGAGATGCCTGGGCGAGTGATGCCATCTCACCGCTCACCCCGGCGGACGCCGGGGCCCAGTGAGAGCTGCGAGCTCGGCGCTTGAAGCCAAAGAGCTGGATCCCGGCGTCCGCCGGGATGAGCGGGTGAAACTAGGCCTTCACCATCTGCATCGACAGCCATTCGGCGATCAGGGCGGGCTTGTCGCCGCCCTCGATCTCGACGGTCAGTTCGTGCTTGAGCAGCCAGCGGGTTGCGCCGCCTTCGGCGCCCTTGTTCTCGGCGGACAGAAGCGTGAAGCGGCCGCGCACCTTCGAGCTTGACGGCACGGGGGCGAGGAAGCGCAGTTTGTCGAAGCCGTAGTTGACGCCCATGACCACGCCGTCCAGCGGGGCGACCGCGTCATAGCTCATGGCGGCGGCGAGGCTGAGGGTCAGGAAGCCGTGGGCGATGGTTCCGCCGAAGGGCGTCTGTTTCGCCCGTTCCGGGTCGACGTGGATGAACTGCTCGTCCTCGGTGATCCGGGCGAAGGCGTCGATGCGCGCCTGATCGATCGTGAACCAGCGGCTGACGCCGACCTCGTGGCCGATCAGGGACTGAAGCTCGGTCGGTTTCGTCATCGGGTCCCCTCCATTTTCCGCAGCCTTGCGCGGGTGAGGTGAGGAGGCAAGAGAACCCTTCATCGCCGTCATCCCGGACAGCCTGAAAGGCTGATCCGGGACCCAGGCGGTTGAGCCTTTAACGGCGGCGGGACGTTCAGGCGTCTGGGTCCCGGGTTCCGCTGCGCGGCCCTGGGATGACGGCAGGAGGCTATGGCTTGAACCGTCCCTCGATGATCTCGGCGAACAGGCCCGGATCGACGTTGCCGCCGGACAGGACCACGCCGGTGGTCAGGCCCTTAGCCGCGACCTTGCCGGACAGCAGGGCGGCCAGCGACACCGCGCCGCCCGGCTCGATCACCAGCTTCAGCCAGCGGAAGGCGAAGCGCATGGCCTCGGCGACCTCGGCGTCGGTGACGGCCGCGGCGCCCGACAGACGCTGGTTGATCGGCCAGGTCAGCTCGCCCGGTATGGGCGCCATCAGGGCGTCGCAGATGGAGGGCGCGCCTTGCGGATGGGCGACGCGCTCGCCGGCCTCCAGCGAGCGGCGGGTGTCGTCGAAGGCCTCGGGCTCGACCACGATGACGCGGGTGTCGGGGCTCTGTTCGGCCATAACCAGGTTGATGCCGGCGATCAGGCCGCCGCCCGAGGCGCCGCACAGCAGTTGGTCCATCTCGATCCCGGCCTGCTCCAGCATCTCCAGCCCGACGGTGCCCTGGCCTTCGATGACGAAGGGGTCGTCGAAGGGCGGGACGAGGATGGAGCCGCGCTCGGCGGCGATCTCGGCGCCGATGGCCTCGCGGCTCTCGCTCCAGCGGTCGTAGAGGCGCACTTCGCCGCTGAAGGCGCGCACGCCCTCGACCTTCACCGCCGGGCTGTCGGACGGCATGACGATCAGGGCGCGGGTCCCCACCGCCTGCGCCGCCGCCGCCACGCCCTGCGCGTGATTGCCCGAGGAATAGGCCACCACGCCGCGCGTCTTTTCCGCGTCGGTCAGGCGGCTGATGCGGTTATAGGCCCCGCGAAACTTGAAGGCGCCCGCGACCTGCAGCGTCTCGGCCTTCAGCAGAACACGCCCGCCGACGGCTTCGTTCAGGGCCGGATGCTCGATCAGCGGCGTGCGGACGGCGGCGGGGGCGATCTGGCGGGCGGCGTCGACGACGCCTTCGAAGCTGGGCGTATGCATGGTTCCCTCTTACGCGCGGACGCAGGCTCTGCATAACTCCCATCATGCACGCCAACATGATCCTCGCCATCGACCAGGGCACGACCTCGACGCGGGCGATCGCATTTGAGGTTTCCTCCACCGGCGCCTTCTCCGCTGTGGCGGTCAGCCAGATCGAACTGGCCCAGCATTTCCCGCAGTCGGGTTGGGTCGAGCATGACGCGGCCGAGATCTGGCGGGCGACGCTGCAGACCTGTCGCGAGGTGGTCAGGAAGGCCGGCGGCGTCGGCCGCTTCGCCGCCGTGGGCATCACCAACCAGCGTGAGACCTCGGTGCTGTGGGATGCGACGACGGGCGAGCCGCTGCACCGGGCCATCGTCTGGCAGGACCGGCGCACTTCGGACGTGACTACGCGGCTGGCGGCCGAGGGGCATGAGGCGGCGGTTCAGGCGGCGACCGGCCTGATCCTCGACCCCTATTTCTCGGCCTCGAAATACGCCTGGCTGCTGGGCGAAGTGCCGGGGGCGCGGGAGCGGGCGGTGCAGGGCGAGGTCAAACTCGGGACTATCGACGCCTGGTTGATCTGGAAGCTGACGGGAGGGGGCAGCCATGTCACCGACGCCACCAACGCCAGCCGCACCAGCCTGATGGACCTGTCGACGCTGCAATGGCGCGAGGACCTTTGCGACCTGTTCAACGTGCCGATGGAGGCCCTGCCGGAAATTCGGGGCTGCGCTGATCATTTGGGCGACTGCGACGCCAGCCTGTTCGGGCGGGCTCTGCCGATCCACGGCGCGGCGGGGGACCAGCAGGCGGCTCTGGTCGGGCATGGGGCGCTGAAGGCGGGCGACGCCAAGATCACCTACGGCACCGGGGCCTTTCTGGTCGCCAACGTCGGGGACGAACCGGTGGTCTCGACGTCGCGGCTGCTGGGGACGCTGGGCTACGCTGCTGACGGTCAGCTCGCCTATGCGCTGGAAGGGTCGATCTTCTCGGCCGGGTCGGCGATCCAGTGGCTGCGCGACGGGCTGAAGGTGATCTCGGACTCGCGCCAGTCCGAGGCCATGGCCCAGACGCTGAAGGACAACGGCGGGGTCTATCTGGTCCCCGGCTTCACCGGGCTGGGCGCGCCCTGGTGGAAGCCCGACGCGCGCGGCACGGTCATCGGCCTGACCCGCGACAGCGGCCCGGCTCACTTCGTCCGCGCGGCGCTGGAGAGCCTGGCCTATCAGACCCGCGACCTGCTGGATGCCTTGAAGAAGGACGGGGCACCGTCGCTGACGCGGCTCAAGGTCGACGGGGGCGTCACCGCCAACGCCTTCGCCATGCAGTTCGTCGCCGACATCTGCGAGGTCGAGGTCGAGCGCCCCGCCTTCCAGGAGATGACGGCCATGGGCGCGGCAAGGCTGGCGGCCTTCGGCGTCGGGCTGACGTCGGCGCTGTGGACCGCCCCCGCCGAGGCCCCCGCCGTCTGGCGCCCGCGCATGGGCGAGGCGGAAAGGGCGCGGCTGCTCAAGGGCTGGCGCGGGGCGGTCAGGGCCGCCATCATCGCGGCCGCGCCGGATGCGGGAGAAAGCGTATGAGCGAGACCCTGGACGCCCAGTCGGCTTTCTCCGGCACGCGCGAAGTGGACGAACGCTATCGCCTGGACGCGGCGGCGCTGGATCAGTGGTTGGCGGCGAACGTCGAGGGCTATGCCGGGCCGCTGACCATCCGCCAGTTCAAGGGCGGGCAGTCCAACCCCACCTATGAACTGACCACGCCGGGCCGGACCTATGTGCTGCGCCGCAAGCCGCCGGGCGTCCTGCTGGCCAGCGCCCATGCGGTGGACCGCGAATTCACCGTCATCTCGGCCCTGCACGCGCAAGGGTTCCCGGTGGCGCGGCCCTATGCTCTGTGTACGGACGAAGACGTCGTCGGCTCGATCTTTTACGTCATGGACAAGGTCGAGGGCCGGGTCTTCTGGGACCTGAAGCTGCCGGGGCTGTCGCCGAGCGAGCGCAGGGCCATCTATGAGGCCCAGACGGATACGCTGGCGGCGCTGCACGCCTTCGATCCCGCCGCCATCGGCCTGTCCGACTACGGCAAGCCCGGCAATTATTTCGCCCGACAAGTCGGGCGCTGGACCAAGCAGTATAGGGCCAGTGAGATCGACCCCATCCCGGCCATGGACCGGTTGATCGCCTTTCTGCCCGACAGCCTGCCGGTCGAGGGACCGACGCGGATCGTTCACGGCGACTTCCGCCTCGACAATCTGATCCTCGATCCGGTCGAGGCCAGGGTGAGGGCGGTGCTGGACTGGGAGCTGTCGACTCTGGGCGATCCCATGGCCGACTTCTCCTACCTGCTGATCGCCTGGGTCATTCCGGCCAGTCTGAGGAACGGATTGGCGGGGGCGGACCTGAAAGCCCTGGGCATTCCCTCGGTCGAGGAGACGGTCGAACGCTACGCCGAAAAGACGGGGACGGCTGCGCCGCAGAACCTCGATTGGCTGTTCGCCTACAACCTGTTCCGGCTGGCGGCCATCTGTCAGGGCATCGCCGGGCGGGTGCGCGACGGCACCGCCGCCAGCGTCCACGCCAGGACCATGGCGGCCCAGGTCGGGCCCCTGTCGGACGCGGCCTGGGGCTTCGCCAGGAAGGCCGGCGCCTGAAGCGGCTCCGGCAAACCTTGGACGTCATTCTCGGGCTTGTCCCGAGAATCCAGACACACGACGCTTGATCTCGCGATCGCGACAGGGGGCTGACGCTGAGTATCTGGATCCCCGGCACAAGGCCGGGGATGACGATCGGAGGGGGAAGGCGGAGGCCTCGACCCGATCTCGGAGTCCCGCTGCGCCCAAAAAGAAACAGTTTTTGTTGCGGATGGATTTGTGAAACGGCGGCGGAAGCCCTACCTTCCGGTCTGGAGTACAAAACCGAGATGTCTGACAGCCAAAGATTCCCCGTCGCCGCCCACGCCCTGGCCTATCTGGCCCACAAGGGCGCCTATTCGGCTGCCGACGCGGCGCCCAGCGCCGTGCTCGCGGCTTCGGTGCCGACCAATCCGGTGGTCATCCGCCGGGTGACGGCCCTGCTGGCCAAGGCGGGACTGATCGCCACGCGGCCCGGCGCCTCGGGCGGATCCTGGCTGCTGCGTCGCCCGGAAGACATCTGCATGGCCGAGGTGCTGAAGGCTGTGAACGGCTGCGCCCATCTGGGTTCGCCGCCGGCCGGGGCCAAGGGCTGTCCGGTGGGGGAGCATATCCCGCGTCAGGTGGCCAAGGCCCTGACCGCCGCCGATCAGGCCGCGGGCGAAGCCCTGTCCAAGATCACCATCGCCGACCTGCTCGAAGCGGACCCCGCGTCGCTGCGCGATTTCGCGCCGCACGCCGCCTGTCCCGTCGCCGCCGCCTGACGCGCGCCGCTTGGGGGAGAAGCGCCGCACCATCCTGATCACGGGGGCCTCCGCCGGCATCGGCGCGGCGCTTGCCCGTATTTGTGCCGCGCGCGGGTACGACCTGATCCTGACCGCCCGGCGCGAGGGGCCGCTGACGGCTCTGGCCGAGGAACTGACGGCGAAGCACGGCGTCGTCGCCAGCCTTGTCACGGCGGATCTGGCCGAGCCGGGGGCGCCCGCGCGTCTGGTCGAGGCCATCAAGGCGCGCGGCCTGAGCGTCGACGGCCTGATCAACAACGCCGGCTTCAGCCGCACCACGGGCTTCCTTGACACCGATCCGGCCGACCACGCCGCCATGATCCGCGTCATGCTGACCGCGCCGGTCGAGCTGAGCCGTCTGTTGCTGCCTGGCATGGTGGCGCGCGGCTGGGGCCGGGTGCTGAACGTGGCCTCGCTGGCGGGACAGATGCCGGCGACCGGCGGCGACACCCTGTACGGGCCGATCAAGAGCTTCCTGATCAAGGCGTCGCAGGGGCTGTGGCTGGAGACGCAAGGGACGGGCGTCCATGTCACGGCGCTCTGCCCCGGCTACACCTATACCGAGTTCCACGACGTCAACGGCTCGCGCAAGCAGGTGTCGAGCGCCTATCCGAAATGGATGTGGATGGACGCCGAGCGCGTGGCCCGCGTCGGCTGGGACGCGGTGGAGGCTGACCGGCCCCGCGTCACCCCGGGGTTCGCCAACAATGTGCTGGCGGCGCTAGGCGGTCTGCTGCCCGACAGCCTGGCGCTGAAGATGGTCGGCGGCCACGCCAAACGGCTAAATCGGCTGTAGCCGCCGTCATCCCGGAAGCGGCGAAGCCGCTATCCGGGACCGCTGCAAGCACTGGCCGGGGAGTCTTGGGCGGTCCCGGCTCTTCGCCTCGCGAGCGAGGCTGCGGCCGGGATGACGGCCGAGGGAGGTTAGTGACCGCCGGCGGGGTAGGGCGCCGTCACCCCGAGGCTGAACATGCCGGGGATGGCCTCGCCCAGACCGGCGATGATGAACTGGATCGCCAGGGCGCACAGGATCAGGCCCAGCACCCGCACCACGATGGCCATGCCGACGTCGCCGAGGATGCGGCTGATCGGGCCGGTGGCGGCGAAGCAGAAGAAGGTGACGACGCAGGCGGCGGCCATGGCCGCCAGCGACGAGGCCGTGCCCGCCGCGCCGAGCTTCTGGGCCTCGCCGGCGTTGATGATGATGGCCGAGATGGCGCCGGGGCCGATCATCAGCGGAATGGCGAAGGGCACGATCATCCGTTTGAACCGGCGCTTGGCGTAGCCGCGCACGTCCTTGGCGTCGGTCACGGCGTCGGCGTCGGCGAAGATCTTGAGGAAGTCCTCGCGCGCCATGTCGAGGCCGAGCAGCAGCAGCAGGATGCCCCCGGCGATGCGGAAGGCGGCCAGCGAGATGCCGAAGAACTGCAGCAGGCCGAGACCGGTGAAGAAGAAGAAGCCGAGGAAGACGGCGGCGAAGCCGCAGATCATGGCCGAGACGCTGATGCGCTGCCGCAGCGAGGCCCCGGCGGTGGCGGCGGCGAAGATCGGCACATTGCCGATGGGGTCCAGCAGGGCGAACAGCGCCACGAACAGGTTGACCCCCAGATCGACCGCGTTCATTGCTTCGCCCCGCCCTAAAACCCGCCGCGCGACCCCGCGACGCTTCGGCCTCACCTATCGGGGCATCCGCGCGCGCCTGCAACCCGCCGAGAGCCGGAAATGTCCGAAGACCGCCCCATTGATGTCCCGAACCGTCCGTTCGATCCCCGCGTCATCTGCGCCCTGGACGTGCCGACGACCGACGAGGCGCGCGTCCTGGTCGAGCGGATCGGCGACGCCGTCGGCTTCTACAAGGTGGGACTGCAGCTGTTCGCCTCGGACGGCATGGGGCTGGCGCGCGAGTTGAAGGCGGCGGGGCGTCAGGTGTTTCTGGACTGGAAGCTGCACGACATCGGCGCGACGGTGGAGAAGGCCACGGCGGTTCTGGCGGGCGCGGGCTGCGACCTGCTGACCGTCCACGCCCGGCCCCAGGTGATGGCGGCGGCGGCGCGCGGGGCGGCGGGCTCGGACCTGAAGATTCTGGGCGTCACCGTCCTGACCAGCCTGACCGAGGAGGATCTGAGGGCGGACGATCACAGCCTGTCGGCCGCCGATCTGGTGGAACTGCGGGTGCGTCAGGCGCTGGACGCGGGCGTCCACGGCGTCGTCTCCAGCCCGCATGAGGCGGCCCGCGTGCGCGAGATCGCCCTGGCGGCGGGACGCGACGACTTCCTGATCGTGACGCCGGGCGTGCGGCCCACGGGGGCGGCCCTGGACGATCAGGCGCGGGCGGCGACCCCGGCCAGCGCTCTGCAATCCGGCGCGACCCATCTTGTCGTCGGCCGTCCGATCACGGCCTCGGCCGATCCGCGCGCGGCGGCCCAGGCGATCTCGGCAGAGATCGCGCTCATCTAGAGACGTCCGATCTCGGCAGAGATCGCGCTCATCTGAGCGCGCTCAACCCATTGATCCACGTGAAACAAAAGGGCGCCCCCTTCGCAGGGGCCGCCCTTTTCCTTGATCAGCCTCGCTCGCCCGGTTCCTGGGGGTGGGGGGTGTAGGGGCGCTCCGTCGGCGATCGGTGATGCGGCGGCGGGGAAGGCGCGTCGGGCATGGCGAAATAGCCCTGCTCGAAATGCACTTCCGGCGGGGCGACATGGACGCGCGGCGGTTCGACATAGACCGCGGCCGGCTGAATATAGATCGGCGGCGATTCCACATAGACGGGCGTCTGGGAGGCGTAGACCGGTTGCGGATATCGCCCCTGGCCGTAGCCGCCGCGCGACCACGGATAGCGGCCGTACCCGTCGACCGGATAGCCGAACGGCATGGAACGGGTGGCGCCGCTGTAGCCGCCGTGACGGATCGGCGCCTGCGCGGGGACGGCGACGACGGGCGGACGATAGCCGGCGCCGTCATATCCGTAGCCATAGGCCTCGGCCGGGCCGAAGCCGCCCTGCCAGCCGGTGTCGCTGTACCAGGTCTGGACCCGGCTCTCGGCCATGGGCCCGCGCTCGACATGGACTTGTCGCGCGTGGCCGGAGGCGGCGTTGTGGCGGACAGGGCGCTGCTGGGCCTCGGCGGTTCCGGCGGCGAGCAGGGCGGCGCCGACAGCGATAGACAGAACAGCCCTCATGGCCACGCTCCTTGTTTCAGCCGCAAAGGTTAATGCGGTTTGGGCCGGAGCGTTCAATATTCTCTCGTTACGCGAGCGGCGGGCGCCGACTTCGCCTAGAAGTCGACGGCCAGGCCCTTCTTCTCCCAGTCGCCGTAACGGGTCGGCTCGGGGCCGCGCGGACCGCCGTGTTCGTCTGCGAGAACGACCTCTTCGCCCGCCTTGCGACGTTCGGCCGCTTCCAGCAGGGCGCGGCGCGCGGCTTCGCTCAAAGGCCGCTCCGGCGTGGCGTGGGGCACGTCGGCGTTGAAGACGGCCGTTTCTTCGGCGTCATTGGCGGTGGGGGAGGTGGGCTGTTCGGTCACAGGGGGTCTGCCTTGAGGGCGCGGATACAGGGCCTCAAATAGACGTTCAGGCCTTTGACGCCACCCCCTGACGACGCCGGACCGGTATGAACCATCTCAAGACCTTCGCCCTGCTGGCCGTGATGACCGCCCTGTTCATGGGGATCGGCTATCTGATCGGCGGCGCGACCGGCATGGTCGTCGCCCTGGCCGTGGCGGGGGCGATGAACCTGTTCAGCTACTGGAACGCCGACAAGATCGTGCTGAAGATGTACCGGGCTCAGGTGGTGGACGAGACCCACCCGAACGCCGTGGTCCGCGCCTATGTCGCCGACGTCAAACAGATGGCCCGCGACGCCGGCCTGCCGCAGCCGACCATCACCATTATCCCCAACGACCAGCCCAACGCCTTCGCCACCGGCCGCAACCCCCAGAACGCCGCCGTCGCCGCGACCAGCGGCCTGCTGGACATGCTGACGCGCGAGGAGGTGCGCGGGGTGATGGCCCACGAACTGGCCCATGTGAAGAACCGCGACACCCTGACCATGACGGTGACGGCCACGGTGGCCGGCGCTATCGCCATGCTGGCCAATTTCGCCCTCTTCTTCGGCGGCGGCGACGACCGCGAGCGGCCCGGCGGGATGATCGGCGCGATCGCCCTGATGTTGCTGGCCCCGATGGCGGCGGGCCTGGTGCAGATGGCCATCAGCCGTTCGCGCGAATATGAGGCCGACCGGGTCGGGGCCGAGATCGCCAAGGATCCCCACGCCCTGGCCTCGGCCCTGCAGAAGATCGAGGCCTATGCGCGCGGCGCGGTGAACGCACCCGCAGAGCGCAATCCGGCCACGGCCCATATGTTCATCATCAACCCGCTGAACGGGAAGGGCGCCGACAGCCTGTTCTCGACCCATCCGGCCACGGGCAACCGGGTCCGCGCCCTGATGGAGCTGGGCACGACGATGGGCATGAGCCGGCGCCCCGCTGCTGGCGCGCCTGTCGCCATGGCGCGGCCCTCGACCAGCGTGCCGACCACGCCGTCCGAGCGTGCCGCATCGCGTGGTCCCTGGGGCTAGGCTGAGGCTGATCGACTTTGCGCCTTCGGGCGTAAACGGCTAGAGCGCGCGCCATGACCGACGAGACCGACGCCCCCGCCTTCGATCAGGCCCCCTTTGACAAGGACCGCCCCGAGTGGGCCCAGGCCCATGGCCCGCTGCGCTCGTTCGGACGCATCAAGTCGCGGCCGATCAAGGCGAAGCAGGCGGCCCTGTTCGACACCCTGATGCCGCAGATCGCCGTGCCGGACCCGTCCAAGGGGCCGATCGACCCGCTGGCTCTGATGCCGGACGCGAAGGAAGTCTGGCTCGAAATCGGCTTCGGCGGCGGCGAGCATCTGGCCGAGCAGGCCGGGCGTCATCCCGAAGCGCTGATGATCGGCTGCGAGCCCTTCCTCAACGGCGTGGCCTCGGCCCTGCGCCATGTGGAGGAGGGCGGTCTGAAGAACGTCCGCCTGCACGCCGACGACGCCCGCGCGGTGATGGCGGCCCTGCCGGACGCTTCGCTGGATCGGGTCATGATCCTGTTCCCCGACCCCTGGCACAAGGTGCGCCACAACAAGCGCCGTCTGCTGCAGGACGAGACGGCGGTCGAGATCGCCCGCCTGCTGAAACCGGGCGGCCGGGTGCGCTTCGTCACCGACTGGCTGGACTACGCCGAATGGGCGCTGGAGCGGCTGATGCGCACGCCGGGCCTGACGAGGCTGGAGACGCCCGGCGCCGACTGGTTCGCGGTTCCCGCTGACCACGTCGTCACCCGTTACGAAGAAAAGAAGCTGGGCGACACCACGCCGATCTTCCTTGAGTTCCAGCGCCAAGCCTAGCCTTATGTCGGCGATCTGATCCCGGAGCCGACCATGACCTTCAGCCTCTATGACGCCGCCGTGCCGATGTTCCTGCGCGGGCTCGACAGCCTGTCGGCCATTCTGGAGAAGGCGGCGGCCTCGGGGCTGGACGAGGCGGCCCTGATCGAGGCGCGGCTGGCGCCGGACATGAAGCCTCTGTCGGCCCAGATCGACATGGCGACCTTCTCGGCGCGGGGCTGCGTCGCCCGGCTGGCGGGGATCGAAGTTCCGGCTATCGCGGGCGATGACGCGACCTTCGATCAGATGCAGGCGCGCATCGCCGCCTCGCGCGCCTTCATCGCCGGGGTCGAGCGCGCCGATTTCGAAGGGGCCGAGACGCGCCCGGTGCGTCTGGTCTTCCCCGGCGTCGACCTGTCGTTCGACGGGGCCGGCTATCTGACCAGCTTCGCCCTGCCCAACTTCTATTTCCACGTCACGACCGCTTACGCTCTGTTGCGTCAGGCGGGCGTCGACCTGAGCAAGCGCGACTATCTGGGGCGTCTGGCCCTCGTCCCGACGGACTCATAACCAAGCAGGGCGAAAGCGGGGGCTGACACGGCTCCTGCTTTCGCCTATATGACGGCTCACATCGTTAGACCGGCGTCCAACGGCGTCGTTTCAAGCGGCGGCCCGGACGGACCGCCGCTTTTGTTTTCTGGATTGATCCTTTGCGCGCCAAGACCGCTGAAGACCGCGCCCTGCTGGAGATGATCGACCCCGTGGCCGAGAGCCTGGGGCTGGCCGTCGTGCGCGTGCGCCTGATGGGCGGCACCCTGCGTCGCCGCCTGCAGATCATGGCCGAGCGTGTCATCGACAACGACATCTCGGTCGAGGAATGCGCCCGCCTGTCGCGCGCCGTGTCGGAAGTGTTCGACGCCGCCGACCCGATCACCGGCGAATATCTGCTGGAGGTGTCGTCGCCCGGCATCGACCGGCCGCTGACCCGCCTGCTGGACTTCCAACTGTTCGAAGGCTTCGAGGCCCGCCTCGAGACCGACCGGATGGTCGAGGGCCGCAAACGCTTCAAAGGCATCCTGGCCGGGGTCGAGGGCGAGAACGTCGCCATCGACCTGGACGGCGAAGAAGACACCGCCCTGATCCCCTTCGAATGGGTGTCGGACGCCAAGCTGATCCTGACCGACGAGCTGCTGAAGCGGGGCGCGGCCCTGCGCGCGGCGCGCGGCGAACCCGAAGACGACGGCCTGCCGGAAGGCGAGGCTGAAACTGACGACACGACCAACACCACGACCTCGACCAAGGACAAAGCCTGATGGCCGTCACCGGTATTTCCGCCAACCGTCTCGAACTGCTCTCGATCGCCGACGCCGTCGCGCGTGAGAAGAACATCGACAAGGAAGTCGTCATCGAGGCGATCGAGGAGGCGATCCAGAAGGGCGCCAAGTCGCGTTACGGCGCTCATCACGACATCCGCGCCAAGATCGACCACAAGACCGGCGAGCTGGCGCTGACCCGCCACGTCACCATCGTCGAGGACGACTGGCAGCCGGAAGACGAGCTGGAAGAGTTCAACGACAGCGCCATGGTGCGCCTGACCGACGCCTCCAAGCGCGACCCGGAAGCCGTGGTCGGCAAGGAATACGTCGAGACCCTGCCGCCGTTCGAGTTCGGCCGCGTCCAGACCCAGATGGCCCGCCAGGTCGTGACCGGCAAGGTCCGCGAAGCCGAGCGCGCCAACCAGTACGAAGAGTTCAAGGATCGCGTAGGCGAGATCGTCAACGGCACGGTCAAGCGCGTCGAATACGGCAACACCATCGTCGACCTGGGCCGTGGCGAAGGCATCATGCGCCGCGACCAGTCGATCCCGCGCGAAGTGTTCAACGTCGGCGACCGCGTCCGCACCTACATCTACGACGTCCGTCCTGAGGCCAAGGGTCCGCAGGTCATGCTGAGCCGCGCCCATCCGGGCTTCATGGCCAAGCTGTTCGCCCAGGAAGTGCCCGAAGTCTATGACGGCGTGATCGAGATCCGCGCCGCCGCCCGCGACGCCGGGTCGCGCGCCAAGATGGCCGTCCTGTCGAACGACAGCTCGATCGACCCCGTCGGCGCCTGCGTCGGCATGCGTGGCTCGCGCGTTCAGGCGGTCGTCGCCGAGCTGCAGGGCGAGAAGATCGACATCATCCAGTGGAACGACGACGAGCCGACCTTCATCGTCAACGCCCTGGCCCCGGCCGAAGTCGCCAAGGTGGTCATGGACGAAGACGCCGACCGCGTCGAAGTCGTGGTGCCGGACGAGCAACTGTCGCTGGCCATCGGCCGTCGCGGCCAGAACGTGCGCCTGGCCTCGCAGCTGACCGGCTGGCAGATCGACATCATCACCGAGTCTCAGGATAGCGAGCGTCGTCAGAAGGAGTTCGCCGAGCGGACCGCCCTGTTCCAGGAAGCCCTGGACGTCGACGAGACCATCGCCCAGCTGCTGGTCACCGAAGGCTTCGCCACGGTCGAGGATCTGGCCTTCGTCGACGCCTATGAAGTCTCCGAGATCGAAGGCTTCGACGAGGACACCGCCGAAGAACTGCAGACCCGCGCTCGTGAATTCCTCGACCGCAAGGCCGCCGAACTGGACGCCAAGCGCGTGGCTCTGGGCGTCGAGGACGACGTCCTGACCGTTCCGGGCGTCACCGGCGCCATCGCCGTCGCCCTGGGCGAAGGCGGCGTGAAGACGGTTGAAGACCTGGCCGACCTGGCCACCGACGAAATCCGCGGCGGCTATGAGGTCAAGAACGGCGAGCGGGTGAAACTGCCGGGCGTTCTGGAAAGCTTCAGCCTGTCGCAGGAAGCCGCTGAACTGCTGATCCTCCACGCCCGCGTGGCGGCCGGCTGGATCGACGCTTCGGAACTGCCGCAGCAGCCCGAGCCGGAAGTCGAGTTCGAGGAAGAAATCTTCGCTGAAGCTGGCGAAGAAGGCGACGAAGAGCTGGTCGTAACCGTTGACGTCGATGCGGAGGTCTTCGACGAAGACCTCGAACCGACCCAAGACGCGTGATGGGAGCCGCAGCTATCCATGGACCCGAACGAGGCGCTGATCGATAGAGACCGTCAAGACCTGGTGACACGCCAGGTTCTCGATGAATCTCGCCTGATCCGCTTCGTGCCGGCGCCGGACGGCTCGGTGGCCCCCGACCTCGCTCGAAAACTGCCCGGCCGCGGCCTCTGGGTCGCCGCCGACCGCGCCTCGATCGAGACGGCGGTAAAGAAGAACCTGTTCGCCCGCTCGGCCAAGGCGCCGCTGAAACCGGCGTCCGACCTGGCCGACCTGGTCGAGAAGCTGCTGGTTCGGCGCTGTCTCGACCAACTGGGCCTTGCCCGGCGCGAGGGCGTGCTTATCTCTGGCTTCGAAAAGAGCGCCGCCGCCATCCGTGGCGGGCGGGCGGCTTGGGTCGTGGAGGCGGCGGACGGCGCCGCCGACGGCCGAGGCAAACTTCTGGCCCTTGCGAAACACCCGTCCCCGGCGCCCAAAATCTGCGGCGCTTTCACGGCGGACGATTTGAGTTTGGCCCTTGGGCTGGAAAATGCGATACACGCCGTCCTGCTGAAAGGCGGGCGAGCCGATCGCTGGACCGTAGAGGTCGAGCGACTGGCGGGATTTCGGCCTCTGCGTCCAGAGAGCTGGCGCCGGGTTGGTCCCGGCGACGGCACCGAGGACGACCGGGGCGAGACCCCGGAACGAGAGCCAGAGGCTTTTGGCGGACGAGGCCCTGTTTCCTGACCAGGAAGCGGGACCACGCCCGGCTGTGGGTGTTTGACGAGACGACGGCGGAATTCTCCGCCCCGAGTAAAGCGACCGGATGAGCGACGAAAACGACAAGACCGAAGACGGCAAGACCCCTGCCAACGCGCCTTCTCAAACGGGGCCGCGCGCTCCGCTGAGCCTGAAGCCGCGCGTGGCGGGATCGGTCTCGACCGGCACCGTGAAGCAGAGCTTCAGCCATGGCCGCTCCAAGACCGTGGTCGTCGAGACGAAGCGCCGCGCCGGCGCGGTCCCCGGACATCAGCGTCCGCAGGGCTTCGATGTTTCACGTCCGCGCGCCGATCAGGGCGGCTCCAACGCGCCTCGATCCAACGCGCCTCGCGGCGGTTCCGCCGGCGGCGCCCTGTCGGTCGAGGAACAGGAGGCGCGTCGCCGCGCCATCGCCATGGCCACTCAGGCTCAGGCTGAACGCGAACGCGTCGCCGTCGCCGAGAAGGCCGCTCGGGAAGCCGCGCAACGCGATCAGGCCGCCGCCGCCGACAAGGCTGCGGAGACCGCTCGCGCCGAAGCCGCCGCCGCCAAGGCGGCTGCCGACGCGGCTCGCGCCGAAGCCGCCAAGCTGACGGCCGCTGCCCCGACCGCCGCGCCGGCCAAGCCGACAGCCGCCTCGGCCAAGCCGACCGCGCCCAAGGTCGAGCTGCCCAAGCCCATCGTTCCGGCGCCGGCGCCTGCGCCGACCCCGGTCGCCGCGGCTCCGACGCCGGCCGCTCCGGCTCGCCCGGCGCCGCCCGCGCGTCCGGTGGTCAATTTCGGCCAGCGCACGCCCAAGATCCCGACCGGCCGCGCGCCGATCGAGCGCCCCGCCTTCGGCGGCCGCTCGGCCCGCGAACAGGCCATGGGCGAAGGCGAACGGCCGCAGTCCGACCGGCCCCAGGCTTCGGATCGCCCGCAAGGCGGCCGCCCTCAGGGTGATCGTCCGCAAGGCGCCCGTCCGGCCGCCAGCCAGACCGTCCGCTATTCGGCGCTGAACCCGAAACCGGCGCCCGGCGCGGCCCGTCCGGGCGCAGCCCGCACCGGCCCCGGCGGCCGTCCGGCCCCGAACCAGCCTCCGGCCACGCCTGAAGTGGCGCGTCCCAGCCGCGCTCCCGGCGCCGGCTTCGGCCGCCCGGTCGGCCGCGAAGACGATCGCGACAAGCGTTTCTCGGACGCCGGTCCCGGCAAGGCCGTCAGCCGCACCCGCGGCGAGCCCAAGCGCCGCGAAGGCCGTCTGACCATCCAGTCGGTCGCCGGCGACGGCGACACCGCCGAGCGGATGCGCTCGCTGGCCTCGGTCCGCCGCGCCCGCGAACGCGAGAAGGAAAAGCGCAAGGGCGGCTCGACCGATGCGCCGAACCGGCCGCGCGAAGTCGTCATCCCTGACGTCATCACCGTGCAGGAGCTGTCCAACCGGATGGCCATCCGCGGCGTCGACATCATCAAATTCCTGATGCGTCAGGGCATGATGATGAAGATCAACGACGTGATCGATTCCGACACCGCCGAACTGGTGGCCGAGGAATACGGCATGGCCGTCAAGCGCGTCTCGGAATCCGACGTCGAAGAAGGCTTCATCGCCGAGGCCGACGACGAGGACGCGACCATGGTCCGCGCCCCGGTCGTGGCCATCATGGGCCACGTCGACCACGGCAAGACCTCGCTGCTGGACGCGCTGCGCACCACGGACGTGGCCGGCGGCGAAGCCGGCGGCATCACCCAGCACATCGGCGCCTATCAGGTGCGTCTGGAAGACGGCCAGCGGGTCACCTTCCTCGACACCCCGGGCCACGCCGCCTTCTCGGCGATGCGGGCGCGCGGCGCCAACGTCACCGACATCGTGGTTCTGGTCGTGGCCGCCGACGACGGCGTCATGCCGCAGACGATCGAAGCCATCCAGCACGCCCGCGCCGCCGGCGCGCCGCTGATCGTGGCCGTCAACAAGATCGACAAGCCGGACGCCAACTCGCTGAAGGTGGTCAACGAACTGCTGCAGTACGAAGTCATCGCGGAAAGCCTGGGCGGCGAAACGCAGATCATCGAGGTGTCGGCCAAGAACCGCACCAACCTCGACGGTCTGATCGAAGCCATCCTGGTTCAGGCCGAGATGATGGACCTGCGGGCCAACCCGGACCGTTCGGCCGAAGGCGTGGTCATCGAAGCCCAGCTGGACAAGGGCCGCGGCCCGGTCGCCACCGTCCTGGTCAAGCGCGGCACGCTGAAGCGCGGCGACATCGTCGTGGCCGGCTCCGCCTGGGGCAAGGCGCGCGCCCTGCTGGACGAACGCAATGCTCAACTGACCGAAGCCGGTCCCTCCGTCCCGGTCGAAATCCTCGGCCTGTCGGAAGCGCCCTCGCCGGGCGACGTCTTCGCCGTGGTGGAGAGCGAGGCCCGCGCCCGCGAACTGACCGAATATCGCGAGCGCGCGCGCCGCGAGAAGACCCAGGTCTCGGGCGGCTCGGCCTCGCTGGTCGACATGATGTCGAAGCTGCAGTCCAAGAAGGTCTCGGAACTGCCGGTCCTCATCAAGGCCGACGTTCAGGGTTCCGCCGAAGCCATCGTCGGCTCGCTGGACAAGATGGGCAACGACGAGGTCCGCGCGCGCACCATCTATTCGGGCGCCGGCGGCATCACCGAGAGCGACGTCAACCTGGCCAAGTCGGCCGGCGCGCCGATCCTCGGCTTCAACGTTCGCGCTTCGAAACAGGCGCGGGATCTGGCCGACCGTGAAGGCGTCGAGATCCGCTACTATTCGATCATCTACGACCTGCTGGACGACATTAAGGGCGTGCTCTCGGGCATGCTGGCGCCGCTCCAGCGCGAAACCTTCCTCGGCAACGCCAAGGTGCTGCAGGTCTTCGACATCACCAAGGTCGGCAAGATCGCCGGCTGCCGGGTGTCGGAAGGCGTGGTCCGCAAGGGCGCGCGTGTCCGCATCATCCGCGACGATGTCGTGGTTCTGGAACTGGGCGTCCTCAACACGCTCAAACGCTTCAAGGACGAGGTCAACGAAGTGCCCTCCGGCCAGGAATGCGGCATGCAGTTCCAGGGCTTCCAGGACATCAAGGAAGGCGACTACATCGAGTGCTTCACGGTCGAAGCGGTCAAGCGCACCCTCGACTAGGACGCCTGAACTCGACGAAGGCATCAGGGCGCGGTCTCGAAAGGGGCCGCGCCCTTTGTCTTGGGCGTGACAGCGGGACGACTTCACCTCGGGCCTGGTCGGCTCTAGAGTCCGCCTGGCGCCAGGGGGCGTTCATCGAAGGATCGCCATGCGCCGCCACATCCTGTCTCTGATCCTGGTCGCGTCGGGCGCGAGCGTCCTGGCCGGCGCCGCGGCCGCCGACACCCGCTTCCTGGCCTTCGACGCACGCGACCGCACGACCCAGGCCCTGACGCGCGGCGTGACGCTGGAGGTCGAGCGCGGCCTGTTCGGCGCGACTGCGGTGCGCAACCTGTTTTCCAGCACCTCGCGCGGTTCGGCCCGTTTCACGCCCGGCGGCCCCGACGCGGTGCGCCGCGCCCTGCCGGCGGGCGCCAGCGAGAGCGGCGTCTATGCCATCGTCCAGGAAGGCGACGGCCGCGGCCTGGCCCGGGCCCTGTGTCCCGGCGCTGACGAAAGCTGGGTGGTGATCGGCCGGGTCCGGGCCGGGCGGCCCATGACCATGCACGCCGTGGGCCGCTGGAGCGATGGCCAGTACCGTCACTGCGTCCAGCTGAACTACGACTATCGCGGCGAATGGGCGACGCAGGCCGGCGCCGGTCCGGCCAAGGACGCGCCTGTGGCCTACGGTCCGAACTGAGATCGGGATGCCGGGCCGGTTCCTTCTTGCGGCCCTGATCGGTCTGATCGCGGCCCTGTGGACCCTGACGCGGCCCGGCGATCCCGCCCTCTATCCGGCCTCGCCCAAAGAAGCGGGCGTGACCGTCTATCTGCTGGATAACGGCTTCCACACCGACCTGGCCGTGCCGCGCGCGGCGCTGATCGACGGGGGCGGAGCGCTGGCCGAGGCGACGGCGAGCCTGGAACCCGGCGACTGGGTTCTGATCGGCTGGGGCGACGCGACCTTCTATGTCGATCAAAGCCCGATCCAGGGGCGTCTGGCCGACGGCGCGCGCGCCTTCTTTAGGCCGCACAACCCTTCCGTGGTCATGCTGGACCCGCAGGCGCAGGATCCCGCGCGGCGTTTCCGCGCCAGGGATCGTCAGGTCCTGACCCTGTCTCAGGCGGGGATGGCGGCGTTGCGGGCTCGGGTGCAGGCCTCGCTGGAGACCGATGCGGCGGGGCGGCCCGTTCTGGCCGCGCGGTTCGGCGACGAGGCCTTCTTCAAGAGCCGCGAGACCTTCTGGTTCGGCCACCTGTGCAATCACTGGACGGCGGACCTGCTGTCGGCGGCGGGGCTGCCGATCCGACCATTCCGCGCCGTGACCTCGGACGAGGTGATGCGGACGGCGGCTCGTGCGGAAACACTGGCGCGGAAAAACGGACGCGGCCAAGCTGGCGCGGTCAAGCTGGACTTGAAGCCCGTCCGCGACTAGACCCCGGCCCTTCGCTTTTTCAGCCGGCGTCCGATCCCCGGCGAGCGACAAGGGAGGCGCGCCATGAGCCGCAAACAGCACACCCGTAACGCCACCGGTCCCCAGGGTCCGTCGCAGCGCCAGCTGCGCGCCGGCGAATTGATCCGTCACGCCCTGGTCGATGTCCTGCGCGAACACGGCATCCACGACGAGGCCTTGGCGGGCGTATCGATCACCGTGACCGAGGTGCGGCTGTCGCCGGACCTGAGGCACGCCACCTGCTTCGTCGAACCCCTGGGCGCGGGCGTCGAGGCCGCCGAGACGGCGGGCCAGGAGTCCGTGATCATCAAGGCGTTGAACACCCACGCAAAATTCCTGCGTGGCCAACTGGGTCGCAACATCGACATGAAATACACGCCGGACCTGAAGTTCCGCCACGACGAGAGCTTCGACGCGGCCAGCTACATGGAGCGGCTGATGGACGACCCGCGCGTGCGGGCCGACCTGGACCGTTCGGAAGGCGACGACGAAGGTCAGTCCTGATGGCGCGGCGCAAGAAGGGCGAGATCGTCAACGGCTGGGTCTGCCTCGACAAGCCTTTCGAGATGGGGTCGACCGAGGCGGTGACCAAGGTCCGCCGCCTGTTCGACGCCCAGAAGGCGGGCCACGCCGGGACGCTGGATCCCCTGGCCTCGGGCGTCCTGCCCATCGCCCTGGGCGAGGCGACCAAGACGGTGCCCTTCATGATGGACGCCGAGAAGGTCTATCGCTTCACCATCCACTGGGGCATCTCCACCGACAGCATCGACCGTGAGGGCGAGATCATTGCCCGTTCGGACGTGCGCCCATCGGTAGAGGCCGTGAAGGCGGCCCTGCCGGCCTTTGTCGGCGAGATTGATCAGGTGCCGCCGCAGTTCTCGGCCATCCGCGTCAATGGCGAGCGCGCCTATGACCTGGCGCGCGACGGCGCCGAGTTCGAACTGGCCGCCCGCAAGGTCATGATCCACGAGGCGGCCGTGACCGACGCCCCGGACGGCGATCACGTCGAAATCACCATGCGCACGGGCAAGGGCGTCTATGTCCGTTCGCTGGCCCGCGACCTGGCCGTCATGCTGGGCGCCGAGGGGCATGTTTCGGCCCTGCGCCGCGAGCGGGTAGGGCCATTCACCGCCGAGAACGCCGTCACTCTGGATTTTCTCGCCGATCTGGCGCATAAGGGCGCCGCCTTGGAAGGCTTGCTGCCCGTTTCGACCGCCCTGGACGACATCCCGGAGCTGGCCGTTACGGAACAGGACGCCTTCTCGCTGAGGCAGGGTCGGCCGATCGTTCTGCTCCCCCGTCAGGTTGAAACCTTGAAGAGCCGGCTTCCAGCCGGTTCGCGCACGGTGTCGGCTTTCGCGGGAGACACGCTGGTCGCGCTCTGTTCGATGCGGGCCGGACGGCTAGAACCCGACCGCGTTTTCAATCTCCCCTAGCGTTTGCTTCTGGCGGCGCGACCGGGCTCCAACATGGAGATCTACGATGTCGATCACTGCTCAACGCAAGGGCGAGGTCATTGCTGACAACGCTCGTTCGTCCGGCGACACCGGTTCGGCCGAGGTCCAGGTCGCGATCCTTTCGGAACGCATCGCCAACCTGACCGACCACTTCAAGACCCACAAGAAAGACAACCACTCGCGCCGCGGCCTGCTCAAGATGGTCTCGCAGCGTCGTCGTCTTCTTGACCACCTGATCAAGACCGATCGCGAGCGCTACGTCGCTCTGATCGCCAAGCTGGGCCTGCGTCGCTAAGGCGGCTGACCAGTAGCGGAAACGATTTTCGAGGCGCGGGCGAACACGTCCGCGCCTCGTTCCGCACCTAGAGCTTTTCTTGAAGCGGACTCGGTTTGCTTTGGAAAACGCTCAGACAAACGAGCTTCCTGCGCGCCGCAGGTCTTCAATCGGCGCAGACGCGAGGGCCATGAATCCGGTCCTTACTCCACCCGCCCGGCCGCGAAGCGCCGCCGGGTTCATCGGGAACCGTGGGACGATAAAGCCTGCCGCTCCACCCCCGCCGGGAATACGCCCGCCGGGCTTTGAAAGAAGAAAAATGTTCGACATCAAACGCAAGACGATCGAGTGGGCCGGCCGCCCGCTGACGCTGGAAACCGGCCGCATCGCCCGTCAAGCTGACGGCGCCGTGCTGGCGACCTACGGCGAGACCGTGGTTCTGGCCACCGTCGTCTATGGCCGCCAGCCCAAGCCGGGCCTGGATTTCTTCCCGCTGACCGTCAACTACCAAGAGAAGACGTTCGCCGCCGGCAAGATCCCGGGCGGCTACTTCAAGCGTGAAGGCCGTCCGTCGGAAAAAGAGACCCTGGTCTCGCGCCTGATCGACCGTCCGATCCGCCCCCTGTTCGTCAAGGGCTTCAAGAACGAGACGCAAGTCGTCGTCACCGTGCTGCAGCACGACATGGAGAACGACCCGGACATCGTCGGCCTGGTCGCCGCCTCGGCTGCCCTGACCATCTCGGGCGTTCCCTTCATGGGTCCGATCGGCGCCGCGCGCGTCGGCATGATCGACGGCGAGCTGGTCCTGAACCCCGCCATCGACACCATGGGTGAATCGACGCTCGACCTGGTCGTCGCCGGTACGCAAGACGCCCTGATGATGGTCGAATCCGAAGCCAAGGAGCTTTCGGAAGACACCATGCTGAAGGCGCTGATGTTCGCTCACGCCGGCATGCAGCCGGTGATCGACGCCATCATCGAACTGGCCGAACATGCCGCCAAGGAGCCCTTCGACTTCCACGCCGAGGATCACTCGGACGTGGTCGCCTCGATCAAGTCGCTGGTCGGCGAAGACATCAAGGCCGCCTACACCCACCCGGGCAAGTATGAGCGCCGCGCCGGCGTCGACGCGGCCAAGAAGACCGCTGCCGCCGCCCTGGTGAAGAGCGACGAGAAGCCCGAGGGCGTTGACTCGTCCAAGTTCTCGGCCGCCTTCAAGGAATGTGAAGCCGACGTCCTGCGTCGCGACATCATCGAGAACGCGCACCGCGTCGACGGCCGCGCCCTCGACAAGGTCCGCGCCATCGTCTCGGAAGTCGGCGTCCTGCCGCGCACCCACGGTTCGTCGCTGTTCACGCGCGGCGAAACCCAGGCCCTGGTCGTCGCCACCCTCGGCACCGGCGAGGACGAGCAGTACATCGACAGCCTGTCGGGCACGTACAAGGAATCCTTCCTGCTGCACTACAACTTCCCCCCCTATTCGGTGGGTGAAGCCGGCCGCATGGGTTCGCCCGGCCGTCGCGAAATCGGTCACGGCAAGCTGGCCTGGCGCGCGATCCGTCCGATGCTGCCGACCAAGGAAGACTTCCCCTACACCATCCGTCTGGTGTCGGAGATCACCGAGTCCAACGGCTCGTCCTCGATGGCAACCGTCTGCGGTTCGTCGCTGGCTCTGATGGACGCCGGCGTGCCGCTGATCCGTCCGGTCTCGGGCATCGCCATGGGTCTGATCCTGGAGCCGTCGGGCGAGTTCGCCATCCTGTCCGACATCCTGGGTGACGAAGATCACCTGGGCGACATGGACTTCAAGGTCGCGGGCACGTCGGAAGGCATCACCTCGCTGCAGATGGACATCAAGGTCCCCGGCATCACCGAGGAGATCATGAAGCAGGCCCTGACGCAGGCTTCGGCCGGTCGCCTCCACATCCTGGACGAAATGTCCAAGGCCATGGACGCCCCGCGCGCCGAACTGGGCGAGCACGCTCCCAAGATCGAAACCATCAAGATCCCGGTCGACAAGATCCGTGAAGTGATCGGTTCGGGCGGCAAGGTGATCCGCGAGATCGTCGAGAAGACCGGCGCCAAGATCGACATCGGCGATGACGGCACCATCAAGGTCGCCGCCAACGACCAGGAGAAGATCGACGCCGCCAAGGCCTGGATCCAATCCATCGCCTCGGAACCGGAACTGGGCATGATCTACTCCGGCAAGGTCGTGAAGGTCGTCGACTTCGGCGCCTTCGTGAACTTCTTCGGCGCCAAGGACGGCCTGGTCCACGTGTCCCAGATCGCTCTGGAACGCGTCGCCAACCCGGCCGACGTCCTGTCGGAAGGCCAAGAGGTCAAGGTCAAGTTCCTGGGCTTCGACGATCGCGGCAAGACCAAGCTGTCGATGAAGGTCGTCGATCAGGAAACCGGCGAGGACATCACCGACAAGATCAACGCCGAGCGCGCTGAACGCGGTGAACCGGCCCTGTCGGACGACACCGGCGGCCGTCCGAAGCGTGAAGGTGATCGCGGTGGCGACCGCGGCCGTCGCCGTCGCGACTAAGCGACAGCCTCACGGTTGAAATGATGAAGGCCCCGCTGGAAACAGCGGGGCCTTTTTCTTGGCTGGAGGCCCGATATTCCCGTTCATCCCGGCGTCCGCCGGGATGAACGGTTAATGGCGGTGCTTACACCGCGCATTCCTTCGGCTTCGTCTCGTCCGGACCGTACATGGCGCAGGCGCGGTCGATCTCGTCCTGGATCATCGCGCAGGGGTTGGCGCTGTTGCAGGGCGGGTGCGTCGCCGGGCTGACCTTGATGCAGCGCTCGACCAGGCGTTTCGAGCGGGCCTCGCCGGTCTCGGCCAGGCAGGAGCCGGGCTCCCCGACAGGCGTGACGACGGACGCGGCGGGTTCGGAGACGACGGGTTCAGGCTTGGGCTTGGGCGGCGCCACGGGCGCAGGCGCTGGCTCGGGCTTGATCGGCACGGCGTCGATCGGTTCCTGCGACAGCCTGGTGTCGACCGCTGCGGGCGGCGCCTCGGCGGGCGCAGGCTTCGGCTGGCCGCAACCGGCCAGAACGACCGACAGGGCGAGGAAAGAGGCGGCGAGGGCGGGGCGCATCATGGGCGGCATGGGGCGGGGTCTCCGTTCGCGGAAGACCCCAGAATGCCCCGATCGGCCCTCGCGGCCTAGCCTTGTCTTTTAGCGTCCCAGGGCGGCGCGTTGCAGGGCGAACAGGTCGGCGCAGCCGATCTCGGCCAGCTCGAACAGGCGGTCGAACTCGGGGCGCGAGAAGCCGCGCTTCTCACCCGTGGCCTGGATTTCGACGATGCCGCCGGCGCCGGTCAGGACGAAGTTGGAATCGGCCTCGGCGGTGGAGTCTTCCTCATAGTCGAGGTCGAGCACCGGCAGGTCGTTGAAGATGCCGCACGACACGGCCGCGACCTGATCGATGATGGGATCGGTCTTCAGCACGCCCTCGTCCTTGAGGTAGTTCAGGGCCGAGGCCATGGCCACCCAGGCGCCGGTGATCGAGGCGGTGCGGGTGCCGCCGTCGGCCTGGATGACGTCGCAGTCGATCAGGACCTGACGCTCGCCCAGGGCCTTGAGATCGACGACGGCGCGGAGGCTGCGGCCGATCAGGCGCTGGATTTCCTGGGTGCGGCCCGACTGCTTGCCGGCGGCGGCTTCGCGACGGCCGCGCGTGTGGGTGGCGCGGGGCAGCATGCCGTATTCGGCGGTGACCCAGCCCTGGCCGGTGTTGCGCATCCAGCCCGGCACCTTTTCCTCGATCGAGGCGGTGACCAGTACCTTGGTGTGGCCGAACGACACCAGGCAGGAGCCCTCGGCGTAGCGGTTGACGCCGGTTTCCAGCGTGACGGTGCGGAGTTGTTCGGGGGTGCGTTCGGACGGGCGCATGAGATTTCCTTGGAACCAGAGCAGCGCGTGCTTATCCTGAAAGCGTGAGCCTGTATGCCCCCCACCCGTCCCCGTTCGGAAGCGCCCCCGCCGGCCTGGGGACGCTGGACGCCCGTGCGCGCGACATCTTCCGCCGCATCGTCGAGACCTATCTGGAGACGGGCGAGCCGGTCGGGTCGCGCACCATTTCGCGCGGAGGGCTGGCCCTGTCGCCCGCCTCGATCCGCAACACCATGCAGGATCTGACCCTGGCGGGCCTGCTGGCCTCGCCCCACACCTCGTCGGGACGGATCCCGACCCATGCGGGCTTGCGCCTGTTCGTCGACGGCCTCTTGGAAGTCGGCGACATCGGCCAGGACGAGCGGCGCGAGATCGACGCCCGTCTGGCCGGGAAGGGGCGGAACTTCGAGGAGGCGCTGGACGCCGCCACCAACCTTTTGTCCGGTCTGGCCGGGGGCGCGGGCATCGTCGCCAGTCCGGTGCGCGACGCGGGCGTCAAGCACGTCGAGTTCGTCGCCCTGGGCCATGATCAGGCGCTGGCGGTTTTGGTCGGCGACGACGGCACGATCGAGAACCGGCTCATGCCTCTGTCGGCGGGGGTGACGCCCTCGACCCTGACCGAGGCCTCCAACTTCCTCAACGCCCGGCTGAAGGGCCGGCCCCTGGCCGAGGCGCGCACCGAGATGAGCGCCGAACTGGCCGACGCCCGGCGCGAACTGGACGCCGCCGCCGCCCGCCTGGTCGAGGACGGTCTGGCCGCCTGGTCCGGCGGGGGCGAACGCGACCGGTCCCTGATCGTGCGCGGCCGCGCCAACCTGTTGCAGGACGCCCAGGCGGTCGAGGATCTGGAGCGGGTCCGCATCCTGTTCGACGACCTGGAGCAGAAGGAACAGCTGATCGGCCTGCTCGACGGGGTCGGCGCGGCCCAGGGAGTGCGCATCTTCATCGGCGCCGAAACGCGGTTGTTTTCCCTTTCGGGTTCCGCCGTGATCGCGGCGCCCTATATGACGGGTCGGCAGCGGATGCTGGGCGCCATCGGCGTCATAGGCCCTGCAAGACTGAACTATGCCCGTGTCATACCGTTGGTGGACTATACCGCCCGGGTGCTGGGCCGGATTCTGGACGGACAAGAGACGTGAACGACATCAACGACGAGACCCGGGACCAACTCGAGCAGGATATCGGCGAGGCCGAAATCGATGCGGCGGCGGAAGCGGCTGACGACGGCGACATGGCCGTGGTCGACGCCCTGATCGCCGAGCGCGACCAGTGGAAGGACCGCGCCCTGCGCGCCGTGGCCGACGCCGAGAACACCAAGCGCCGCGCCGAGACCCAGGCCAACGACGCCCGCGCCTACGCCATCCAGCGCTTTGCCAAGGACCTGCTGAGCGTGGCCGACACGCTGGAACGCGGCCTTCTGTCGGCGCCCAAGGTGCTGGAAGGCGCCGAGACCGAGGGCGCCGCCGCCGCCATGGTGACGGGCCTGGAACTGACGCAGAAGTCCCTGCTGTCGGCCTTCGAGGCCAACGGCTTGAAACGCGTCGCGCCGGAGCCGGGCGAGGCCTTTGATCCCCACCTGCATCAGGCCGTGATGGAACAGCCCTCGGACACGGTGCCGGGCGGCACGGTGATCCAGACCCTGCAAACGGGCTACGCCCTGTTCGGCCGCACCGTGCGCGCCGCCATGGTGGTGGTCGCGGCCAAGGGCTCGGGTCCTGCGAGCGGCGGCGCCTATTCGGAAGCCGGGACGACCGGCGGGAATTTCGACGCCAAGGCGTAAGTTTCGGTCCATCGAGAATAGGAAAGGGCCTGGAGCAGACGCGCCGGGCCCTTTTCTTTTGTCTGCCACCCATCTCCCGCTCGCCCCGGCGGACGCCGGGGTCCAGTCCTTTGGCCGCCGCCATGTCCGTGGCCATCGGGCGGGGTGCAATCAGCCGGCTGCTTGCGAGGCTCTCACTGGATCCCGGCGTCGCCGGGATGAGCGGTTTCCTGTTGGAGGTCAGTGCTTCAGCCGCTGATCGAACAGGGCCAGCAACCGCCGCCATCCGTCCTTGGCGTCGGCTTCGCGGTAGCTGGCGCGATAATCGGCGTGGAAGCCGTGCGGGGCGTCGGGATAGACCACGATCTCGCTGCCGTGCGCGCCGGAATGGGTCAGGGCGGCGCGCGTGGCTTCGATGCTGGCCAGGGGGATGCCCTGGTCCTGGCCGCCGTAAAGACCCAGCACCGGGGCCTTGAGATCGCGGGCCAGATCGACGGGCCAGGGGCGGCCCGCCGTCTGCTGGGCCTCGGTCGCCGCAGCCCCCGCGGCCAGTCGGCCGTACCAGGCGACGCCGGCGTCGATGGCCGAGAAGCGGGCAGCGGCCTGCCACACCACCTTGCCGCCCCAGCAGAAGCCAGTGATCCCGACCTTGCCCGCATTGGCCCAGGATTGCAGCCCGAGCCAGTCCAGGGTGGCGGCGATGTCGCCCATGACCTGTTCGTATCCGGCGGCGGCGACGATCTGCTGGATACGCGTCATGTCGCTGAGCGGGGCCGGGTCCTCGACGCGGACGAAGAAGGCGGGGGCGACGGCGGCGTAGCCGGCCTTGGCCAGGCGGCGGCAGATGTCGCGGATGTATTGGTGCAGGCCGAAGATCTCGGATACGACGATGACCACGGGGAAGGGGCCTTCGCCCTCGGGCCGCGCCACATAGGCCGGCAGTTCGAACCCGTCGGGGGCGGGATAGGAGACGGTGGCCGTGACCAGTCCGGCGCTGTCGGTGGTGATCGGGCTGGCGCTCTGGCTCAACGCCGCGGGGGCGTAGGCGGCGAACATCAGGCCGCCGGCCGTGGCCACGCCGAGGCTGCGGCGGCTGGGGGCGATCTGGTCGGCGCTCAGGCCCTCGGGCCGGGTGATCAGGGGCATCGCGGGTCTCCGGTGCGGCATCAAAGTCGAGGCGCGACTGTGGCCCGGCTTTCGGCGTTCCGTCGAGTCCTGATCGCCGAGAGGTCAGAGCGCGCACCTCAGCGTCAGATTGATCCGCCCGCCGCCGGGAACCAGTTGCGACGACCCCGCCAGCAGCCGGTCGATGCCGTGCCGCGCCAGCCGCGCCGGTCCCGTCAGGGCGCAGACGTCGCCGGAGGCCAGCTTCAGGCTCTGCGTCCTGCCGCTCTCGGTCGGGCCGATACGGAACACTGCCGTATCGCCCAGCGACACCGACAGGACCGGCGCGGTCAGGTCGGCCTCGTCCTTGTCCTGATGCAGGCCCATCTTCGCCTCGCCGCGATAGAGGTTGACCAGACAGGCGTCGGGCGGCGCGGGCCAGCCGGTCAGGGCGTGCCACAGGTCGAGCAAGGCCGATGGCATCGGCGGCCAGGGTTCGCCGGTCACAGGATGGGTCGGCTGATAGCGATAGCCCGCCCGGTCCGAGACCCAGGCCAGCGGCCCCATGCCGGTCATCTCGACCGAGAAGGGCTGTCCGCCGGGCGTCACGGGGCGATAGAAGGGCGCCGCCTCGGCGGCCTTCAGCACCTCGGCCAGCAGGGCGGCTTGCGCCTCGGCATCGAGCGCGCCGGGCCACAGGCGAAAGCCGGGCAGGCCGGTCGGGGTTTCGCGGAGCACAGGACGGTTCATTCTCCCCCATCTAAGACCCTTCTTCCGATGGGAGAAGGTGGGCCGAAGCGGCCGCCTCAGCCCCTCACCCTTTCGCCTTGCGGATCGCCTTCGGCTCTCCGAGGCTCAAGCCCTCTCCCATCGGGAGAGGGTCTAAGACGGGAAACTCCACCGAATCCGCCCCGAACCGCACGAAACCCTTGCAGCCCCTGCGGTCTTTCCCATATCCGGGCCAGTCTGGAAGAAACCCCGCAGTTCTTGGGGCTTTCGACCGAAACCATCCCACCTGCCCGACCGGATGTCCGGAACGGCTTTCAGCCCAACTGGGGGCGGTCACGCGCGGCGCTTTTCGAAGGCCACCGCATCGCCCGCCGCAAGGAGTGAAAAGACAAGCTCATGGCCAAGATCATCGGCATCGACCTCGGCACGACCAACTCGTGCGTCGCCGTCATGGACGGCAAGAACCCCAAGGTCATCGAGAACGCCGAAGGCAACCGCACGACCCCGTCGGTCGTGGCGATCCAGGACAGCGGCGAAGTGCTCGTCGGCCAGCCTGCGCGTCGTCAGGCGGTCACCAACCCGACCAACACCTTCTTCGCCATCAAGCGCCTGATCGGCCGCAATTTCGATGACCCGGTGGTGGCCAAGGACAAGGGCATGGTGCCCTACGAGATCGTCAAGGGCCCGACGGGCGACGCCTGGGTGCGCGCCCACGGCAAGGACTATTCGCCCCAGCAGGTCTCGGCCTTCACCCTCGGCAAGATGAAGGAGGCCGCAGAGGCCTACCTCGGCGAGACCGTGACCCAGGCCGTCATCACCGTTCCGGCCTACTTCAACGACGCCCAGCGTCAGGCGACCAAGGACGCCGGCAAGATCGCCGGCCTGGAAGTCCTGCGCATAATCAACGAGCCGACCGCAGCCGCCCTGGCCTATGGCCTGGAGAAGCACGAAGGCCAGAAGATCGCCGTCTATGACCTGGGCGGCGGCACCTTCGACGTCTCGATCCTGGAGATCGGCGACGGCGTCTTCGAGGTGAAGTCGACCAACGGCGACACCTTCCTGGGCGGCGAGGACTTCGACCTGCGTCTGGTCGACTACCTGGCCGACGAGTTCAAGAAGGAGCAGGGCGTCGATCTGCGGACCGACAAGCTGGCCCTGCAGCGCCTGAAGGAAGAAGCCGAGAAGGCCAAGAAGGAGCTGTCCTCGACGGCTCAGTACGAGGTCAACCTGCCGTTCATCACCATGAACGCCTCAGGCCCGCTGCACCTGAACATCAAGCTGTCGCGCGCCAAGCTGGAAGCCCTGGTCGACGACCTGATCCAGCGTACGATCGAACCCTGCGCCAAGGCGCTGAAGGACGCGGGCCTCAAGGCCTCGGACATCGACGAAGTCGTCCTGGTCGGCGGCATGACGCGCATGCCCAAGGTCGTGGAAGCCGTGAAGGCCTTCTTCGGCAAGGAACCGCACAAGGGCGTGAACCCTGACGAAGTCGTGGCCCTGGGCGCCGCCGTTCAGGCCGGCGTTCTGCAAGGCGACGTCAAGGACGTGCTGCTGCTGGACGTGACCCCGCTGACCCTGGGCATCGAAACCTTGGGCGGCGTCTTCACTCCGCTGATCGAACGCAACACGACGATCCCGACCAAGAAGAGCCAGGTCTTCTCGACCGCCGACGACAACCAGTCGGCCGTGACGATCCGGGTCTTCCAGGGCGAACGTCCGATGGCCGCCGACAACAAGGTCCTGGGTCAGTTCGACCTGATGGGCATTCCGCCGGCGCCGCGCGGCATGCCGCAGATCGAGGTCGCCTTTGACATCGACGCCAACGGCATCGTCCACGTCACCGCCAAGGACAAGGCGACCAGCAAGGAACAGTCGATCCGCATCCAGGCCAACGGCGGCCTGTCGGACGCCGACATCGACAAGATGGTCAAGGAAGCCGAGGCCAACGCCGCCGCCGACAAGGTCCGCAAGGAACTGGTCGAGGCCGTCAACGGCGCCGACAGCCTGATCCACTCGACCGAGAAGGCCTTGGCCGAACACGGCGACAAGGTCGACGACGCGACCAAGGCGACCATCCAGTCGGCCCTGGACGACCTGAAGACGGCCAAGGAAGGCTCGGACCCCGAAGTCATCCGCGAGAAGACCAACACCCTGGCCCAGGCTTCGATGAAGCTGGGCGAGGCCATGTACGCCTCCCAGCAGGGCGCGGGTGAAGGCGGCGCTTCGGACGAAGCCCCCGCCGACGACGGCGTGGTCGACGCCGAGTTCGAGGAAGTCTCGCCAAATGGCGACTCGGGCGACGACGACAAGAAGAACGCGTAACGAAACGCGGCTCATGACGACCGGCCCCGCTTGCCAGACGGCAGGCGGGGCCGTTTCATAAAACTTGCATCATTCGACCGGGCGCCCATGTCAGCAGGCATGGTCAACGGGTCATCCGCGAACGCACGATCCTCGGCTTAACAGGGACGGCGGACGCAACGGGAAAGTAAGAGGACGAACGCCTGATGGCGCAGCGTGACTATTACGAAATTCTGGAGGTCGAGCGGACCATCGACGCTGCGGGCCTGAAGTCGGCCTATCGCAAGCTGGCCATGGTTCACCACCCCGACCGCAACGGCGGCTCGGAAGAATCCCTCGCCAAGTTCAAGGAGATCTCCGAGGCCTATACGGTGCTGTCGGACGATCAGAAGCGCGCGGCCTATGACCGGTTCGGTCATGCGGGCGTGAACGGCGGCGCCGGCGGCGGCGACCCGTTCGGACGCGGCGGCGGCGGCCAGGGCTTCCACGACATCAACGACATCTTCTCCCAGGTCTTCGGCGACGCATTCGGCGACGCCTTCGGCGGCCGGGGCGGCGGGCGCCAGCAGCAGGGCGGACCGCGTCGCGGCTCCGACCTGCGCTACGACCTCGAGATCACGCTTGAGCAGGCCTACAAGGGCGCCGAGGTCGAGATCGCGGTGCCCACCACCATGACCTGCGAGGTCTGCGATGGCTCGGGCGCCAAGGCCGGGACCAAGCCGACCATCTGCTCCACCTGCGGCGGCGCTGGACGCGTGCGCCAGGCCAACGGCTTCTTCCAGGTCGAACGCACCTGCCCGCGATGCGGCGGCTCGGGCGAGATGATCGCCGACCCCTGCGGCGCCTGTCACGGTCACGGCCAGGTCCGCAAGAACCGCCAGCTCAGCCTCAAGATCCCCGCCGGCGTCGACGACGGCTCGCGCATCCGCCTGTCGGGCGAGGGCGAGGCCGGCCAGCGCGGCGGCCCGCGCGGCGACCTCTATGTCTTCCTGTCGGTGCACGACCACGAACTGTTCGAGCGCGACAACCTGGACCTTCTGGTCACGGTCCCCGTGCCGATGACGGTCGCGGCCCTGGGCGGCGAGATCGACGCCCCCTGCCTGGTGTCCGAGGCCTGCGACGGCCGCTGCAAGGCTGCGGTGCAGGTGCCCGCAGGCGCCCAGACCGGCAAGACCGTCCGCATCAAGGGCAAGGGCATGCCCCACCTGAACGGCCGTCAGCGCGGCGATCTGGTGGTCGAGCTGTTCGTCGAGACGCCCGCCGACCTGACTCCGCGTCAGAAGGAACTGATGCAGGAACTGGCCGCCTCGTTCGGCGAGAGCCAGAACCCGCGCAACACCACCTTCGCCGGCAAGGCCAAGCGCTTCTGGGCCGACATCCTGGGCGGCGACGCCGATACTCCGAAAGAGACGGCGTGAGCGACATCTTCCACGCCGGCATTTCCGGCGCCCGGGGCCGCATGGGCCGCGCCGTTTCGCAAGTCCTGGACGCCCGCGAGGACGTGGTGGTCGCCACTCGCTTTGATCGCGGCGAGACGCCCGATCTGAACCTGTGCGACGTCATCATCGACTTTTCTACGCCGGAAGCCTCGGTCGATCTGGCCCGCGCCTGCGCCGAGCGCGGCGGCCCGGCCCTGGTCATCGGCTCCACCGGCCTGTCGCCCGAACAGGACGCCCTGATCGAGGCGGCGGCCGAAAAGATCGCCATCGTCCGCAGCGGCAATTTCTCGCTGGGCCTCAACATCCTGATCGGTCTGGTCGAGCACGCGGCCCAGCGTCTGGACGGCCGCGACTGGGACATCGAGGTGCTGGAGACCCATCACCGGCGCAAGGTGGACGCCCCCTCGGGCACCGCCCTGATGCTGGGTGAGGCCGCCGCCAACGGCCGGGGCCGCGATCTGGAAGAGCTCAAGACCGCTCCCTATGACGGCATCACTGGCCCCCGCGAACCGGGCAAGATCGGCTTCGCCTCCCTGCGCGCCGGCGGCGTCATCGGCGAGCACACGGTGCTGTTCGGGTCGGAAGACGAACTGCTGACCCTGTCGCACTCGGCCATCGACCGGTCACTGTTCGCCAAGGGTGCCGTCGCCGCCGCCGCCTGGGTCCGCAACCGCCGCCCCGGCCTCTACGACATGCAGGACGTGCTCGGCTTCCGTCAGGCCTGATCCGGCGGATGATCCGGCCAGGTGCGCGTCAAGGGACCAGCTACGGCATGGCGCTGCGGGCCGCAGCCGCCCTCAGCTTCTCCCTGATGTACGCCCTGATGAAGTGGGCGGCGACGCTGGAGCCCGTATCGGCCGGCGAGATGGTCTTCTACCGCTCGCTCTTCGGCCTGCCGGTGGTGCTGATGTGGGTCCTGAGCGCCAAGGGCGGGCTGGCCTCGATCTCGACCCGTCGGCCCATGGTTCACGTCTGGCGCTGCGTTCTGGGCGTGACGGGCATCCTGCTGATCTTTCAGGGCTTGCGGCTTCTGCCGCTGGCCGACGCCACGACCATCGGCTTCACTGCCCCCATCTTCGCCACCCTGCTGTCCATTCTCTTCCTGAAGGAGAAGGTGGGGCGCCATCGCTGGACGGCGGTCATCCTGGGCTTCCTCGGCGTGCTGGTCATGGTGCGCCCCGGCGCGGCGGGCGCGCCGCCTCTGGCCGGGCTGCTGTTCGCGCTGGGCGGGGCCTTCGTGGCGGCCTCCGTCACCGTCACGCTGCGACAGTTGGGCAGGACCGAATCCGCGACCGCCATCGTCTTCTGGTTCTTCGTCGCCTGCGCCACCGTGGGCGGGGCCCTGGCCCTGATCGACGGCCACAGCCATAGCTGGGCGGTGCTGGGCATCCTGGCGGCGGGCGGACTGGCCGGGGGGCTGGCGCAACTGCTGATGACCACCTCCCTGCAACACGCGCCGGTCTCGGCCCTGGCCCCGCTGGACTATCTGCAGATGGTCGGCGCCGTCGTTCTCGGCTGGCTGTTGCTGAGCGACGTGCCGACGCTGGCGACCCTGAGCGGGGCTGCTCTCATCGCCGGCAGCGGCCTCTACACCGCCTGGCGCGAGCGCGTGCTGAGGCGCGAGATCACGCCGTCCAGTTCGGCGGTCTGACACTCTCCAGTTTGAGGGGCCTAGCGCCCCGTCGAGCCGAAGCCGCCAGCGCCGCGCGCGGTCTCATCCAGGGCCTCAACCTCGGCCATGACGGCCTGGGCGTACGGAGCGATCACAAGCTGGGCGATGCGTTCGCCGCGCTGGATCTCGAACGCCGTCTGGCCGTGGTTGATCAGGATGACGCCGACCTCGCCGCGATAGTCGCTGTCGATCGTGCCGGGGGAGTTCAGGCAGGTGACGCCGTGCTTCAGCGCCAGACCCGAGCGGGGCCGCACCTGGGCCTCATAGCCGGGCTCCAGCGCGATCTTCAGGCCGGTGGGAATCAACGCCCGCTGGCCGGGCTCCAACGTCACGGGCGCCAGGTCGGGCAGGGCCGCGCGCAGGTCCATCCCCGCCGATCCCGTTGTCTCATAGGCGGGCAGGGCCAGGCCCTGGGCGTGGGGCAGGCGTTCGACGCGGACAGTGGTCATGGAAGTCTCTCAGGCCTTGAAATGATCGGCGATGCGCTGGGCGAGCTTTCTCGCCACCTCGGTCTTGGACTGACGCGGCCAGGGTTCGGCGCCGTCGCGGGTGAACAGGGTCACGGCGTTGCCGTCCGAGCCGAAGACGTCGTCGGACACGTCGTTGCCGACGATCCAGTCGCAGCCCTTCCTCGACAGCTTGGCGCGGGCGTTGGCTTCCAGGTCGCTGGTCTCGGCGGCGAAGCCGACCACCAGTTTCGGCCGCCTGGGGCCGGGAGCGGAGACGCCGGCCAGAATGTCGGGGTTCTCGATCAGGGTCAGCGACGGCGGGCCGCCCGGCTTCTTCTTGATCTTGCCCGAGGCGATGCCGTCCACGCGCCAGTCGGCGACGGCGGCGCTCATCACGGCGATGTCGGCGGGGAGCGCCTGTTCGACGGCGGCCTTCATCTCGGTCGCGGCCTCGACCCAGACGCGCGCGACACCGACGGGGGCGTCCAGCGCCACGGGGCCGGAAATCAGGGTCACCTCGGCGCCCAGTTCGGCCAGGGCGGCGGCCACGGCGTAGCCCTGCTTGCCGCTGGAGCGGTTGGTCAGGCCGCGCACCGGGTCGATGGGTTCGAACGTCGGACCGGCGGTGACCACGGCGGTCCTGCCGGTCAGGGGGCGACCATCAGGGCCGGCCAGCAGGCGGACGATCTCGTTCAGTATGACGGGCGGCTCGGCCATCCGGCCGGGGCCGAATTCGCCGCAGGCCATTTCGCCGTCGTCGGGACCGACCACGGCCACGCCGTGGAAGCCGTCGAAGCTCTTCAGCCGCGCGACATTGGCCTGAACCGCCGGGTGCAGCCACATGCGCACGTTCATCGCCGGGGCCAGCAGCACCTTCTTGTCGGTGGCCAGCAGCGTGGTCGAGGCCAGGTCGTCGGCCATCCCGTTGGCGGCCTTGGCGATCAGGCCCGCCGTCGCCGGCGCCACCACCACCAGATCGGCCCAGCGCGACAGCTCGATATGGCCCATGGCCGTCTCGTCCTCGGGCATGAACAGGTCCTGGCGCACCGGATGGCCGGTCAGGGCCGCCAGCGACATGGGGGTGACGAACTCGGCCCCGGCCTTGGTCAGCAGGCTCATCACCTCGGCCCCGGCCTTCTTGAGCAGGCGCGTCAGCTCCAGCGCCTTGTAGGCGGCGATGCCGCCGCCGACGATCAGCAGAACCTTGCGGCCGGAAAGCGAGGATGCGGTCATGGGGGAATCTCTAGCGGGGCCGCATGACGGCGTCGAGACAAAGCCCGAGTCCGGGCGATCAAGCGTCTCCGGAACATTGCCAGAACAAGCCTTCTATGCCTAACTGTGTTCGGCGGGTTTTTCAGGGAGGGTGACCCATGCGAGTTCAAATGATTGCGGCCGCTTTGACGGCTCTGGTTGTGGCGGGATGCGACAGCGGCGGCTCGGCGGTCGAGACGCGTGAACGGGCGGCGGCCGAACCCGTCGCCCTGATCTCGGCGTCGGCGCCGGAAGGGGAGGCGGTCGAGGTCGCGGCCAAAGCCAAGCCGCCGGTCACCGCCAATCGGCGCGAAACCGCCGACGCCAAGGTTCAGCGCCTGTATGAGCGCAACGGGGCGGCCTTCGGGGCCAAGTCGGCGGACGACTATCTGACCAAGGTGCGCGCCTTCACCGACAAGGCGCCGCGCGGGACCGAGACGGTCAAGCGCCCGAACGGCGACACCCTCTACTACCAGGCCTCGACCAACACCTTCGCGGTGGTGGACCGCAACGGCGTGCCGCGCACCATGTTCAAGCCCGACGACGGCCCGACCTACTGGGCGCAGCAGAAGGAGCGGGCCCCGACCTTCGGCCAACGCCGCTCTGGGGCGCGGTCGTCGGAATAGACCGCCCTGCCCCTAATGCCGTCATCCTCGGGCTTGACCCGAGGATCTAGCCGGCGCTCCGGCGCTTGCGCAGGATGACCCATGACCCATGACCCATGACCCATGACCCATGACCCATGACCCACGACCGGCGGCCCGCCTTCCGTCGAGGCGCGCGCTGAACGCCCGATCCTCGGGTCAAGCCCGAGGATGACGGCGGTGGGGCTGGCGCTTCGCTTTTGCGGCGCTTCGCCGTGTGAGAGCCTCGTCCAGACGCGAGCCATATTCTTTTCACCGACGCCCCGAACCTAGCCGCGACGGCCATTGCGCGGCGAAATCCGTCTTGAACGCGCCGAGGTTCAGCGCGCCCCTATGATGCGCCCTGGTCTTTGACAAAGTTTGGCGTTCGCAAGGAGGCTTCGGCCGGTTCGGCGCAGGATGCGGGCGAAACCCACCCCGTTCCCATTGCACTAATTGCACTGTTTTTTTCGGCGCACGGTGCAATCGGCCAGGCCTTCGGGGCCTGCCGTCACCCTCCCCCACTGGCCGTCATCCTCGGAGCTTGACCCGAGGATCGAGCCGTCGGCTCCGCCTCGGCGCAGGATGACCCGCGACCGGCGCGCAGACTTCAGTCGTCGCGCTCGCAGTCACGCCCGATCTTCGGGTCAAGCCCGTGGATGACGGCGGGGTATGGGGGGCGCGCCCCCGCCTCAGGCGGCGGTGAAGGTCAGGGGCGCGCCCCAGAACTGGGCGATCAGGTCCGACTGCGGGCCGGGCGCGCCGGTGGTCAGGAAGTCGCGGCGACCCGAGGCTCCCAGATCGTATTCGGGGTGGCGCTCGAAATAGCGTTCCAGCGAGTCGGCCACGGCGGTCGGCTGGCTGATGACCTGGACCCCCGCGGGCAGGGCGGCGGCGAACATGTCGGCGACGATCTCATAGTGGGTGCAGCCCAGAATGGCCTTGTCCGGGTGACGGCCGATGCGGCGACGCAGGGCGTCGACGTGGTCGTCGACCACCACCTTCAGCTCCTCGGCCGGAGCGCCCAGTTCGATCAGGCCGGCCAGGCCGGGGCAGGGTTCGGTGAAGACGGCCAGGTCTTCGCGCCGCTTGTCGATCTCGATCTCATAGACGCGGCTCATGGCTGTGGCGGCGGTGCAGAAGACGCCGGTGACGTCGATCGCCTGCTTCTTCTGGCCTTCCTGCCGGCCGTTGCGCTCGGCCTCATAGGACCAGGGCAGGCCGGTGGCCGCCTCGATGGTCGGGACGATGATGCCCAGGACATTGACCGGACGGCCCAGCGCTTCGCGCATCCCCGGGATCCAGGTCTGCTGCAGGCGACGCAGGGCGATGGCCGAGGCGGTGTTGCAGGCCAGGACGACGACCGAGGCCCCCGCCTCGAACAGCCGTTCGCAGCCCGCGCGCGTCAGGTCGACGATGTCCTCGCCGCCGCGCCCGCCATAGGGGGCGTGGGCCTGGTCGCCCAGATAGATGAAGTCCCGCGTCGGAAAGCGGGTCGTGAGTTCGCGGTGGACCGTAAGGCCCCCCACGCCGGAGTCGAAAACGCCTATCGCCATGATGCGGCCTTTAGACCTGCGGGGTTCCGTCGTCCAATAGTTAGGGCTACATCGACGCCATGTGACGGCCCGACCACGTCCGCCTTAGGGCCGCGCGACACTGCTCAATGGTTGGGAGAACCGGATGCACAGACGCCATCTTCTCGTCGGGGGCGCGAGCCTCTTCGCCCTCACGGGCTGCGCCTCCGCCGGCGCCAAGGAGACCGCAATGACCCCGTCGGCCGCCGCCCTCTCGACCGCCGACGAAGCGCGCATCGCCCGCGCCGTCCTGCCGGCGACCGCGCCGCGCGCCGAGCTGCTGCAGCCCTGGACCGGCCCCTATGAGGGCGTGCCGCCCTGGGACAAGGTGACCGTGGCCAAGATGCGCGAAGCCATCCTGGAAGGCATCGACCTGCGGCGCGCCGACGTGGCCGCGATCGCGAACAACCCCGACGCGCCGACCTTCGCCAACACCCTGGTCGCGAGGGAACTGGCTGGCGAACCGCTGGATCGCGCCATGAGCGTGTTCAGCGTCATGACGTCCAACGTCGGCGGCCCGCAATGGCAGGCGCTGCAAACGGAACTGTCGCCGATCCTGTCGGCGGCCAGCGACGAGATCACCTTCAACGAGAAGCTGTTCGCCCGCATCAAGGCCGTGGCCGACGGCGCGGACACCAACGGCCTGAACGCCCAGCAGACGCGTCTGGCCGAGCGCAGCCGCGACGCCTTCATCCGCAACGGCGCCGCCCTGGACGCCGCCGGCAAGGCCGAACTGGGCCGCATCAACACCGCCCTGTCGAACGCCTTCACCGGCTTCGGTCAGAAGGTGGTGGCTGACGAGAACACCTGGACCGTCATCACCAACGAAGCCGGCCTGAAGGGCCTGCCTGCCTCGAACAAGGCCGCCGCCGCCTCCGCCGCTCGCACCCGCAACGTCCAGGGCTGGGCCATCGTCAACACCCGCTCCAGCGTCGATCCCTTCCTGACCTTCGCCGACGACCGCGCCCTGCGCGAGCAGGTGTGGAAGAAGTTCGTCAAGCGCGGCGACAACGGCGACGCCAACGACACCAAGGCTACGATCGCCCAGATCGTCGCCCTGCGTCAGCAGCGCGCCAAGCTGCTGGGCTTCGCCAACCACGCCCAATGGCGGATGCAGGACACCATGGCCAAGACCCCGGCCGCCGCATCCGAGCTGATGATGCGCGTCTGGGCCCCGGCCAAGGCGCGCGTGGCCGAAGAGGTCGCCGACATGAAGGCGATCGCTGGTTACGACATCGAGCCCTGGGACTACCTCTACTTCGCCGAGAAGGTCCGCAAGGCCAAGTACGACCTCGACCAGAACGAGCTGAAGCCCTACTTCGAACTGCACGCGGTGCGCGCGGCCTCCTTCTACATGGCCGAGCGCCTGTACGGCTTCGTCTTCAAGCCGCTGCCCAAGGGCACGGTCTCGACCTTCGAGCCCGACGTGACCACCTATGAGGTCACCGACAAGGCCAGCGGCAAGTTGATCGGCCTCTACTACGCCGACGACTTCGCCCGTCCGGGCAAGCGCTCGGGCGCCTGGATGACCACCTATCGGTCGTTCTCGACCCTGACCGGCGCCAAGCCGATCCTGGCCTCGAACAACAACAACTTCGTCAAGGCCGAGGACGGCCAGCCCCTGCTGATCTCGCTCGACGACGCCGAGACCCTGTTCCACGAGTTCGGCCACGCCCTGCACTACTTCAGCTCGAACGTGACCTATCCGTCGTTCGGCAACACGCCGCGCGACTTCGTGGAATATCCGTCGCAGGTGCATGAGCACTGGGTGCTGAGCCGCCCGATCCTCGACGGCTACATGAAGCACGTCGAAACCGGCCAGCCGATGCCGCAGGCGCTGGTGGACAAGATCGAGGCCTCCTCGACCTTCAACCAGGGCTACGCCACGGTCAGCTACCTGTCCTCGGCCATCGTCGACATGGACCTGCACACCCAGGCCACGCCGCCGACCGACATCGACGCCTTCGAGAAGGCTTCGCTGGCCCGGATCGGCATGCCCAAGGAGATGGTGATGCGGCACCGCCTGCCGCAGTTCAACCACCTGTTCACCTCGGACGCCTACTCGGCCGGCTACTACTCCTACCTGTGGTCGGAGACGATGGACGCCGACACCTGGGCCTACTTCGAGGAGTCGGGCGATGTCTTCAATCCGGACATCGCCGGCCGCTTCAAGTCGATCATGCTGGCCCCGGGCAACACGACGGATCGCGGCGAGGCCTATCGCCAGTTCCGCGGCCGCAACCCGGACGTGGCGGCCCTGCTGAAGGTGCGCGGGTTCCCCACATCTTAAGGGGGCCTACCGGCCTTCGGCCTACTTGAGGCCCGTTGGCGTTCGCTGCGAGAAGGCCCGGTGGAGCGATCCGCCGGGCCTTTTTCTTTGGCCGTCTTCGTCGCCCCAACTCCGCCGTCACCCCGGACGGCCCGAAGGGACGATCCGGGGCCCAGGCGTCGGCCCAGACGCCGGCGCGGCGGAAATGACAGACGCCTGGGGTCCTGGTTCGCTTCGCGCCCCGGAATGACGGCTGGAAAGGCATGGCGTCCCTGAGCCTCCGGGACCGCAAACCCATTCTGTTTCCGGTCGAGGTGGCGTAAGCCTTGGCCGTTGATCCGTTGATGAGGTTCGGATGTCGGTCGTCGCCTCCTACGTTTACAAGGACGGCAAGCGCGTTCGCGAGGCGCCGCTGACCGACGAGGGGTTGCGGCTCAAGCCGGGCGAGTACCTGTGGATCGGCCTCTACGAACCGACGGACGAGGAGTTCGAGGGGCTGGTGCGGCGCTTTCATCTGCATCCGCTGGCGGTCGAAGACGCGCTGACGGCGCACCAGATGCCCAAGATCGAGGTCTATGGCGACGAGCTCTTCGTCGTCGCCCGTACGGCCCAGGCGGCGGACGACGCCATCCTGTACGGCGAGACGCACGTCTTCGTCGGGCCGCGCTACGTCATCACCATCCGCCACGGTTCGGCCCGCGCCCATACCCTGCTGCGCACCCAGCTGGAGGCCTCGCCGCTCCAGTTGAAACACGGCGCCGATTTCATCCTGCACGGGGTGCTGGACTTCATTGTCGACGGCTATGTGCCTATCGTCGACGACATCGAGGACAGCGTCCTGGAGATGGAGCAGCAGGCGCTGGACAGCTTCCTGTCGCGCGCCGACATCAAGCGCCTGTTCCAGCTGCGCCGCGAACTGCTGAAATTCAGCCGCGTCCTCGGTCCCATGGAAGAGGTGGCGAACAAGCTGCAGTCGCTGGACCTGCCCTGCATCGACCGCGAGGTCCGCCCCTATTTCCGCGACGTGGCCGACCATGTGCGGCGGGTCTCCAGTCGGGCGGCGTCGCTGCGCGACATCCTGTCGTCGGTGTTCGAGGTGTCCAACCTGCTGGAGCAGCAGCGCCAGGGGGTGATCACCCGCAAGCTGGCCGCCTGGGCCGCCATCCTGGCCACGCCCACGGCGGTGGCGGGCATCTACGGCATGAATTTCGAGCACATGCCGGAGTTGCGCTGGGTCTATGGCTATCCGGCGACGATGGCCTTCATCGCCGCCGTATGCATCGGCCTCTACATCACCTTCAAGCGGACCAGGTGGCTGTGATCAGCCGCTGTTCCTGAGGCCCGCCGCCACGCCGTTGATGGCCAGCAGGATGCCGTTCCTCACGCGGGGGTCGTCGTCGCCGGCCCGTCTCCGGCGGATCAGCTCGATCTGCACGTGGTTCAGCGGCTCGACATAGGGCATGCGCTGGCGAATCAGCCGGTCCAGTTCGGGCTGGCCGCCCAAGAGGTCGTCGTGGCCGGTGATCGACAGGACGGCGCCCTTGGTGCGGTCCCACTCCGCGCGAATGGCGCCGTAGATGCGCTCGGCCAGCGCCGCGTCGGGGACCAGCTTGGAGTAGCGCAGGGCGATGGCCATGTCGGCCTTGGCCATCACCATCTCCATGTTCTGAACCACGGTGCGGAAGAAGGGCCAGGCGGCGGCCATGTCGCGCAGTTCGTCCGGGTTCTCGCCCTGAACCGCCGAGCCGAAGCCGTACCAGCCGGGCAGCATGACCCGCGACTGCGACCAGCTGAACACCCAGGGAATGGCGCGCAGGTCCTCGATGGCGGGGGAGGCGGTGCGGCTGGCCGGGCGCGAGCCGATCTTCAGGTCGGCGATCTCGGCGATGGGGGTGGCGGCGCGGAAATAGTCGACGAAGCCCGGCGTCTCATAGACCAGGGCGCGATAGGCCTTCATCGAGGCCGCGGACAGGCGCGCCGCCATGGCGCCGTGCTCGGCGCTGTAGCCGCCGTCGGTCTGCGGCCCCAAGGAGGCCAGCAGGGTGCCGCAGGTCAGGGCGTCGAGGTTCCTCTGCGCCACCTCAGGCTCGCCGTACTTGTTGGCGATGACCTCGCCCTGTTCGGTGACGCGGATGCGGCCCGCCACCGTCCCCGCCGGCTGGCCCAGAACCGCCGAGAAGCTGGAGCCGCCGCCGCGCCCGACGGCGCCGCCGCGACCGTGGAACAACTGGAGCCGCACGCCCGCCGCGCGGGTCACGTCCAAGAGGACGCGCGAGGCCTCGTGCAGTTCCCAGCCCGAGGTCAGGTAGGAGCCGTCCTTGTTGCTGTCGGAGTAGCCGATCATGACCTCCTGCACCCCGCGCGCGACGGCGACGGCGCGGGCCGAAGGCTCGGCCAGCACTCGCTTTAGCGTTGGCTGCGAGGCGCGCAGGTCGTCGATGGTCTCGAACAGGGGCGCGGCCTGGATGGGGCAGGCAGCGGGATCGGCGGGGTCGTAGAGGCCGACCTCCTTGAGCAGCAGATAGACCTCCAGCATGTCCGAGGCGGCGTCGGTCTTGGACACGATGTGGGTGCGAATGGCCTGAGGGCCGAAGGCGGCGAGCGCCTGCGCCGCCGCCTGCAGGATGGCGCGTTCCTTCAGGGTCTCGGGCGCATAGTCGGCATAGGGCGAGAACAGCGGGCGCGGCCCGGCCAGTTCGCGCGCCAGCAGGGCCAAGCGGCCCTCCTCGTCCAGGGCGGCGTAGTCATCACAGGCGCCCGCGACCTTCATCAGGTCGGCGACGACGCGCTCGTGCACGTCCGAGTTCTGGCGCAGGTCCAGGGTCGCCATGTGGAAGCCGAAGACGTCGGCGGCCGTGATCAGACGCGCCAGCCGGTCGTCGGCGAAGACGGCGCCGTGGGTGCGCACCAGGCTGTCGTGCAGCACGGTCAGGTCGGCGCGGAAGGCGTCGGGGCCGTCGTCATAGGGGGCGGCGTCGAACTGGGCGGGCAGGGGGGCGGGGCCGCCGGTCAGGGCCAGATGGGTCGCCGACAGTCGGGCGTAAATCTGGCTGAGCGCCCGGCGATAGGGCTCGTCCGCCCGCTGGATCGAGGCGTCGCCGGAGGTGCCGACCAGAGCCGCCAGTTCGGGGGTGACGGTGGTCAGGTCGGCCGACAGGCTCAGCTCCTCGCCGAGCGCGTTCACCTCGTCCAGATAGAAACGCAGGACGGCGCGTGACTGGGTGCGGAAGGCGGCGCTCATCACGGCGGCGTCGACATTGGGGTTGCCGTCTCGGTCGCCGCCGACCCAGGTGCCGATGCGCAGGAAGGGCGGCAGGTCGGGCGCGTCCAGCAGCTTGCGCCACTCGGCCAGGTGCGCCGGGGCGACGTGCAGGAAGATGCGCTGCAGCCAGTCCGTCACGGTGTTGATCTCGTCCTGCACCACCAGGCCGGAGGCGCGGGTCAGCCGCGTGGCCCACAGGATGACGATCTGGCGGCGCAGAGCCGCCTTCAGCGCCGTGGGCGAACAGGCGATCCCGTCGCGGTCGCAGCCGTCCAGCAGGGCGCCGACGGCGGTGATGCGGTCGATCACGCTCTTGCGCCGGACCTCCGACGGGTGGGCGGTCAGGACCGGCGAGATCAGCGCGTCCGACAACAGGCCGCGCACCGCCGCCCGATCCACCCCCGCCGCCTCCAACCGCTTCAGTGCGCCCTCGGGCGTGTCGGCCCGCTCGCCGGCCTCGGCCTGTTCCCGGGCGCGGCGTTTGCCTGCCCGGTCCTCGGCGACATTGGCCAGAAGAGAGAAGGCGGCGAAGCCGTGGACCAGGCCGACGGCCTGATCCAGCGACAGGTCCTTCAGCAGGGCTTCCAGCTTGGACGCGTCGTGCGAGGCGGAGTCGCGGTGATAGGCCACCGAGGCCTGACGCACCGCCTCGATCCGATCGTAGAGCGCCTGGCCCCCCTCGTCGCGGATCACCTCGCCGAGCAGGGCGCCCAGCAGGCGGACCTCTTCGCGCGGGGCATCGTCGGCGGCCTGGATCATCGCATTGTCCTTCAGCGGGGAGGCTGGAAGCAGAACCGTATCAGCGGAATGCGAACGAGCCAGTCCCATGCCCAACGCTGAAACCCTTTGTGTGGTTGTCGGACGAAGTTGGGAGCGCCCCCAACAAAATGTCGACTCTGGCTTGTTGATGAGGCATAAGCCGCCACTTCCGGCGCAATTGAACCTGCGCCTCCTCCGGTACGACCCCGCCACAAGGCGGACGAGCCCGGCGAGGACCCTCTGCCGACGTGATCGTCGCCAGAGGCCGTTTCTCTATGGAGGTCAGGGTTCGCGCATGAAAGGTTTTGAATGTTCGAGGCTCTGAACGAGCGACTGACAGGCGTCTTCGACCGGATCACCGGCCGCGGCGCCCTGTCCGAAAAGGATGTCGAGGAAGCGCTGCGCGAAGTCCGCGTCGCCCTGCTCGAGGCCGACGTCGCCCTGCCGGTGGTCAAGGACTTCATCAGCCGCGCCAAGGTGCAGGCGACGGGCGAAGACGTCATCCGTTCGGTCAAGCCGGCCGATCAGGTGGTCAAGATCGTTTATGACGGTCTGGTCGAGATGCTGGGCGGCGAAGAGCCGACCCCGATCAACATCAACGCCACGCCGCCGGCCGTGATCCTGATGGCCGGCCTGCAGGGCTCGGGCAAGACCACGACCTCGGCCAAGCTGGCGCTGCGGCTGACCAAGTTCGACAAAAAGAAGGTCATGATGGCCTCGCTGGACACGCGTCGTCCGGCGGCCATGGAGCAGCTGGCGACCCTGGGTCAGCAGATCGAGGTCGCGACCCTGCCCATCGTGGCGGGCCAGTCGGCGGTCGAGATCGCCAAGCGCGCGTTGCAATCCGCAAAACTTCAGGGCTTCGACGTCCTGATCCTCGACACCGCCGGCCGCATCACCCTCGACGAAGCCCTGATGGCCGAGGTGGCCGAGGTCGCCCGCGTCGCCAACCCGGTCGAGACCCTGTTGGTCGCCGACAGCCTGACGGGTCAGGACGCGGTCCGCACCGCGGCCGCCTTCCACGAGCGCCTGCCGCTGACCGGCCTGGTGCTGACCCGCGCCGACGGCGACGGCCGCGGCGGCGCCATGCTGTCGATGCGCGCCGTCACCGGCCTGCCGATCAAGTATCTGGGCGCCGGTGAAAAGGTCGACGCCCTCGACGTCTTCGACGCCCGCCGCGTCGCCGGCCGCATCCTGGGTCAGGGCGATATCGTCGCCCTGGTCGAAAAGGCTGCGGGCGAGCTGGACCAGGCCAAGGCCGAGAAGATGGCCCGCAAGCTGGCCAAGGGGCAGTTCGATCTGGACGATCTGGCCGCCCAGTTGCAGCAGATGAAGAAGATGGGCGGACTTCAGGGCATCATGGGCATGCTGCCCGGGGTGTCCAAGCTGAAGGCCCAGATGGCCGAGAGCAACGTCAACGACAAGATGATCGCCCGTCAGGAAGCCATCATCAGCTCCATGACCAAGGCCGAGCGCAAGAAGCCCGACCTGCTGAACGCCAGCCGCAAGAAGCGCGTCGCCGCCGGCGCCGGCGTCGAGGTCCAGGACATCAACCGCCTGCTGAAACAGCACCGGCAGATGGCCGACATGGTCAAGTCGCTGTCCAAGGGCGGCGGCAAGAACCTGCAGAAGATGGCCTCCATGATGGGCGGAATGCCCGGCATGTCAGGCATGGGCGGGGGCGGCGCCGACATGGCCCGCCTCAAGGCTCTGGGCGGCGGCAAGATGCCGGAAGCCAGCGCCGACGAAATGAAAGCCATTCAGGACCGCCTTGCGGGTCTGGGCGGCGGACAACTTCCGGGAGGCCTTCCGGGTCTGCCGGGCTTCCCGAAAAAGAACTGATTTCGATTTTCTAGAAAGAGACTGAAAATGCTGAAGATTCGTCTGGCCCGCGGCGGCGCCAAGAAGCGCCCCTACTACTACATCGTCGTTGCTGACTCGCACGCACCTCGCGACGGCAAGTTCATCGAGCGCGTCGGCAGCTACAACCCGATGCTGCCCAAGGACAGCGCCACCCCGCGCATCGTCCTGAAGGCCGACCGCATCTCGGAATGGCTCGCCAAGGGCGCCCAGCCGACCGACCGCGTCGCGCGCTTCATCAGCCAATCGCAAGACGAAGCCCTGGTCGGCAAGGTCGCCTGGACCCAGTCGAACAACCCGAACAAGGGCGCTCCGGGCAAGAAGGCCCAGGAACGCGCCGCCGAGCGCGCCCAGCGCGAAGCCGACCGTCTGGAAGCTGAAGCCGCCGCCAAGGTCGAGGCTGCCGAAGCCGCCGCCCGCGCCAAGGAAGAAGCCGCCGCCGCCGCCGAAGCCGCCAAGAACGCTCCGGCTGTCGAAGAAGCTCCGGTTGAAGCTGCTGCCGAAGAAGTCGCCGCTGAAGTCGTTGCTGAAGAAGCTCCGGCCGCTGAAGCGACCGAAGAACAGGCCTAAGCCTTTCGAGCGTCATCCCGGAACCGCCGCACGGCGGTATCCGGGACCGCCGGATGCGCTGCAGGTCAATATTGTCGAGCCTACCGCGGCCCCGGATATCGCTTTGCGATTCCGGGGTGACGTTTATGAGGAGTGCTCATGTCTGATCCGAAACTGATCCTCGTCGGCCAGGTCGGCGGCGCCTTCGGCGTGAAGGGCGAGGTGCGCATCACCGCCTTCACCGCCGAGCCCATGACCCTGATGGACTATCAGCCTCTGCTGAAGGCCGACGGCACGCCAGCCCTGACCCTGCTTTCGGCGCGACCGGACAGGGCGGGCGTGGTGGCCAAGGTCAAGGAGATCGCCACCAAGGAGCAGGCCGACGCCGCGCGCGGCCAGAAGCTGTTCGTGCCGCGCGACCGCCTGCCGGAGCCCGAGGAAGACGAGTTCTACCTGACCGATCTGGTCGGGCTGGAAGCCCGCGACCTCGACGACGCGGCGGTCGGCACGGTCAAGTCGGTGCAGAATTTCGGTGCCTCGGACATGCTGGAGATCGCCCCGAAGGAAGGCGGACCGACGTGGTATCTGCCCTTCACGCGCGAGGCGGCGCCGGACCTGCACGTCGCTGACGGCTGGCTGCGCATCGTGCGCCCGACCGAGGTGGACGAGCGCGACGAGGCCTGATCGACCGCCACCGTTACGGTGACTATTGCGGCGGACGGCTCGGCTTCCGACATGGGGTGTTCAACCCCGCTTTCGGAGCGCCCCATGGCCGACCTGTCCGCTTTTCCGATCACCCGCCAGTATCCGGCCCAGCATCCCGACCGGCTGCAGCTCTATTCCTTGCCGACGCCGAACGGGGTGAAGGTCTCCATCCTGCTGGAGGAGCTGGGTCTGGCCTATGAGCCGCATCTGGTGGACATCGGCCAGAACGAGACCTGGACGCCCGAGTATCTGTCGCTGAACCCCAACGGCAAGATCCCCGCCATCCTCGACCCCGACGGCCCAGGCGGAAAGCCGCTGGCCCTGTTCGAATCCGGCGCCATCCTGGTCTATCTGGCGGAAAAGACGGGACGCTTCCTGCCCGCCGATCCGGCCGCGCGCTACGAGACCCTGCAGTGGGTCTTCTTCCAGATGTCCGCTATCGGCCCGATGTTCGGCCAACTCGGTTTCTTTCACAAGTTCGCCGGGCGCGCGTTCGAGGACAAGCGCCCGCGCGACCGTTACGTCGCCGAGTCGAGGCGTCTGCTGGGGGTGCTGGAAGGCCGACTTGCCAATGAAGGGGGTGCGCCTCGCGACTGGATCATGGGCGAGGACTACACCATCGCCGACATCGCCAGCCTGGGTTGGGTGCGCAACCTGATCGGCTTCTACGAGGCGGGCGATCTGGTCGGCTTCAACGACTTCCCGCACGTCGCCGCCTGGCTGAAGCGCGGCCTGACGCGACCCGCAGTGCAGCGGGGTCTGAACATCCCGGCGCGGCCATAAGACAGATGGCGGGGACGCGGCGTCCGCGCCCCCGTGAAGCTTAGGTGTACTCAGACTTCTTCGGTGGGGGCGTCGCCGACGTGCTTCTTGATGGAGTCGATCGCACGCTTGGCGCCCGACTTGTCGGAGTAGCCCTCGGTCGAGAAGATGATCTCGGCATTGTACTTGAACCGGACTCGGAACTCGCCGGCCTTGTCCTGATAGATTTCGAACTTGTGGGACATCGTCGTCTCTCTATCTGGCCGTCCATCGGCCGGGGGGACGCTCTCACAATCGGCTGTGGCGTGGGAAGCCGCTGTTCTCTCACAGTGACGTGATGCTCAGGCGCGGCGGGGATGGATCCAGCGGCGCGCGGCCAGGGCGATGAAGCCGACCGCCAGCCCCCAGAAGGCCGATCCGACCCCGAACAGGGCCACGCCCGAGGCCGTGGCGGCGAAGGTCAACACCGCCGCTTCGCGGTCCTCCGCAACGTTCATCATGCCGGTCAGGGACCCGGTCAGGGGCGCGATCAGGGCCAGGCCGGTGATGACCGCCAGCGCCCCGGTCGGCATGGCGATGAACAGGCCCGCCAGCGGTGCGGCGAACAGGGCCACGACCAGATAGATCAGGCCGTAAATGACGCCGACGGTCCAGCGCCGGTTCGGATCCGGATGGGCTTCCGGTCCGGTGCAGATGGCGGCGACGATGGCCGCCAGATTGACGCCGTGCGCGCCGAAGGGGGCCAGCAGGGTGCTGGTCAGCCCGCCCCAGAAGATCAGCTTTCCGGCGGGCGGGGCGTATCCGGCGGCCCGCAGCACCACCAGACCGGGCAGGTTCTGCGACGCCAGCGTCACCAGATAGAGCGGCAGGGCCAGGCTGACGGCCGCCTTCCAGTCGAAGGCGGGCGTGACTGGCGACAGCGCGCCGAACAGGCCGGTCCCGGCGGGCAGGCCGACCTGACCGCGCAGGGTCAGAACCGCAAAGGCCGCGACCAGAACCGCAGGCAGGGCCCAGGCGGCGGCGACGCGGCGCAGGATCATGAAGACCGCCAGCAGCCCTCCCGCCAGGGCCATGTCGGTCGGAAAGACGAGGAACAGCTTCAGACAGAAGGGCAGCAGCACCCCGGCCAGCATGGCCGAGGCGATCGCTGCGGGAATCCGCTCGGCCAGCCGTCCCAGGGCCGGGATCAACCCCGTCAGCACCATCAGCAGCCCGGCGAGAACGAAGGCGCCGACGGCGGTGTTCCAGCCCAGTCCGAGCGTGGAGGCGGCCAGCAAAGCCGCGCCCGGCGTCGACCAGGCCAGGACCACCGGCATCTTCAGCCGCCAACTGAGCGCCGCGCCCGGCAGGCCGATGCCGAGGCAGAGCGCCGTGACCATGGAGATGATCTGCGGCGGCGAGGCGCCCAGCGTCTGCCCCGCCTGCACCACCAGGGCCACGGTGCCGCCGAAACCGATGACGGTCGCCACGGCGGCGGCGGAGAAGCTGGCGGGCGGGGGGAGGCGCGACGAACTCATGCGGCGAAGCTAGGCCGGGCGACGGCGCCCTGAAAGCAAAAAGGGCCGCCGGTTTCCCGGCGGCCCTGATCTCGTTCCGAACCCTGAGGGGTTCAGCCTTCCATGTCGTCCGGCAGGCCGACGGCGTGGAAGCCGGCGTCGACGTGGACGACTTCGCCCGTGGTCGAGCGGCCCAGGTCCGAGCACAGCCACAGGGCGGCGCCGGCGACGCCTTCCATCGAGGTCTCTTCCTTGATCAGCGAGAACTGGGCGCTCTTGGAGTGCAGGCCACGCCCGCCCGAGATGCCGGCCAGCGACAGGGTGCGCATGGCGCCCGCCGAGATGGCGTTGACGCGGATGCCCTTGGGACCCAGATCGCGCGCGATGTAACGGGTCGCGGCTTCGAGCGCGGCCTTGGCCACGCCCATGGTGTTGTAGTTGGGGATGACTCGCTCCGACCCCAGATAGGTCAGGGTGATCATCGAACCGCCGTTGGGCATCAGCCTAGCCGAGCGCTTGGCCACGTCGACGAAGCTGAAGGCCGAGATGTTCATGGCCAGCAGGAAGCTGTCGCGCGTGGTGTTGTCGACGAAGGAGCCTTTCAGCTCGTCCTTGTTGGCGAAGGCGATGGCGTGGACGACGAAGTCGATCGTGCCGAACTCTTTTTCCAGCTCCTCGAACGCCTTGTCCATCGAGGCGTCGTCGGTGACGTCGGCCTGGATCAGCAGCTTGGCGCCGACGCTTTCGGCCAGCGGGCGCACGCGACGCTCCAGGCTTTCGCCGAGGTAGGTGAAGGCCAACTCGGCGCCCTGGGCGGCCAGCTGCGAGGCGATGCCCCAGGCGATGGAACTGGAGTTCGCGACCCCCATGATCAGGCCCTTCTTGCCCTTCATGAGTTCGCCGGTCGGCATATCCCAGCCTTCGTTCGTCGCCATGGGTCGTCTCCGTATCTAGAACTTGATCCGTCTTTTGGACGCGTGGGGAGCGGGTGACAAGTCGCGGTCCCGCTGGCGTTCGGCGCGCAGCCGCCTAAGTTGAGAGGCGATGAGCCTTGATCCGCACAGTTCAGACGCGTCGCAGCCGGGCCCGGTCTTCTTCGACCGGCAGGAGCTGGGGCTGGTGCTGCGGGTCTATGGCCGGATGGTCGCCGCGGGGGAATGGCGCGACTACGCCATGATCGGCCACAAGGAAGTAGCCGAATTCGCCGTCTTCCGCCGCTCGGGCGACGCGCCGCTTTACCGCATCGAGAAACGCCCGGCCTTGCGCCTGAAACAGGGACAGTGGGCCGTGATCGGCGAAGGCGGCCATGTGCTGAAACGCGGCCGCGACCTGGCCCAGGTGCTGCGGGTCTTCGACAGCCGCAAGTTCACGGTGGTGGAATAGGCATCTCTCATCGTCATCCCGGAAGCGGCGTCGCCGCTATCCGGGACCGCTACACACGCAGAGGTCGGCGCCTTGGGCGGTCCCGGCTCTTCGCCTGCGGCTCGGCCGGGATGACGACAAAAGAAAAGGCCCCGACATCGCTGCCGGGGCCTTCATTTTTAGTGGCCTATCGCCCTTCGGGCTACTTGAGGCCTAGTTCCGGTTGCCCATGAAGGCCAGCAGGAATTGGAACAGGTTCACGAAGTTGATGAACAGGCTCAGGGCGCCGAAGCCGGTGGCCACGCCCATCGCGTTCTTGTCGCCGCCGAGGGCGTAGTAGGTCATTTTCAGGCGCTGGGTGTCATAGGCGATCAGACCCGAGAAGATCAGCACGCCCATACCCGAGATGATCAAATACATCACGCCCGACTGCATGAAGATGTTGACGACCGAGGCGATGACCAGGCCGATCACGCCCATGATCAGGAAGCTGCCCATGCCGGTCAGGTTCTTCTTGGTGGTGTAGCCGACCAGGCTGAGACCGGCGAAGGCCGCCGCGGTGACGAAGAAGGTCGAGGCCAGCGAACCGTGGGTATAGCGTAGGAACAGCACGCCCAGACCGGCGCCGATGGTGGCGACCACGGCCCAGTAGAGCATGTTCACGCCCTTGGCCGTCGGGTTCTTCATGAAGAACATGGAGCCGAACAGCATGACCAGGGGCGAGAACTGGACGATCATGCCCAGCATCGTCAGGCCGATGCGGCCGTCAGCGGCCTGGGTGTAGAGAAGTTGCTGCACCGGGGCGTAGTTGCCGGTGAGATAGGCCAGCGCGCCGGCGACCACGAGGCCGAGGGCGAGCTTGTTGTAAACGCCCAGCATGAAGGCGCGCAGACCGGCGTCCACGGACATGTCCGCCGACTGCGGAAGCGGGCGCGCATAACCGTTGTTGAAGTCGCTCATCGCGAAGATTTTCTCCCGTTTGGACGGCAAGCGCCGACCTTGACTGGAAATATCGGGACGGATGGGCCGCCATGCAAGGAAAACCCGTCTTCCGAAGGGGCGTTCCGCCCGCTACCAAGGGTCGCATGCCCCGCCTGTTCACCGCCATCTCCATTCCCGAGGACGTCGCCGAGGCGCTTCAGCGCCGGCAATCCGGCCTGCCGGGCGCCCGCTGGCGGCCGCTGGACGCTCTGCATGTGACGCTGGCCTTCTATGGCGACGCGGACGAGCGGAAGGCCGACGATCTGGCCTCCGAACTGAGCCGGGCCGAGGGCGGCGGGGCGTTCGAGATCACGCTGAAGGGCGTCGGGGCCTTTGGCGACGCCCACCGCACCCATACGCTGTGGGCGGGGTTGGAGCCCAGCGAGCCGCTGAATGTGCTGGCGGGGCGCTGTCGGTCGGCGGGCGAGCGCGCGGGCGTGCCGCCCGAACGGCGCGAATACCGGCCGCATGTGACCCTGGCCTATCTGAAGCCGCAGGCCAATCCGGACCGGATCGGGGCCTGGATCGCCGGGCACAACCTGTTGAACTCACCGCCGATCCGCATCGACCGTTTCGGCCTCTATTCCAGCGTCCTGACCGGCGATGGCAGCGTCTACAGCCTTGAGCGGGAGTATCTGCTGTGACCGACTTTTCCTCTCCGCTGGGTCCGACGCTGGAGACCGAACGGCTTTACCTGCGCCCGCCGACGCTGGAGGATTTCCCGCGCTGGGCCGAGTTCCAGAGCGATCCGGACACGACCCGCTTCATCGGCGGGGTGAAGTCGAAGCACGAGGTCTGGCGGACCATGGCCTCGGTCGCGGGCATGTGGGCCCTGCAGGGCGAAGGCATGTTCTCGGTGATCGAAAAGGCCACGGGAAAATGGATGGGCCGCATCGGTCCGTTGCATCCCTATGACTGGCCGGGCCGGGAGGTGGGCTGGAGCCTGCATCGCGACGCGACCGGCAAGGGCTATGCGGTCGAGGCCGCCGCCGCGACTATGGACTACGCCTTCGAGGTGCTGGACTGGGCCGACGTGATCCACTGCATCGACCCGGCCAACCGGGCGTCGGAAAAGGTGGCTGAGCGCCTGGGCTCGACGAACCGGGGGCCGGGGCGGGCGCCGCCACCGTTCCACGAGACGCCGCTCAACCTGTGGGGCCAGACGCGCGACCAGTGGCGCACCAACCGGCAGCGCTTGCGATAGGAACATAGGCGGAACATAAAGGGCGACATGGCCGCCTCCGCCCTTCATCTCGAACTGGTCTTCAGCCGTCCCGACACCACCCTGTCGGTCACGCGCGGGGCGGCGCGGCTGATGCTGGACCTGGGCTATGCGCCGTTGTTGGAAGTCGGCCTGCCCAATGGCCGCCGCGCCGACGTCATGGCCCTGGGACCCAAGGGCGATATCGTCATCTGCGAGGTGAAGTCGGGCGTCGACGATTATCGCGTCGACCGCAAATGGCATGAATACGGGCCCTTCTGCGACGCCTTCTACTTCGCCGTCGCGCCGGAGTTTCCGCAAGCTGTCCTGCCCGACGCGCCGGGGCTGATCGTCGCCGACGGCTTCGGCGGAGCCGTCGTCCGCGATGCGCCCGCCACGCCGCTGGCGCCGGCGCGGAGGAAGGCGCTGACGCTGGCGTTTGCGCGCCTGGGGGCGCTGAGGACGATGCGGGACTAGTTTCCTTCTCCCCTTGAGGGAGAAGGTGGCCCGTCAGGGCCGAATGAGGGGTGTCGGCGCGACATCAAGAATCGATCCGCCGACGTCTCAACATTCAGATCGAGGCGCTCACACCCCTCATCCGTCAGCCCCCGGAACAAGTCCGAGGGCTGCCACCTTCTCCCTCAAGGGGAGAAGGGAACTAGCGCGGCGCGCGCTTGGCCAGGATGCGTTGCAGCGTGCGGCGGTGCATGCCCAGGCGGCGCGCCGTTTCCGAGACATTGTGGTCGCACAGTTCATAGACGCGCTGGATGTGCTCCCAGCGCACCCGGTCGGCGCTCATGGGGTTTTCCGGGGGCTCGGGGGCTTCGCCGCTGGAGAGCAGGGCCTTGACCACGTCGTCGGCGTCGGCGGGCTTCTGCAGATAGTCGACAGCGCCGGCCTTGACCGCCGCGACGGCGGTGGCGATGGCGCCGTAGCCGGTCAGCATGACGATGCGGGCGTCCTCGCGCCGTTCGCGGATGGCCTCGACCACCTTCAGGCCGTTGCCGTCCTCCAACCGCATGTCCAGCACGGCGAAGGCGGGGGCGGAAACGCGCAGGGCGTCGCCGGCCTCGGCCACCGAACCGGCCAGGGTCACCTCGAAACCGCGCGCCTCCAGCGCCCGGCCCAGGCGGGTGCGCAGCGCCTGGTCGTCGTCCAGCAGCAGCAGGGTCTTGTCGGCCAGGGTGGCGATACGGGCTTCGAGTTCGGACATGGGATTCTCCTGACGCTCAGGTCGGGCGCCTGCGAGGCATGGTCAAGGTTCTAGCTCCCGACTGCGACATCAGGTTCCACGCGCTGAGCGCGGCGTCAGGGCCGGATCGGCCGCCTCCAGCGCCTGTCGCGGCCAGCGGACGGTGACGCGTGCGCCCTTGGGCTGGCCCCTCTCGCCGTCGCCGGCGCCGACCGAAACCTTGCCGCCGCTGCGCTCCAGCAGGGTGCGGGCGATGAAGAAGCCCAGGCCCATGCCGCCCTGGCTGGGGGCGATGGGGGCGGTGATCGGGGGCGGGGGCGCGACCCTGCGGCCGTGCCGGCGCGGGGCGGTCGGGGTCGAAGCGGCGGCGATCTGGGCCGCCAGGGCGCGGCGGGCCTTGGCCTGGGGGCGGCTGGTCACATAGGGCTCGCCGAGGCGGGGCAGGATTTCGGACGAGAAGCCGGGACCGTCGTCGACGATGTCGATCTCGATCCAGCCCGCGTCGACGATGGCGGTCACCCGCACCCGGCTGTTGGCGAAGTCGGCGGCGTTCTCGATCAGGGTGGACAGGCCGTGGATGACTTCGGGCAGGCGATGCACGCGCGGGACCGGCTGTCCGGGCGGGGCCTTGATCGCCGTCTGGAAGTCCAGATCAAAGCCCCGGTGCGGCTCGACCACCTCTTCCAGCAGGGCCTTCAGATCGACGTCTGCGTAGAGGGCGTCGCCTTCTTCCGGCTGGGCCGACAGCTGTTTCAGGATGTCGCGGCAGCGCTCGGCCTGTTGCAGCATCAGGGCGGCGTCCTCGGCCACGGGGCTGTCGGGCGGCGAGGCGCGCAGCAGTTCCTTGGCCACCACCTGAATGGTCGCCAGCGGGGTGCCCAGTTCGTGGGCGGCGGCGGCGGCCAGACCGCCCAGGGCCGCCAGTCTCTGTTCGCGCTGCAGCACGTCCTGGGTGGTGGCCAGGGCCAGCTCCAGCTTTTCGGCGTCGGCGGCGACCTTCCAGGCGTAGCCCGAGGTGAACAGGACCCCGGTGACCAGGGCTAGTCCCATGCCGAAGCGATAGAGGCCCGGCAGCTCCAGATGTTCGTGCATCCGCCACGGCAGGGGCAGGGACCAGGAGAAGAGGACGCCGACCGCCAGCAGAGCCATCAACCCCAGAGCCAGGGCCTGACGCGAGGGCAGGGCGGCGGCGGCGATGGTCACCGGCGCCACTAGCAACAGGCAGAACGGGTTGTCGAGGCCGCCGGTCAGGGCCAGCAGGGTCGCCAGCTGCAGGATGTCGAAGCCCAACTGTGCGGCCGTCTGACGCCCGTTCGGCAGACTGCCGTCGATACGCCGGGCCCGCGCCATGGTGGCCAGGTTCATGACGGCGCTGGCCCCGATGGCGGTCAGGCATTGCCACAGGGGTAAGGGGAAGTGCAGCGCGAAATAGGCGGTCAGGATGGCCGAGCTCTGCCCCACGATGGCCAGCCAGCGCAGCACGATCAGGGTGCGCAGGGACAGGCCGCGCCCACGCCGGGGCCGCTCGCGCAGGGCCTCCATGGCACCCGGCGGGGAGGCGGCGGCCCCGCTGCGATGGGGGGGCTGCGACAGGGAGGGGGCTTCTGTGCTGCTCACGCCTCTTCTATAGACCGCGACGCTGGCGGCTGCACACCCGTCGCCAGATTCCGAGGAGAAGTCGATGCCGCGTCGTCCCGTCATTCTGTTCGCCGCCGCCTGCGCGGTCATCGCCCTGGCCCTGGGCCTGATCACCATGGTGGTCGTCAATGGACGCCAGCAGGCGACTCAGACTGCCGAGACCGGCACGGGCCAGCCGACCGTCGGCGGTCCGTTCACCCTGACCAATCAGGACGGACAGGTGGTCGATCAGTCGATCCTGAACGGCAAGTGGACCCTGGTCTTCTTCGGCTTCACCTACTGCCCCGACTACTGCCCGACCACGCTGGGCGTGCTGAACGCGGTGCAGGAAAGGATGGGCGACAAGGCCAAGGATCTGCAGATCGTCTTCGTCAGCATCGATCCCGAGCGCGACACGCCCAAGCTGCTGAAGGACTATCTGTCGTCGGACGGCTTCCCCAAGGGCGTCATCGGCCTGACCGGCACGCCCGAGCAGACGGCCCAGGTCGCCAAGGCATATCGCGCCTTCTATCAGAAGGTCGGCGAGGGCGAGGGCTATACGATGAACCACTCCCTGACCGTCTATCTGATGGGGCCGGACGGTCAGTTCCGCAGCGCCGTGGCCCACGACCTGGGGCCGGACAAGACCGCCAAGCTGATTGAACGGAAGATGGAGCAGGGCTGATCACCTTTCGCTGATCGCGCCCAACTCCTTTTGCAGTGCGAAACGTTCTATGCTGCCCTGCCGCATCGGCGGGGGTCGCAGTCGGGGTTTCATGCTCTACGCATTTCACGAGCTCGCCTATCATTCGGCGACGCCGTTCCGGATCGGGGCCCAGATGGCGCGGTCGTTCTGGACGTCGCCCTTCAATCCGGCCTCTGACACGGCCATCGGCCGCACGGCCTACGCCTCGGCCGAGGTGTTCGAGAGCCTGACGCGCCGCTACGGCAAGCCGGCCTGGGGGCTGGAAACCATCGACATCGACGGCCATGCCGTGCGCACGACCGAACAGGTCGTCTGGTCCTCGCCCTGGTGCCGACTGGTCCGGTTTGCGCGCCACGCGGGCGACCTGAAGCGGGCGGGCAAGCCGGGCGTTTCGCCTGCCGTCCTGATCGTCGCCCCCCTGTCGGGTCACTACGCCACCCTGTTGCGCGGCACGGTCGAAGGCTTCCTGCAGGACCATGACGTCTATGTCGCCGACTGGGAGAACGCCCGTCAGGTGCCGGTGCTGGAGGGCCGGTTCGACTTCCACGACTACATCGACCACGTCCGGGCCATGCTGACGGCCATCGGCCCGCGCGCCCATGTCGTCGGCGTCTGCCAGCCGGGCCCGCCGGTGCTGGCGGCCTGCGCCGTCATGGCGGCCGAGAACGACCCCAACCGGCCCGCCTCCATGACCTTCATGGGCTCGCCCATCGACGCCCGCCTGTCGCCGACGGTGACGAACCAGCTGGCCGAGGCCAAGCCCTTCGCCTGGTTCAAGTCGAACATGATCCACACGGTCCCGTGGCCCTATCCTGGCTTTGGCCGGCGGGTCTATCCGGGCTTCGTCCAGCTCTACAGCTTCATGTCGATGAACGAGGACAAGCACCTCGACGCCCATCGCCGCTATTTCGAGGACCTGGTGAGCGGGGACGGCGACGGTGTCGAGAAGCACGAGCAGTTCTACGACGAGTATCTGTCGGTGCTGGACCTGACCGAGGAATTCTATCTCCAGACCATCGACATCGTCTTCCAGCAGCATCTGCTGGCGCGCGGCCTGCTGGAACATGACGGCAAGCGCGTGGACCTGTCGGCCATCACCGACATCGGCCTGGCCACGGTCGAGGGCGAGAAGGACGACATTTCCGGCGTGGGTCAGACCCAGGCCGCGCACGGCCTGACGCCCAACATCCCCGACGACCGCCGCCTGCTCTACGTCCAGCCGGGCGTGGGCCATTACGGCGTCTTCAACGGCCGCCGCTTCCGCGACGAGATCTATCCGCGGGTGCGCGACTTCATCGCCCAGAATGAGAGCCTGAGTGCAGTACCGGAACGGCCAGCGGCTGCCGCTTGAGGGCGGGGGCGCCCTTCGCCTGTCGGTGAATCCCCGCGCGCGACGGCTGTCGATCCGTATCGACGCCCGCGCCGGCGAAGCCGTGGCCGTGGCCCCGTCCGAGCGGCGGCTGGGCGAGGTCGTGGCCTTCGCGCGCACCAAGTCGGACTGGATCGCTGACCGACTGGCCGCGCGGGTCGCGGGCGCGCCGCTGGAGCCGGGTGGCGAGGTGTCCTGGCTGGGGCGGACCGTGCGGCTGGAGGCCGTCGGCGGGGCGGGCGCGGCGCGTCTGGTCGAGACGCCGGACGGGCCGGTGATCCGCTCGGGCGGCGAGGGCGAGGCTTTTTCGCGCCGGGTCGAGAACTGGTTCAAGCGGGCGGCGCGCGATTTTCTGGTGGCCCGCACCGAGGTTCATCTGAAATCGCTGGGCCAGAAGCCGGTCAAGGTGTCGATCGTCGACACCCGTTCGCGTTGGGGCTCGTGCAGCCCGCATAATCGCTCGATCCGCTATTCATGGCGCGTGATCATGGCCCCGTCAGAAGTGGCCGACTATCTGGCCGCGCACGAGGTGGCCCATCTGGTCCACGCCGACCACAGTCCGGCCTATTGGGCGGTGGTGCACCGGCTGGTCGGCGACCACCGGCCCTATCGCCGATGGCTGCGCGATCACGGCGCGGCGCTGCACGCCGTGGGGCGCTGAGGCGCCTCTCGCTCAGAATTTCACCCGTCATCCTCGGCCTGGCGCCAAGGATCCATAAACGCGACGCCGGCGATCCGAGCATCGCCGCGCGAACGGCCGACCTTGAGTCTCTGGATCCCCGGCACAAGGCCGGGGATGACGGCAAGGAAGGTGGTTTTTCTCTTAGAAGAACAGGGTCTCGGGCTTCTTGTCGGTGCGCGGCGCGGAGCTCGCATCCTTGGGCTGCGGCGAGGTGGACCGCACGACGGGCTGGTCGTTGGGCAGGGGCCTGGGCGCCGGGACAGGCTGGCCGTCGACGATGGCCGGGCCGTTCGCATCGCCGTCCAGCGGCGGGGCGTAGGGGTCCTGAACCTGACCCATCATGTCGCCGACCGGATCGGGCGCAGCCCAGCCTTCGGGCAGGGCCGGGCCGTTGGGGATGGGTTGGACCGCCAGTTTCGGCAGGGCCGCCTCCATGAAGCCGCGCCAGATGGCGGCGGGCGAGGCGCCGCCGGTCACGCCGCGCATGGGCTTGTTGTCGTCCTTGCCGACCCAGACGGCGGCGACGAAGCCGCCGGTGTAGCCGACGAACCAGGCGTCCTTGTAGTCCGAGGTCGTGCCGGTCTTGCCGGCGATGTCGCGCCCGCCGATGGCGGCCGAACGGCCGCTGCCCGAGGTGATCACGCCCCGCAGCATCTGGTTCATGTAGTAGAGCGGCGGATTGTTGATCGCCTGGCCGTTCTCGCCCGTGCCATGCTGATAGATGACGCGGCCCGAGGGGGTGCGGATGCGGCTGATGCCATAGGCCTCGACCCGTTTGCCGCCGTTGGCGAAGGCGTCATAGGCCTGGGCCATCTCCAGCGGGCTGACCTCGACGGCGCCCAGGGCCATGGACGGCTGCAGACCGATGGGGCTGGTGATGCCCAGACGGCGCGCGGCGCGGGCCACGCTGTCGCGGCCGACCTGATCGGCGACAGAGGCGGCGATGGTATTGGTCGACTGGGCCACGGCCTGGGCCAGGGACATCGGGCCGGCGAAGGTTCCGGAATAGTTGCGCGGCGACCAGCCGCCGATGGTCACGGGCTGATCGACCACGGGCGTCGACGGGGTGAAACCGGCCTCGACCGCCGCCAGATAGACGAAGGGCTTCCACGCCGAGCCGGCCTGACGGCGGGCGTCGACGGCGCGGTTGAACTGGCTGTCGGCGTAGGAGCCGCCGCCGATCATGGCGCGCACCCGGCCTTCGCCGTCCAGCGCCACCAGGGCGGCCTGTTCCACGCCCCGCCCCTTGTCGCGGTCCAGGATGCGGCGCACGGCGCGCTCGGCGTCGGTCTGGAGGTTCAGGTCGAGCGTGGTTTCGACCACCATGTCCTCGGTCGGTTCGCCGACCAGGCTGCGGATTTGCTTGTCCAGCCAGTCGATGAAGTATTGAGCGTGCTGACTGGCCAGGGTCTTGGACACCCGCACGGGCTCGGCCACGGCGGCTTCGCGCTGGGCCGGGGTGATGGCGCCGGTGTCGACCATTTCGTTCAGCACGACGTTGGCCCGGGTGGCGGCGCGCTTGCTTTCCGACACGGGGGAATAGCGCGACGGCGCCTTCAGCAGACCGGCGAGCAGGGCGGTCTCGCCGACCGTCAGCTTGTCCGCGCTCTTGTCGAAATAGCGTTGCGAGGCGGCCTCGATGCCATAGGCGCCGGCGCCGAAATAGACCCGGTTCAGATAGAGGGCGAGGATCTCTTTCTTGGTGAATTTCATCTCCAGCCAGACGGCCAGCATCAGCTCCTGAACCTTGCGCTTCAGGTTCTGGTCCGGCGTCAGGAACAGGTTCTTGGCCAACTGCTGGGTGATGGTCGAACCGCCCTGGACCACGTGTCCGGCTTTGAGGTTCAGGGCCATGGCGCGGGTCATGCCGATGGGGTCGAAGCCCGGGTGATGATAGAAGCGCCGGTCCTCGATGGCGACGAAGGCGGCGGGCACATAGTCGGGCAGGGCGTCCAGATCGACCGGCGGGGCCATCTGGGTGCCGCGCACCGCGATCAGGGCGCCCGAGCGGTCGAGGTAGGTGATCGAGGGCTGGCGCTCGACCTTATACAGGCTGGAGGTGTCGGGCAGGTCGCGCGCGAACACCGCGAAGAAGACCACGGCGAAGATCAGGCCCCAGACGCCGAGCACGGCCCCCCAGTAGAACAGCCGGCCCATGAAGGATCGGCGCGGCTTGCCGCCGCCCTGGCCCGCGTCATGGCCGCCGCCTTGCTCGTTGCGGTCCGGTCCGCCGTCTCTACGCGCCATGAATATCCCTCTTGCCAGCGGCGTGAACCCTAGCCGGTCACGCCGCCGACGAAAACGCCCCCATCCTTAATCACGGGAGCGTGAGGGCCTATTTCGCCGAAAGAAAGGCGTCGAGCTGGCCATAGAAGGCCTGAGGCTGGTCCAGCATGACGAAATGGGCGCTGTCGTCGATGCGCTTCAGCTTCGCTCCCGGCAGGCTCGAAAACGACATCCGGTAGATGGTGTCCGTCAGGGTGTCGGTCATGCGGGCGTCGTTGAACTTTACATAAAGAACCTCGACCGGGGCGGTGATCCGGCCCAGTTCGGGGCGCAGGTCGGTAGCGATCAGTTCACGGAACGACGCGGCGGCGACCTGCTGGTCGGTGGTCTCGACATCATGCAGGGGGCCGGCGCGCGCCGCCTCGGTATTGATCATGCCGGTGACCGAGGCCTTGGCCTGGGTCAGATACTGGTCGCGCGGGCTGGCCGACTGGGCGGCGAAGACCTGATCGGCGATCGGCTTGACGCTCTCGGCGGTGGTTCCGGGCGGGCCGAACATGGCGCCCATGAAGGGGATCATGTCCACGACCATCAGCTTGCCGACCGCCTCGGGATGGCGGGCGGCCAGCATCATGCCGATGGTGCCGCCCATCGAATGGCCGACGACGGCGGGCTTCTGCAGGCCCTGCTCGCGGATGTAGCGGGCGATCTCTTCGGCCACGGGGGCGGCCACGGGGCCGGCGGCGTTGCCCTCGGCGGGGGCTCCGGCGAAGCCCTGCACGTGAATGCGGTGGACGCGGTAGGCGCCGTTCAGATGGTCGACCGTGCCCTGCCAGACGGCGGGCGAGGAACTGAGGCCGGGGATCAGGATGACGTCCGGTCCCTGGCCCTCGACGGCGACATGAATGCGGTCGGAGGCGAAGGCGGCGTGCTGATGACCATGGGCGGCGTGGCCGTCTTGAGCCTGGACGGCGGCGGGCGAGGCCAGGATCAGCAGGGCGGCGGCGAGGGCGGTGCGGCGGTTCATATCGTTACTCCCCGAGTGATGATCGCTGATTACGTCATAGACTTTATGTTGTAAAGTTCTTTTTTAACATAAGCGCCGACCCCGACGACACGGAAGGCGTCTCTTGATAGAGAAGCGGGATGAAGCCAGCCGCCGCCGATCCCGTCCAGTCCCCCGTTTCCGCCGCTCCCGAGGCCAAGGGTCCGCCCGCCGCTTTCGGCAAGGGCTTCGTGCGCGACGCCTGGTATTTCGTCGCCCTGTCGCGCGACGTGCCGGTCGCCAGTCTGAAGCGCTATGAGTTGATGGACGAGCCGCTCTTGGTCGGCCGGACCCGCGCGGGCGAGGTCTACGCCATGCGGGACATCTGTCCGCACCGCGCGGCGCCGCTGTCGGCCGGGCGTCTGGTGGACAAGCCGGGCGAGGGCGAAACGATCGAATGTCCCTATCACGGCTGGCGCTTCCGGCCCGACGGGGTCTGCGCCGCCATTCCGTCCCTGGTCGAGGATCAGGCCTTCGAGGCCAACCGCATCCGCGTGCGGTCCTATCCGGTGCGTGAGAGCCAGGGGATGGTCTTCGTCTGGATGGCGGCGGACGCCCGCCATCCGTCCGAGCCCGACCACGAGCCGCCGCTTTTCCCTGGCGCCGAGGGCGACGTGAAGCTGGTCGAGGCGATGGATTTCGACAGCCATATCGATCATGCCGTCATCGGCCTGATGGACCCGGCGCATGGACCGTTCGTGCACCAGCAGTGGTGGTGGCGGTCCGAGCACTCGATGCACGAGAAGGCCAAGACCTTTGCGCCTAGGGACTTCGGCTGGGCCATGGTGCGCCACGCCCCGTCGTCGAACAGCCGCCTCTACAAGATCCTGGGCGGCGCGCCGGCGACCGAGATCACCTTCCGCCTGCCCGGCTATCGCTGGGAGCATATCCAGGTAGGGACGAAACAGGTGCTGGCCCTGACCTGTCTGACGCCGGTGACCGAGACGAAGACCCGCATCACCCAGATCTTCTGGTCCGACCACTGGGTGTTCAACATCGCCAAACCCTTCCTGCGGATGGGGGTGGTGGCCTTCCTGAAGCAGGACGGCGGCATGGTGAACCTGCAGAACGAGGGGCTGAAGTACGATCCCGCCCTGATCTGGATCGACGACGCCGACAAGCAGGCGAAGTGGTATCAGCAGCTGAAGCGCGAATGGACGAAAAGCCGCGCTGAGGGGCGCGGCTTCATCAATCCGATCAAGGAAGTCGTTCTGAGGTGGAAGAGCTGACCAGATATCTGGCGACGGTCAGTCGAATCCAAGTCTGAAACCAAGAAAAAAGGCCTCTCCCCGCGATGGAGGAGAGACCTTTTTTGTTTCGCGGTCAGGGGGCGTCGGCCCCCGCCGACTACTGGCGAGCGAGTTGGCTGGACAGGATCAGGTCCAGCTGCTTGCGGATCTGCGGCGTCAGTTCTTCGATGCCCCAGTTGTCGTAGGCGGCGTAGCGGAAGTTGGAGATGAAGACGTCCCAGATCATCCGGCCCAGCAGCACCAGATCCAGGTCCTGGCGCAGCTCGCCTTCGCGGATGCCGGCCTGCAGCACTTCGATGAGGGCGACAATGATCGGCTGGACGAAGGCGCGTGAACGCTGGTCCGCGGCTTCGGGCTGGAACCACGAGCGGGCGATCATGGCCTGCATCAACGGCAGGTGCTCCAGCGAGCGGTGGTAACCAGCGGTCAGCCCCTCGCCCAGGCGGTCGGCGACGCGGCCTTCGTGGCCGGCGGCGGTCTGGATGTCCTGCAGCAGGCCCGCCATCTCCTCGGCGAAGACGCACTCGAACAGTTCCGCCTTGTCCTGGAAGTTGGCGAAGACGGCGCCGGTGGACATGCCCGCGCCCTTGGCGATGTCGCGAATGGTGGCGGCGTCGTAGCCGCGCTCGGCGAACAGGGCACGCGCGGCGTCGAGCACCTTCTGACGGGTGCGGACCTTGGCCGCCTGGCGGCGGTTCAGGCGGGGCTGGCCTTCGGCCTCAACGGCTTCTGGGGCGGACAGGGTGGTCTCACGCATCAGGAAAAATACTCTGGCTCGGAGGGGCGAAACGCCGCCGATCGTTAAGGGGCGAAGGGCCGCCAGGCGAAGTTCACAGCCGCCTCGGCGTGAACTCCAAACACGACGACACCCACGTCCCGGAGGAGGGGGGAACTTTCATCACCGAACATTGACCAAAATGGGTCGCGATCCGCAGTAAGACCTAGCCCAAGCTTGGCCTTGAGATCAACGGGAGTAAGGAATTCTACTTGGTTTGAGGCGGAGCGGCGGCGGGGCGGGGCGGGGCGGGGCGGGGCGAGCGGAAGGCGCGCGAAGGACGGGTCCCCTGGTTGTCGGGCGCAGCCGCCTGGAAGGTCCGGCGGAAGCCGTCGCGGCGTTCGTGGATCGAGGCCAGGACCAGTCCCATCGGCACGCCCAGGTCGACCAGGGTGTTCTCGGCCAGTTGCAGGCTGGCTTCAGTGGTTTCAGGCACCGCATCGGTGACGCCCAGGGCGTAGAGGCGCGCCGCGTGCCGATCGTCGCGCGCCCGTGCGATCAGGATCAGGTCGGGCCGCAGGGCGCGCGCCGTGCGGACGACCTCGTCGACCTTGGACGGCGCGTCCATGGTGACGATCAGGGCGCGGGCCGTGGCCAGGCCGCAGGCGTTCAGCATCTCGGGCCGGGCCGCGTCGCCGTAATAGACCTCGCGCCCCTCCGCGCGGCCGGCGCGGACCGAGGCTGGGTCAGCGTCCAGGGCGACGAACTGCTGGTCGTGCTCGACCAGAAGATCGCCGACCAGACGGCCGACGCGGCCGAAGCCGACGATCAGCACGGCGCCGTCCGGCGCGAGCACGGGCGAAGACGCGGGCGACAGGGCCTGCGTCTCTAGGTCGCGGGGCGGGGCGATCCGCCGGGTCAGCGTGCGCGCCAGGACCGCCAGGATCGGCACCGCGAACATGCTGATCGTCGCCGCCAGCATGGCCTTGCGGGTCAGGCCGGGGTCCGCCAGGCCCTCGACCATTCCGGTGGTCAGGATGACGAAGGCGAACTCGCCCGCCGGGCCCAGCACCAGAGCGGTCTCGAGAGCCGAGCGCCCCGTCAGTCCCCATGCCCGTGCCAGGACGAAGATGACCAGGGCCTTGAGCAGGATCAGACCGCCGGCCATCCCCATCACTGTCGCGGGATCGGCGGCGACCGCATCCAGATCCAGGCTGATGCCGACGCCGATGAAGAACACGCCGAGCAACAGGCCCTTGAAGGGATCGATGGCCACCTCCACCTCGCGCCGGAACTCGGTCTCGGCCAGAAGCACGCCGGCGACGAGGGCCCCCAGACTCATGGATAGGCCCACGGCCTGGGCCGTCAGGCCGGCGACGACGACGACCAGAAGGCAGGCGGCGACGAACAGTTCGCGGCCTTCGCCGCGGTGCTGGGCGCGGGCCACCGAACGGAACATCGGCCGCAGCACCAGCCGCCCCAGCAGGACCATCAGGAACAGGCCGCCCGCCGCTGGCGCCAGGGTGAACAGGGCGCGCCCCAGTTCGGCGGGTTCGATCGCAGCGCCGCCCGTTCCATTTCCCTGGGCCAGGGTCGCCAGGACGGTGACGGTGATCAGGATCGGCGCCACGGCCACGTCCTGCGCCAGCAGGACGGCGAAGGTCGCCCGCCCGGTTTCGCCCTTGAGCCGGCCCTGGGCGGCCAGGACCGGCATGACCACGGCGGTCGACGACAGCGCCAGGCCCATGCCCAGGACCGCCGCGCCGGCCAGCGGCTGGCCCAGGATCATGAAGACGACGGCGATGGCCCCGGCGCAGATGGCGATCTGCAGCATGCCCAGGCCGAACACGAGCCGCCGCATGGCCTTCAGCCGCTCCCACGATAGCTCCAGCCCGATCATGAACAGCAGGAAGGCGACGCCGAGTTCAGATAGCTGACGAATCTGGGCCTGATCGCCGATGGTCAGCCAACTGAGCCAGCCGCCCTGCTGGGCGAACCGCCCGAGACCGTCGGGCCCCAGCAGCACCCCGGCCGCGAGAAAGCCCAAAACCGGGCTGATCTTCAGCCGGTTGAACAGGGGCACGACCACCCCGGCCGCGGCGAGGAAGACTACCAGATCCCTGTATTCGCCGCCGTGCGCCTGGGTCATTCGTCCTCCTGACCAGGCAGTGTGACGCACTCGATCACAGTCTGGCGAGCGGGGCTCGCATGTTTCATGAACTTTTTTTAAGACGCGCGTATGTTCAAGGCGGGATTAGGGTCCGGCCACCTGAGCTTCGGGGCTGCATTTAGGATTGTCACTGATGAAGAAACTGCTTGTCGGAGCCGCTGTCGGCGCCTTGTTGATGCCTGCCGCGGCCTTCGCCGATGACGGCCACGGCCACGCCTGCGTGGACGAATCCTGCACCGTCGTGGAGCTGTTCCACGGCGTCTCGGCGCCCGAAGGCGGCGCGGCGACGGCGGGCTGGACGGGGACGGATGCGCCCAAGTACGGCGACTGGGGTTTCGACCTGTCGGGTCGCGACCCTTCGGTGGCGCCGGGCGACAGCTTCTTCCGCTACGCCAACGGCACGGCTTTCGACAAGCTGGAGATCCCGTCGGACCGCACCTCCTACGGCTCCTTCCCGCTGCTGCGCGAACTGTCGGACAACCGCATGAAGGCCCTGATCCAGGGTCTGGTCGCGCGCACCGACCTGAAGCCGGGCTCGGACGAAGCCAAGATCGCCGACGCCTACCGCAGCTACAGCAATGAGGCGCGCATCGAGCAACTGGACGCCCAGCCGCTGCAACCCTTCCTGGTCGCGATCCGCGCCGCGAACACGCACGCCAAGATCGCCGCCTACATGGGTCAGACCCAGGGCCGCGTCGGGTCGTCCTTCTTCGGCACCGGCATCACCATCGACCAGAAGAACCCCACCCGTTACGCCGTGACGACCGGCCAGTCGGGCATCGGTCTGCCGAACCGCGACTACTATCTGGACGCCCGCTTCGCGGACAAGAAGGACAAGTATCAGGCCTATGTCGCGCGGATGCTGAACAATATCGGTTGGGCCGATCCGGCCGGTCACGCCGCCGCCATCGTCGCGCTGGAAACCAAGATCGCCGAGGCCCACTGGACCCCGATCGAGAACCGCAACCGCGACAAGACCTACAACGAATACACCATTCAGACCCTGGCCGCCGAGGCCTCGGGCTTTGACTGGACCGGCTACTTCAACGCCGCCGGCCTGGGTACGGTCGATCGTGTGATCGTGCGCCAGAACACGGCCATGCCCAAGATCGCCGCCATTTTCGCCGCGACGCCGGTCGACACCCTGCAGGCCTGGCAGGCCTTCCACACCACCGACGACGCCGCCGGCAGCCTGTCCAAGCGCTTCTCGGACGCTCAGTGGGAGTTCCGTTCGCGCGATCTGTCGGGTCAGCCCGAGCAGCGCAGCCGCGAGAAGCGCGCCATCAGCTTTGCCGAAGGCGCGCTGGGCGAGGCGGCGGGTCGTCTCTATGTCGCCGAATACTTCCCGGCCGAATCCAAGGCCAAGATGGAAGAGTTGGTCGCCAACCTGCGCACCGCCCTGTCGCACCGCATCGACAACCTGACCTGGATGGGGACGGAGACGAAGGCGGCGGCTCAGGAGAAGCTGCGCAAATTCACCGTCAAGATCGGCTATCCGGACAAGTGGCGCGACTACTCCGCGCTGGAAATCCGCGCCGACGACCTGTTCGGCAACGGCCAGCGTCTGGGCCAGTTCCAGTGGAACTATCAGCTGAATCGCCTGAACAAGCCGGTCGACAAGGCTGAGTGGGGCATGACGCCCCAGACCGTGAACGCCTACTACAACTCGGCCAATAACGAGATCGTCTTCCCGGCGGCCATCCTGCAGCCGCCCTTCTTCGATCCGAACGCGGACCCGGCCGTCAACTACGGCGGCATCGGCGGCGTGATCGGCCACGAAATCGGTCACGGCTTCGACGACCAGGGCTCCAAGTCCGACGGCGACGGCGTGCTGCGCAACTGGTGGACCGATCAGGACAAGGCCAATTTCGAAGGCCTGACCAAGCGTCTGGGCGCCCAGTACGACTCCTATGAGCCGCTGCCGGGCTTCCACGTCCAGGGCGGTCTGACCATGGGCGAGAACATCGGCGACGCCGCCGGCACGGCGGTGGGCCTGGAGGCCTACCACCTGTCGCTGAACGGCAAGCCGGCCCCGGTGATCGACGGCACGACCGGCGATCAGCGCTTCTTCTACGGCTGGGCCCAGGTCTGGCAGTCGAAGTACCGCGAGGACGCGCTGAAGAACCAGATCGCCACCGACCCGCACAGCCCGGCCGAGTTCCGCGTGATCGGCCCGGTGCGCAACGTCGACGCCTGGTACGAAGCCTTCGGCGTCAAGCCGGGGTCGAAATACTACCTCGCGCCGGAAGACCGCGTTCGCATCTGGTAAGGCGCGGCGCCTGACGAATGAAGAGGGCCGGAGCGGCGACGCTCCGGCCCTTTTTCATGGGCGGAAAATAATCGAATAGTTTTCGATAAAGACGCTCGGGCGCTGGCCGCGCGGCCCCTGCTTTCAGGATGTCAGGCATGAAAAAGCCCGCTGCGGGGGATACATCGCAGCGGGCCTTCTCGCTCTCTAAGGAGCGGACGTTTCCTCCCCGAAACGCCTTCAAGATGTCGCTGCGTTTGACCGCTGCGCCTCTCGAGTGAGACCAAATGACGCGAACGCCGGGTTCAAGTCAATCAAGAGGACGCCCGAAGACGCATTTTTTGCGACTGAACGTCGATAATACACGTCGCGGCGTAAAGATTAATCGAAGCCTATTCGATAATGCCGCGAACCGTGGCGACCAGGTCCCCGCGCGCCACCTTCTGTTGTCCAGGACGCTCGGCCTTCCAGGCCTCGTTGTCGGCGATGGCGGCGGCGCGGGCGCGTCCGGCGTCCAGATCCTTGATCGTCACTTCGCCGGCGGCCAGTTCGTCGCCGCCCAGGATGACCACGGCGGGCGAGCGGCGCCGGTCGGCGTATTTCATCTGCGCCTTCATCCCAGCGCGACCCAGATAAAGCTCGGCGGCAATGCCGGCGGCCCGCAGTTCCGATACGGCGTCGAGATAGTGCTGCATGTCGTCCTCGGAGAAGACGATGACCACGACCGGGCCGCGCACTGCGTCGTCGGCGCCGCGTCCCGCCGCGCGCAGGGCCGAGGCCAGACGCGACACGCCGAACGAGAAGCCGGTGGCCGGCACCGACTGGCCGGTGAAGCGCGCCACCAGATCGTCATAGCGACCGCCGCCGCCGATGGAGCCGAAGCGCACGGCCCGGCCCTTGTCGTCCTTGGTGTCCAGCAGCAGCTCCGCCTCGAACACGGCGCCGGTGTAATATTCCAGGCCGCGCACGATGGTCGGGTCGAACTTCACCTCGGCCTCGCCGACGCGCATGGCGGTCAGGGCGCGATCGATGGCGGACAGTTCGGCTAGGGCGGCCTCGCCTGCGGCGCCCAGCGAAGCACCGGCCTTGGCCACGGCGTCCAGCACGCCTGCGCGGCTGAGGCCCGGGGTCTCGGCGGAGACGAGGAAGGCCTCGACCGCGCCGATCACGGCGGCGGGCAGGCGGGCGCCCTTGGTGTAGTCGCCCGACTCGTCCAGTCGGCCCTCGCCCAGCAGGGCGCGCACGCCCTCCAGACCCAGGCGGTCGTATTTGTCGACGGCGCGCAGGGCGGTCAGGCGCTGGACCGCGTCGGTCACGCCGCCGGCGTCGAACAGGCCGTCGAACAGCTTGCGGTTGGAGACGCGGATCACCGACTGGCCGTCGCCCAGGCCGGCGGCGCGCAGGCCTTCGCAGCCCATGGCGATGATCTCGGCGTCGGCCTCGGGCCGATCCGAGCCGACGGTGTCGGCATCGCACTGCCAGAACTCGCGGAAGCGGCCGGGACCGGGCTTCTCATTGCGCCAGACGGGACCGTAGGCGTAGCGGCGGAACGGCTTGGGCAGGGTCTCCCAGTTCTGGGCCGCGAAGCGGGCCAGGGGCGCCGTGTGGTCGTAGCGCAGGGCCATCCACTCGCCCGGCTCGTCCGACCCGGCATCGTCCTGCATCGCGAAGACGCCCTCGTTGGGGCGGTCGGCGTCGGGCAGGAACTTGCCCAGGGCGTCGGCGTACTCAAACGCCGGAGTCTCCAGCGGCTCGAAGCCCCAGCGCTCATAGACCTCGGACACGCGCGCGACGATGCGGCGCTCGGCGGTCAGGTCGCGGCCGCGACGGTCGGCGAAGCCCCGGGGGGCGCGAGCTTCGGGGCGGAGGGGGGCTTCGTCGGTCATGCCGCGCGATTAAGCCATCGGCGAACCCGCTGCAACTTGGGCGACGGTTCTGGGCGTACGGCGAAGCGGCAAACGACGCCCGTAAGTGAGGCAGCGCCACAGCCATTCCAGCGGGCCCATGCGGAATCTGGACAGCCACAACGGGGACCAGATCAGTTGCACGGTCCAGACGGCGATGACGATGGCCCATTGCTCGGGGTAATCGACCCGTCCCATCAGGCGCGGCCCCCAGGGCATGTAGAACAAGGTCGACATGATCAGGGTCTGGGTCAGATAGTTGGTGAAGGCCATCTGGCCCACCGGCGCGAAGAGCCGCCGCACCAGGCCGAGGCTGCGGGTGGTCAGCAGGATCAGCCCGCTGGCGTAGGCCAGGGTGACGAGCAGGGGATAGGAGGCGACGACGGCCGCCCAGCCGTCCGTGGCGGCCTTGATGCTCGGCCCGGCCATGGCCTCGCGCCATTCCAGCGCGCCCAGCAGGGCCAGGACGGCGCCGCCGACAGCGATCAGCGCGACATAGACGCGGGTCGGCAGGCGACCAAGGAAGAAGCCGGCCTTGAACAGCCCCATGCCCAGCATCATCAGCGGCACGGTGGCGAACACGTAGCCGAGCAGACTGGCGCCTTGCAGGATGCCCCACGCCTTGAGGTTCTCGATCAGGCCGCCCGGCCAGCCGCTGCGATAGGCGGCGATGCTGGCGGCGACCGCGTCGTCGGCCAGCGCCATGGCGTCGTTGTTCATGGCATCGACGAGCCCGCTGGGGCCGTTGACCGTCAGCCACATCGTCGCCGCCTGAATTGTCGCCAGCGCGAGGGTCGCGCCCGCGCCGATCAGGATCAGGGGGCGGGCCTGCATGGAGCGCATCAGCATCACGAACAGGCCGGACCAGGCATAGAGCAGCAGGATGTCGCCGTACCACAAGGCCGCGCCGTGGATCAGGCCGAACAGCCCCAGCCACAGCAGCCGCCGACGCAGCACCCGACCGCGCGCCGGATCCCGCCGTTCGCCGCCGACCAGCCAGATCGACACCCCGAACAGCATGGAGAACAGGGTGACGAACTTCTGATGGAAGAAGACCTCGACCGTCCAAAGGGCGACCGCCGACGACCCGGTCAGGGGAAAGGGCGACTGCTCCGGCGACATCGCGACTGCCATGGGCAGGGCGAAGGCGGCGGCGTTGACGGCCAGGATGCCCAGCACCGCCACGCCGCGCAGGACGTCCAGAGTGGCGATCCGATCGCGCGCCGCGACCGGCTGAAGCGTCGTCGCGCCTGTCGTCTGATCGGTCATGGCCGCGTTCCCCTTGAGCGGGAGGCTAGGCGGTCTGGCCGAGACGGAACAGTCTCAAATCGCTGAGATCAGCGCAGGCCGTTCTGCATCAGGCCCATGCGGTCCTTGACCGCGGGCGCGGGCACGAAGGCGATGAAGGCTGCGCACAGACCGGCCCACAGGGCGTAGCTGACGCCGACCAGCACCGCGAGCGGCAGACCTGCGACGCCGAAGATCAGCAGGGTGGTCTCCAGCGCGCCCAGGCCCTGGATCAGGCTTTGCGAGGCTATCACCGACAGCAGCGACATGACCAGGGCGATCAGCGTCTGCACCGCGGCGGCCAACAGTCCGCCGAACACCATGAAGCGGCAGATTACGCCCAGGCGGGTCGAGGGTCGGCCAGTGGCGGCGTGGCTGCGCCGCATCAGCCACAGGCCGATCGGGGCGGCGATCAGGCCGATCACCACCAGCACCAGCCGCCAGTCGGTGTCGACGCCCGAGGCCCAGTTCTCGGGCGGCCAGACGGCCAGGGTGACCAGCAGCGGCGGCCAGGCGGCGGCGGCCAGCGCGGCCAGCACGAAGGCCTGCGTGGCGCGGCGCGGCGCGACGCGCTTCAACCCTGGCAGGTCCTCGATCTGGTCGAGACGCGACATCAGCGGGTCGGCACCGGCGTGACGCCGGAATAGTCGTAGAAGCCGCGGCCGCTCTTCTTGCCCAGCCAGCCGGCCTCGACATACTTCACCAGCAGCGGGCAGGGGCGGTACTTGCTGTCGGCCAGACCGTCGTACAGCACGTTCATGATGGCCAGGACCACGTCCAGGCCCATGAAGTCGGCCAGCTCGAGCGGCCCCATCGGGTGGTTGGCGCCCAGTTTCAGCGCCTTGTCGATCGAGGTGACGTTGCCGACGCCTTCGTACAGGACATAGATGGCTTCGTTCATCATCGGCACCAGGATGCGGTTGACGATGAAGGCGGGGAAGTCCTCGGACTCGGTGGTGGTCTTGCCCAGGCTCTCGGCGAAGGCGACCGCGGTCTCATAGGTGGCGGCCGAGGTGGCGATGCCGCGCACGATCTCGACCAGCTTCATCGTCGGCGCCGGCTTCATGAAGTGCAGGCCGATGAAGCGGTCGGGTCGGTCCGTGACCGAGGCCAGGCGGGTGATCGAAATCGACGAGGTGTTGGACGCCAGCAGGGTGTCCGGGCCGAGGTGGGGCAGCAGATCGACGAAGACCGACTTCTTGACCGCTTCGTCCTCGGACGCCGCCTCGATGATCAGGTCGGCCTGGGCCGTCTCCGCCAGGGTGGCGACGGGTCGGATCCGGGCCAGGGCGGCGTCGGCGATGGCCTGGGTCGTCAGGCCGCGCCCGGCGCGGCGCGCCAGGCTGGCAGCGATCTCGCCCTGGGCCAGCGGCACGCGCTCGGCCGACAGGTCGTAGAGTCGCACCTCGTAGCCGCCGATGGCCACCGCCTGGGCGATGCCCGAACCCATTTGTCCGGCGCCGATGACGGCGACTGTCCTGATCGTGGTCATGAATACGCGCAATCTGCGGCCCCGTCGGGACCATTCGCGGGCACCTTAGGAGCCCGCCCGCCGCGCGCAAGGGGCGGAATCGGGCGGGGTCGAGATTCCTCGCCGCCCGTGTCCGCGCCTCAACGCCGCCTCAGTAGGCGCCGACCAGGTTCAGCGCCGCCAGACGCAGCGGCTCCAGCAGAAAGGCTTGAACGCCCTGGATGATCAGCAGGGCCACGATCGGCGTCAGGTCGATGCCGCCGAGCGGCGGGATCACCCGGCGCAGCGGCGCCAGCACCGGGCTGGTGAACCGGTCCAGGAACTCGGCCACCTGGGCCACGAACCGGTTGCGATAGTTGATGACGTCGAAGGCGAACAGCCAACTCAGGATCGCATTGGCGATGATGGCGAACAGCAGCAACTGTAGCAGCGCGCCCAGCACGAAGAAGATGAAGCCGATGACGCCGGCGCCGATGCCCATTGCGGAAATTCCCTTGAAACCCGTTCGCTTCTAGCGGCGCCACGGCCGAACGCCAAGGATTCCTCCGCGACCCGTTGACACTCCCCCGACGCCCCGCTTATCTCCGCCCCTGCCTGTCGGTCGGGGCCGTAGCTCAGTTGGTAGAGCGCGTCGTTCGCAATGACGAGGTCAGGGGTTCGACTCCCCTCGGCTCCACCAAGGCATTCCATAGCAGGCAGTGATCTCAGGCCAGTTTCGCAGCCTTTCCTACGACTCGCGCGATGACGTGTTCGCAAGGTCGTGAACCGGGCGCCAGGTCGGACAGAGCGACGCTCGCCGGGCGATCTGATATTGGTGCGGTCCCGATTTGATCGAGGGCGGCCGTGCTGAAGCGCTTGAAATCGGTTCCTCGCGGGGTATGGGCGCTCGGGTTCGTCTCGATGTTCATGGATATCTCCTCGGAGATGATCCATGCCCTTCTGCCGGTGTTTCTTGTCGGCGCCCTCGGGGCCAGCGCGATGCTGGTCGGGGTGATCGAGGGGGTCGCTGAAGCGACGACGTCGATCGCCAAGCTCTTCTCTGGCTGGCTGAGCGACAGGCTGGGGCGCCGCAAGATGCTTGTGGTCATCGGCTATGGCCTCGCTGCCCTGTCAAAACCCGTGTTCCCGCTCGCCGTCACGCCCTTCGAAGTGCTCGGCGCGAGGTTCGTGGATCGCGTCGGCAAGGGCGTTCGCGACGCACCTAGAGACGCGCTGATCGCTGACCTCGCAGATCCAGAGGCGCGGGGGGCGGCTTACGGGCTGCGGCAATCTCTGGATACCGTCGGCGCCTTCCTTGGCCCCATGACCGCAATCGGCCTGATGGTGATGTTTGCAAACGACATTCGGGCGGTGTTCGCATGGGCGGTCGTTCCGGCGGTGATCGCGGTGATGTTGCTGGTCTTCACGGTGAAGGAGCCGCGAAGCGCGCCGGAATCGGAGCGCGCGCAGACGCCGATCCGCTGGCGTGAGGTGCGCGGGATGGGCGCCGCTTATTGGACGGTCGTCGGCATCGGAAGCGTGTTCACCCTGGCGCGCTTCAGCGAGGCCTTCCTGATCCTGCGCGCTCGGGATGCCGGGCTGGCGGTCGCGCTGGTCCCTCTCGTGCTGGTGATCATGAACATCGTCTACGCTGCTGCGGCCGCGCCGGCGGGAGGGCTGTCCGACCGCATAGGCAGGAAGCGGCTGCTGATCGTGGGCCTGGTCGTGCTGGTCGTCGCCGACGCGGTGTTGGCCATGAACGCCGAGGTTCCCGGCGTGTTCGCGGGCGTGGCGCTCTGGGGGCTTCACATGGGCCTGACGCAAGGGGTGCTGGCGGCGCTCGTCGCCGATGCGGCGCCGATCCGTATGCGGGGCACCGCCTTTGGCGTTTTCAATCTTACGAGCGGCGTCGCTCTGCTGGCGGCCAGCGTGCTCGCCGGCGCCCTGTGGTCCCGCATCGGGGCGCCGGCGACCTTCGCCGCGGGCGGCCTCCTTGCGTTCATCGCCCTGTTCGCGACGCTGGCGTTCCTCCAGCCCGCGCGGGCTCAGTTCTCGCGGTAGAAGTTGCAGTACCAGTCGACGAAATGGCCGACGCCGTCTTCCACGGGGGTGGAGGGGGCGTAGTCGAGGGCGGCCAGGGTGTCGGTGACGTCGGCCTCGGTATTGGCGACGTCGCCGTCCTGCATGGGCATGAGGTTCAGCTTGGCCTTGCGGCCCAGTTTCTGCTCCAGCACCTCGATGTAGCGCATCAGGGCGACGGGGCGGCCCGCGCCCAGGTTGAGGATGCGCCAGGGGGCGACGCCGCTGGTGGCCGGGTTGGGGGCCTTGGCGTCCCAGGTCGGGTCGATGGCGGCGGGGCGATCCAGGGCCGCGACCACGCCGGTGACGATGTCGTCGACGTAGGTGAAGTCGCGCGACATCTTGCCTTCGCCATACACGTCGATCGGCTCGTCCTTGAGGATGGCGCGGGTGAATTTGAACAGGGCCATGTCCGGGCGGCCCCACGGTCCATAGACGGTGAAGAAGCGCAGGCCCGTGGCCGGGAAGCCGAACAGGTGGGCGTAGGAATGGGCCATGGCCTCATTGGCCAGCTTGGTCGCCGCATAGACGGTCAGCGGATGGTCGGCCGGGTCGCGCACCGAAAAGGGCAGGGCGGCGTTGGCGCCGAACACCGAGCTGGTCGAGGCGAAGACGAGGTTGGCAGCCTTCACCGCGCGGCAGCCCTCGAGGATGCTGAGGAAGCCGACGACGTTGGAATCCACATAGGTCTCGGGCGCTTCGAGGCTGTAGCGGACCCCGGCCTGGGCGGCGAGGTGGACGACGCGGCGCGGTTTGTGCTCGGCGAAGAGGGCGGCGACGCCGGCGCGGTCGGCCAGATCCAGCGTGTGGTGGCGGTAGGCGGGCCAGGCCTGAAGCTGAGCCAGACGGGCCTGCTTCAGCGCCGGGTCGTAGTAGGCGTTGAGGTTGTCGAGGCCGATGACCGTCTCGCCGCGCTCCAGCAGCCGCCGGGCGGTGTGGAAGCCGATGAAGCCGGCGGAGCCGGTGACGAGGACGGGATCGTTGGACATGAGGGTGCGATAGACGTTCGGACGAGGTTTCGCCAGCGGTGGGCGATCAGGGCAGGGCCTCGGCCACGGCGGGCGTCGGCTCGGCGAAGCGGGCGGCGAGGCTGAGGCCGCAGGCGAGGATCAGGCAGGCGGCCGCCCCGATCAACACCGGACGGGTCGCGCCGACGGGCGGGTCGAGCGGGCGCAGGAACAGCAGGACCAGCAGGCCGATCAGGGCCAGGGCGCCGGGCAGGTCCATGCCGATGCCGAGGAAGACGAAATGGCCCAGTCCCATCAGCCAGGCGCCGCCCACGACGCCGGCTACGGCGGGCGGGGTCAGGCTGGCGGGCCGGGTCAGGTCAGGGCAGATCAGGGCGGACAGGGCCGCCGCTGTCGCCGCCAGCAAGGCGGGCCAGACGAACAGGAGGGCGGCCTCGGGCGCTGCGCTCTGGACGATGCAGCCGAGCAGGAAGGCGAGGGCGATCAGGCCGAGCCAGCCGCCCCAGGTCGAGGTCGGCGCCTTGAGCGGCCACAGCGACAGGGCGGCGGCGACCAGGCCTGCGCCGAGCATGACCGGGCTGAAGCCGCCGATCAGCAGGACCAGAAGGGTCAGGACGGCGACGACCCCGGCGACCGTTCGTGGACGCGGACGGCGTGCGCCGGTGAGGAACAGCAAGACCAGGGCGAGGATGGCCAGAACCGCGCCCGCCTCCATCCACGGCAGGCGGCGCAGCAGGACGTAATAGGTTTCGGACGAGATGTGGCGGGTGACGACGGGCCCGGCCAGCAGGCGCACAGCCTGGGCCAGCACCAGTCCGGCGGACAGGAACCATAACCCGTCCAGCAGGCCGCGAGCGACCTGTCCGGCGGTCAGGCCGACAGCGCGGCGGGCGCGCCAGGCGGCGAAACCGCCGAACAGGGCGGTCAGCCCCAGCAGGGCCCAGCCGGTCGCCGCCGAATGGCTGAGCATCAGGCGGCCGAAGACGTCGGCATAGACTTTGTTGGGTCCCTTGGCGGGCAGGGCCGGCGCGCGCAGCAGGGCGTCGGCGGCTTCCAGGGCTTGCGATCCGATGTGCTGCAGTCCGCCCCGGTCGAGGTTGGCGGGGACAGCGTCGGCCGAATGGTACTGGGCCGGGCGGCCGATGAAGGCGAAGTTCAGCCCGCCGATTCCGCGATCCTTGGGGATGGTGAAATCGGTGCCGTTGGGCATCCGCTCGTACATGAAGACGGCCAGGGAGGTGGCGGTGGTCCCGCCGTCGGCACGGTCGGCGGCGCGGCGGAACAGATCTATGGTCGGGCCGGCCTCGCGCCCGGTCTCGAACATGGCGGCGCGACCGCCGCCGCCGCGAGCCTCCAGATTGACTACGGCGCCGATGTGGTCGCGCAGCGGATGGCCGCCGAAGAAGATGCGCGCGCCGTCGAGATTCAGCTCCTCGGCGTCGGTCAGCAGGACGATCAGGTCGCGCTCGGCCGGACCGCGCGCCTCGATGGCGCGGACAGCCTCCAGCACGGCGCCGACGCCGGTGGAATCGTCGGCCGCGCCGGGCGAGCCGACCACGGTGTCATAGTGGGCCATCAGCATGACGGCGGGTTGGCTGCGATCCTTGCCGGGCAGGACGCCGATCAGGTTGATCGCCTGATTGTTCGCCGCGTCGGGATCGCCGCCCGCCTTCTTCAGGCGCTGGATCGAACCCGGCGACAGCGGCCCGGACTGTTCCTGCGGCGACAGGCCCAGCTGGGTCATGCGCGCGGTCAGATAGGCGCGGACGCGGTCGTGTTCGGGCGACCCGACCGGATGCGGGGCGCGGGCGATCTGTTCGACGTCGGTCATGGCCCGCGCGGCCGAGAAGGCGGCGGCGGGCGCGTCTATCGCCGCGGGCTTGGGGACCTGAGTGGTCAGGACGGCGAGGCCCAGCGCCAGCGCCAGCGATCCGAACAGCAGAGCCAGCCGCATAGGTGTGATCCTCCCCGATCCCAGGGGGCAGTAGGGCCGAGCCGCGGCCGGATGGCAAGCGGGCGACGACGGGTCTCTTCACGCCGCCTTTGTATTCAGCCTGAACGCCTAGGCCGCGCGGCGCAGGGCGGCGGGCGCCTTGACATAGAGGCCGGGGCGTCCGGCCACGGGACGGAAGGCGATGCTGTCGCCTTCAGGGCGTTCGTCCACGCCGAGGAAGAGGCAGCCGTCGTCGACCAACCGCCGCTCCAGCCCGTCCAGCACGCGCGCGCGCCGCGCGGGCTCCAGATCGCCGAGCACATGGCGGCAGAAGATGACGTCGAAGCGGCCGTCGTCGGCGGGCTCGTCCAGCAGATTGGCGCGTTCGAACCTCACGGCGGCGCGCAGTTCGGGGCGGGCGCGCCATTGATCGTCGGCCTGTTCGAACCAGCGCAGCATGGTCCGGGCCGACAGGCCGCGCTGAATCTCGAACGAGGTGTAGAGGCCCGAGGCCGCCTTTTCGACGGACAGGCGCGACAGGTCGGTGGCGAGGATCTCGACGTCGGCGCTGTTTTCAAGCGCAGCGATGGCCAGCGAATAGGCTTCCTGGCCGGTCGAGGCCCCGGCGGACCACAGCCGCACCTTGCTGCCGGGACGGGCGGCCGTCAGGGCGGGCATCAGTTCGCGGGCGAAGATGTCGAAGACGGCGCGGTCGCGGCGGAACCAGGTCTCGCCGTTCAGCAGGACCTCGATCACCGCCCAGCCGAGCGAGGCGACAGGCTTGCTCCACAGCGACGACAGCATGGCCTCCACGTTGTGATAGCCCTCGCGCCGGGCGACCGGACCCAGCCGGTGTTCGGCCAGATGCATCCGGTCACGCGTCAGCCGGAAGCCGGCGCGTGTCGCCAGCAAGGTCTGAAGGCGATCAAAATCTTCCGGCGTCATGACGGCGACTGCACAGCTCCCACTTCGGCGAGTTTGGATTGCAGGATCTCGCCGTCGAAAGGCTTCATAACATAATCGTCGGCCCCCGCGGACAGGGCTTCGGCGATCCGGTCGGCGCGGGTCTCGATGGTGCAGAACAGCACCTTGGGCGCGCGGCCGCCGGGCAGGTCGCGCAGGCGACGCAGGAAGGTCAGGCCGTCCATCACCGGCATCTGCCAGTCCAGCAGCACCACATGGGGCAGGGCGCTCATGCAGTAGGTCAGGGCCTCGGAGCCGTCGGCGGCTTCGTCCACCTCGAAGCCCAGGCTCTCGAGGATGCGGCGCGCGACCTTGCGGATGATCCGGCTGTCATCGACGATCAGGCAGGTTCTGGGGTCCAAGGGCATCGTCCCGTTAGGCGTGAACGGCGAACCTTGTTCGCGTCATGATGGCTGGCGGTAACGCACGGTTGGAACCGTGTAAACTCAAGCCGGCGCGTGGGCCGGCATGCGGGCGACCAGGCTGACGCGACCGTCTTGGCTCGCCAGGTCCAGCCTCCCGCCCGCCTCGCGCACCGTCAGCCATAGCCAGTAGGGCTGGATCCATTGCCCCGCCAGGCCCTCGGTCAGCCGCTCGCCCTTCAGGCCGACCACGGCCTCGGCCTTGAGCCGGGCACGCGCGCCCTCGGCCGAGCCGATCAGCAGGACAGCGCCGTCTTCGCGCCGCGCGGTGATGGTCGCGGTTCCGCCTGTCGGCAGGGCCGCCAGGGTCATCCAGGCCAGATTGATCAGGGCGCGGGCCTCGGGCTTGGAAAAGACCTCGCCGTTCATGCGCCAGTCCAGGGTCGCGCGCCCACCCTCGGTCAGGCCGGCGACCAGACCATGCAGTTCGGCGGCGGTGAATTGTTCGCTGGTCGTGGCGGCGCCGAAGGCCACGCGGGCGAAGTGGACCAGGGCCACCATCTTCCCGGCGCTCTGGCGGATCAGGCCCATGGCGTCGTCGCGCATGTCTTGGGCGGTCGGGTCCTCCAGCAGGTCGAGACCCGACATGATGGCGCCCGCCGGACTGATGAAGTCATGGCACAGCTTGCCCGCGATAAAGGCGGCCAGGTCGGCGCCGTCGACTGGCAGGTCGGTGACGGAGAGGTCGGCGGAGAGGTCGGTAAAGGTCATCGCTCGGACGGTCTGCAATCGGGAATGGTTAAGGCTGACCTGATTTGCCGGTTCGTGAAACCGGGCGCATGGGCTATCGGGGACGGAACATGACGCACTCCATCGAGACCGACCTCGCTTCCGGCGCCCTCGCCGAGATCATCGCCGACATCGCCGAGGAGGCCGCGCGCGTCATCCTGCCCTTCTGGCGTGTCGGCACGGCGGTCGAGACCAAGTCCGACGCCAGCCCGGTGACCGAGGCCGACCGCGCCGCCGAGGTTCTGATTCTGAAGCGTCTGGCCGAACATTGGCCCGAGGTGCAGGCCGTGGCCGAGGAGGCGGTGGCCGCCGACGGCGCCCCGGCTTCGGTCGACGACTGGTTCTGGCTGATCGATCCGCTGGACGGCACCAAGGGCTTTATCCAGGGCCGCGAGAGCTTCACCGTCAACATCGCCCTGATCCATGGCGACGCTCCGGTCGCGGGCGTGGTGACGGCTCCGGCGTCGAGCGTCACCTGGGCCTCGACGGCTCCCGGCAAGGGGGCCGTGCGGCGCGCTTTCGGCGAGGCCTGGCGGCCGATCAAGGTGCGCGATCGCCCGGCCGAGGGCATCGCCCTGCTGAGCCACAGCGTGACCGACGAGGAGGCCGCGCGTTTGGCGGCCCGCCACGGCTGCAGCCAGTGGCAGGGGACGGATTCCTCGCTGAAATTCTGCCTCATTGCCGAGGGGCGTTTCGACGCCTATCCGCGCACCGGACCGACGTCCGAATGGGACACGGCGGCGGGACAGGCGGTGCTGGAGGCCGCAGGCGGCCGGGTGCTGGGGTCGGACGGGGCGCGGCTGGCCTACGGCAAGCCGGGCTTCCTCAACGGCCCGTTCGTGGCGATGGGCGGCTAGAAGACGGGGCGTTAGGCTGCCGCCGACGCCGACCCCACGCGCGCCATTTCGATCTGGGCCGACAGGCCGGGCGGCAGGTCGCGCTCGGGCACGGCGGCCAGGGCCTCCATCCGCTCGGGATTGATGGCGCGGACCAGCACGCTGGCGATGGCCGGATCGGTCAGGGTGAAGGCCAGGCAGATGTCTTCGGCGTTCCAGTTCGGCGTCTGGTGCAGGAAGGCGAAGGAGCCGGCGTTGGCCAGGCCTGTCTCCGCCGCCTTGCCGCCGAAGCCGAACAGCCCCTTCTTCTTGGGGGCCGCGCCCGCGCCGGCGGCCTTGCGCTCTGTCGACAGGCTTTCGGGGAAGTAGTCGTAGGTGAAGATGGCCATGTCGCGTTCGCGCGCGGCCCGCATCCGCGAGCGGATGCGCCATTCGACATTGGCGTGGAACGGCGTGAACAGGACGTCGAACGCCCCGGTCGAGACATAGATGTCCATCACCGGGTCGTCGCCCGACACCCCCAGCAGCCGCACCTGACCCGCCTTGCGCAGTGCCTTGAGGGCGATCAGCGAGGCCTGGGGCAGTTCGTCGTCGGCGGGTTGGTCCAGCACGGCCAGATCGAACCAGTCCAGGCCCGAGGCGTGCAGCGCCTGGTCGAAGGAACGGCTCAGCGCCTCGGCGGAGAAGTCGCGGAAGCCCTGCCGGCGGCCGTCGCCGACGCCCAGGGTCATGCTCACGCAGACCAGCCGCCGCTCGACATGGCCCAGGGCCTCGCCGACGATCTCGGCCAGCGCCGGGTCGGCGTTCTCGAGGTGGTAGCTGTTCACTCCGGCTTCCAGCGCGGTGAAGATCAGTTCCTTGAGGGCGGCCGGACCACGCGCGAGCGCGTCCACGCCTAAGCTTAGGGTCAGGCCTGAGACCGCTGCGCCGGAGGAGCCGAACGGGCGATAGCGCATCGGTCAGACCACCTCGGCCGGGGCCGAGGTCTCCAGGGCCAGGGCGTGTAGTTCACCGCCCATCTGCCCTTTCAGGGCGCCGTAGACCAACTGGTGCTGGCGCACGCGCGGCAGGCCCTTGAAGGCTGTCGAGACGATCCGGGCGCGATAGTGATCGCCGTCGCCGGCCAGATCCTCGATGGCGATGTCCGCATCGGGAAAGGCCTCGACCAGATGGGCGCGCAGGACGTCGGCGGACATGGGCATGGGGGCTACTCTCGAAACACGCGGGACAAGTCTGAACGGTAAACCTTAATGAGGGGCGCCGGGTCTGTCAGCCCGCGACCGTGCGCGGGCGTTCGAACAGGGTGACGGTCGAGCCCTTGTAGTCGGCCTCGGCGTAGGGGCGATAGCCGACCCGCTGGGCCAGCTTCACCGACGGCATATTGTCGGGCGAAATCATGCAGACGGTGCGCGGCTCCAGCCGATAGGCGTCGGTCCAGACCAGGGCGGCCTGCAAGGCTTCCTGCGCCAGGCCCTGGCCCTGGAAGGCAGGGGCGACGCCCCAGCCCAGTTCCGGCGCGTCGAACGGCGGATCCATCTCGCGGCGGTAGTCCAGAACGCCGACGCTGCCGACATAGGCCTGCGTCGCCGTCTCGCGGATCGACCAGTTGCCGTAACCCTTGGCCTGCCAGTGGCCGAGGTCCCGCAGGCAGCGGAACCAGACCTCTTCCTCGGACAGGCCGCGCCCCATGATGTGGCGGGTGAAGGCCTCGTCGGCCCACAGGGCGACCAGGTCGTCCATGTCGCTGGCGGCGACGGGGCTCAGGGTCAGGCGGTCGGTGGTCAGGATGGTCACATCAAACCCAATTGCTTGAAACTGGCCACGCCTTCGCGGCCGACGATGAGGTGGTCGTGCACCTGGACGGACAGGGAGCGGGCGGCCTCGACCACCTGTTGGGTCATGTCGATGTCGGCGCGGCTGGGGGTCGGGTCGCCCGAGGGGTGGTTGTGGACGATGATCATGGCGCTGGCCGACAACTCCAGCGCCCGGCGGACCACTTCGCGTGGATAGACGGGGGCGTGGTCCACCGTGCCCCGGTTCTGGATCTCGTCGAGGATCAACTGGTTCTTCTTGTCGAGGTAGAGGACGCGGAACTGTTCGCGCGGTTCGTGCTGCAGCGACAGCCGGACATAGGCCAGCAGCGCCGTCCACGACGAGATGACGGTGCGCTTGTTGGCCTCTTCCTTGGTCACGCGGCGCGAGACCTCGTGCAGGGCCGCCAAGTCCAGGGCGGTCTCGGCGCCGACCCCCTTGGAACGACCGCGCGTGTCCTCGGAGCGGACGGTCATCAGGTCCTCGACCGAGGCGGCCAGGACGGCGGCCAACGATCCGAAGCGGGTCAGCAGGGCCTTGGCGATCGGTTTGACGTCGCCCTGCGGCTGGCTGCGGAACAGGAAGAGCTCGAGCAGTTCATAGTCGGGCAGGTGGTGGAGGCCCGCGCCGCGCGCGCGTTCGCGCAGCCGTTCGCGATGACCGGCGTGGTGCGGTTTCGACTTTGGTTCTTCCGGCGGTTGATCGAGCATCAGCCTCCCCCGAAGGGGAGACTAACTCAGAATTTCGGGCGGAACAGGCCCTTCGGCGAGGCGGAGAAGATTTCCAGTCCGTCTTCCGTCACCCCGATGGTGTGTTCGCACTGGGCCGATAGCGACTTGTCGCGGGTCACGGCGGTCCAGCCGTCGGACAGGACCTTCACCGCCGGCTTGCCCAGGTTCACCATCGGCTCGACGGTGAAGAACATGCCCGGCTTGAGCACGGCCCCCTCGCCGCGACGGCCGTAGTGCAGGACATTGGGGCTGTCGTGGAAGATGCGGCCGATGCCGTGGCCGCAGAAGTCGCGGACCACGCTCATGCGCTGGGCCTCGACGAATTTCTGGATGGCGTAGCCGATATCGCCGAAGGTGGCGCCCGGCTTGACCTGGGCCAGGCCCAGTTCCAGGGCGTCATAGGTGACGTCGATCAGCTTCTTGGAGCGGGCGTTGATCTCGCCCACCGGATACATGCGGCTGCTGTCGCCGTGCCAGCCGTCGACGATGACGGTGTGGTCGATGTTGACGATGTCGCCGTCCTTCAGAACCTTGTCGCCGGGAATGCCGTGGCAGACGACGTGGTTGATCGAGGTGCAGACCGTCCGGGTGTAGCCCTTGTAGCCGAGGCAGGCGGGCACGCCGCCGCGTTCCAGCGTGAACTCGCGCACCAGATCGTCCAGTTCGCCGGTGGTGACGCCCGGCTTCACGTGCTCGCCGATCATGTCCAGCGCCTCGGCCACCAGGCGGCCGGCCTTGCGCATGCCCTCGAAGGCCTCCGCGTCGTGGATGCGGATCTCGTGGCTGCGGACGAAGGCGTCGTTATCCAGGTCGGGGGTCTCGTACATGATCTACTTTCGGGCGCGCCGACGCTGGGGGAGTGGCGCTGTGGCTTTGAGAGTCAGATGGCGAGCCTAGCACAAAAGCTCAACCCCGTCAGGCGGCGGCGATGACGCGGGGGCAGGCGGCGCCTATCTGAAGCCGATGACCGCTCAATCCGCCCCCACCGCTGCGGTCCTGATCATCGGCGACGAAATCCTGTCCGGCCGGACCCAGGACGTGAACCTCAACACCCTCGCCCGCTTCCTGGCGGCGCTGGGGATCGACCTGGAGGAGGCGCGTACGGTTGGCGACCGGCAGGACCGGATCGTCGGGGCGCTGAACGCCCTGCGCGCGACCCATGACTATGTCTTCACCACGGGCGGCATCGGGCCGACGCACGACGACATCACGGCGGACGCCGTGGGGGCGGCCTTCGGCGTGGCGGTGCGGGAGCATCCCGAGGCGCTGGCGATCCTGGAACGGCGCTACGGCCCGGGCGAGTTTAACGCCGCGCGGCGGCGCATGGCCCGCATTCCCGAAGGCGGGACGCTGATCGCCAATCCGGTCACCGACGCGCCGGGCTTCCAGATCGGCAACGTCTTCGTCATGGCCGGCGTGCCCAAGATCATGACGGCCATGCTGCAGGACGTGGCGCCCCGCCTGCGCACCGGGGCGGTGGTTCACGCCCGCACGATCCGCGTCGTCGGCGTGGGCGAAAGCGCGATCGCCGATGTTCTGAGGGCCGCCGCCGACGCCCGGCCGGACCTCTCGTTCGGCAGCTATCCGTTCGGCCTCGGGACCGACGGGGAGGTCGGTACCCAACTGGTGATCCGTGGTCGCGATGTGGCGGAAGTTGACGCTGCGGCACACGATTTTTCTCAAGAACTTCGTTCTTTAGGTATTGAAATTGCCGTAGCCTAATCTCTCAAAGGTTTGAAGTTGTGCGATTTCGCCGCCACGCTTTTGCCGATTTGCGGTCCGACAGGGGCCACGCATGCAACGCTTTCTCGACGTGAACGCTAAGCTTGCGTCCCTCCCCGACAACGGCTCGCCGCATGGACGACGGGCTGGCGCAATAGGTGAACAGAAATGACTCCCAGGACGATCGGCCGCCTTGGCGGCCTGACCCTGACCTCGGTCCTGATGGCCGGCGTCGCCGCCCCGGCCTTGGCCGGCTCCTTCTATCTGCAGGAACAGTCGGTGCGGGGCGCCGGTCGGGCCTATTCCGGCGAAGCCGCTGATCGCGGCGTCGCCTCCCTGTGGTGGAACCCCGCCGCCATCGCCCGCAGCGGCCGAGAACTCTATGTCGGCGCCCATGGGCTCAAGATCGACTCGACCGTCGACAACGCCGGTTCGACCATCACCTATCCGGGCGGAACCACCTTGCCGGTGCAGGGGCTGGGCCACAACATCGACCCGATCGAGAGCGGCCTGGCGCCGAATTTCGCCATCGCGACCCCGATCGGCGACCGGTTCGCCGTCGCCTTCGCCCTGGCCGCGCCCTACAATTTCACCACCAAGTACAATGCCGCCTCCTTCGCTCGCTACGACGCCCTGACGTCGAAGTTGCGCACGGTGGACGCGGGGCTGACGGCGGCGATGCAGGTCACGGACTGGCTGGACGTCGGCGCCGGTTTCAACGCCCAGCACGTCAAGGCCAAGCTGACCTCGGCCCTGCCCAACCTGTCGCCCCTGCTGCCGGACGGCGCCAATTCTCTGGAAGGCGACGGCTGGGACTATGGCTGGAACGTCGGCGCCCAAGCCCACAAGGGGCCGTGGGATTTCGGTCTGAGCTATCGGTCGAAGATCAAGCACGAACTGGACGGCGACGTCGTCATTTCGGGCCTGCTGGGTCCGCTGGCGGGCGCCAACGTCGCCACCCGGGGGACGGCCAGCTTCACCACGCCGTGGTTCGCCTCGGCCTCGGTGCGCTATGCCGTCAGCGACAAGTTGACCCTGAACGCCCAGGTCAACCGCATCGGCTGGAGCGAGTTCCAGTCCATCGACGTCGCCTTTCCGGGCGGCGGCGACTCGATCCCGCAGAACTACAAGGATGTGACCACGGGCGCGATCGGGGCCGACTACGCCCTGAACGACAAGGTCACCCTGCGCGCGGGCGTCGGCTATGATCCGACCCCGACCCGCGACAGTCTGCGCACGGCCCGTATCCCGGACGCCAACCGTTGGCTGTTCTCGGCGGGCGGCACCGCCGAGGTGCGTGACGGCCTGAAAGTCGACGCCGGCCTGACCTATATCGCCTTCAGCGACAGCCAGATCTTCGACGACCGCACCTTCTATGCAGGCACGCCGGCGGCGACGACCTCGCACCTGCGCGGCGGCGCCAAGGGTTCGGCCGTGGTCGCCTCGGTGGGCGCGCGCTGGGCCTTCTGATCCCGCGACGCGGCTGACATGGAAACGGCGGCTTCCTCGCGGGAGCCGCCGTTTTTCGTGGGCGGGATTGCACGGCGCCGCAAAAAAACAGTGCAATTGGTGCAATCCGGGGCGGCGGGAGGGCCGGCCTGGGCGGAGAAGTCTCTGGGGCGGGAGGTCTGGGCGGTCATGCGCGAAGTCTAGGCGCGAGATGGACCTCGGCGAGCAAAGCGGTCTGAAACGAGCCTAGGGCGTTGTTTTTGTGGAAGGGGCGATGCGAGGTTCGCAGGGGATGGCGGGGCTTTCGTCCGATTCCGTGGAGAGGTGGCGCGATAGCGCCGTGGCGGAGGGGCGTCTCGTCGGTTGAGGGCGGCCCCTCCACCGCTACGCGGTCCCCCTTCCCACAGAGTGGGGAGGAAAGAGAGCGAAGGCGGCCGAAATGAAAAACGCCGGGCTCTCGAGGAGAGCCCGGCGCTTCAGTCTTGTCGCTGATCCGCGGGATCAGCTTTGTGAGTAGCCCTTGCCGCCGTTCGACGGGCGGCGGCTGCGCGGACGACGCGGCATTTCACCGACGGGCTTGGGCTCGGCCGAAGGCGCCGCGCGGGGCGACGATTTCGGACGTTCGCCGGCCATCGGATCATAGGTCGCGGCCGGACGCTCGGCGTGGTGGGTGCGGTCGCGGCCCGGTCCCGGCTTGCGCTGACGATGCGGCTGACCGCCGCCCTCCGGCTTGACGCCGTCGCGACGCGGGTTGCGGCTGCGGTTCTGGCCACGGCCTTCGCCGCCGCCACGTCCGCCGCGCTCTTCACGGTCGGGCAGGGTGGCCTTCTGCTTGACGCCGGCGGCCATGATCGAGGCGTCGAGCATGCCCAGGGCCTTGTCGTTGCGGCGGTCGATGGCCGGGATCTTCTGACGCGTGACCTTTTCGATGTCCTTGAGCAGCTTCATCTCGTCGCCGGCGACGAAGCTGATGGCCGTGCCGTCGGCGCCCGCGCGGGCCGTACGGCCGATGCGGTGGACGTAGGCTTCCGGCACGAAGGGCAGCTCGAAGTTCACCACGTGGGTGACCTTGTCCACGTCGATGCCGCGGGCGGCGATGTCGGTGGCGACCAGGACGCGCAGCTTGCCCTGTTTGAAGGCTTCCAGAGCGCGTTCGCGTTGCGACTGGCTCTTGTTGCCGTGGATGGCGCCGGCTTCGACGCCGCCGGCTTCCAGATAGGCCGCGACCTTGTCGGCGCCGTGCTTGGTCTTGGTGAAGACCAGGCAGCGCGTATAGGCGGGGTCAGAGAAGAGTTCGGTCAGCAGGGCGCGCTTGCGGCCTTGCTCGATGTGGACGACCGACTGCTTGATGCGCTCGACCGTGGTGGCCTGAGGCGTGACCTGGACCTTGACCGGATCCTTCAGCAGCTCGCCGGCCAGCTTGCCGATCTCCGACGGCATGGTGGCCGAGAAGAACAGGTTCTGGCGCTTGGCCGGGATGCGGCTGACGATCTGACGGATGGGCTTGATGAAGCCGAGGTCCAGCATCTGGTCGGCTTCGTCGAGGACGAAGATTTCCGTCGACGACAGGTCCAGCGTCTTCTGCTGCAGGTGGTCCAGCAGGCGGCCGGGGGCGGCGACCAGGATGTCGAGGCCCTGTTGCAGCGCGCGTTCCTGCGGGCCGTACTTCACGCCGCCGAAGATGACGGCGACGCGGAAGCCCAGGTGGGCGCCGTACTGCTTGAAGCTGTCGGCGATCTGGCTGGCCAGTTCACGGGTGGGCGACAGGATCAGGCAGCGCGTGGTGCGCGGCTTGGGCGCGATGCGGTTCTCGGCCAGGCGATGCAGGATCGGCAGGGCGAAGGCCGCGGTCTTGCCGGTGCCGGTCTGGGCGATGCCCAGCAGGTCCTTGCCCAGCATGACGTCAGGGATGGCCTTGGCCTGGATCGGCGTCGGCTTTTCATAGCCGGTCGAAGCCAGCGCCTGGAGGAGGGCCTTGTTCAGGCCCATGGATTCAAAAGTGATATTGCTCACGGAGCGTCTTTCGCTTGCGGCGAAGCGCATTCCTGATGCGTGCGGTCGGAAGGCTCCGCCTTCTCGACTCGACGCACGCTAGGAGAGACGCCTCGCCAATCCCGATAGAGCTTCGGAATGAAGCCGTCGGGGTGGATCGGGGCGCCGCCCCGCGTGTCCGGACGACGTAATGACTCTGAGGTCTTGCCAGCTGCGTCTGCAATCAGGTCTTCGCAGAGGAAGACCCACACGCGTTGCAGGAAGCCGGCCATCGCATGGTGCGATGCAGCGCAGATGGGCCTCAATAACGGCCAAGTCAAGGCGATGAGCCGGAAACCCTAGAGCCGGGTCGGGTGAATCAAGCTCCAGGCATGATGCTGGAGCAAATATCTGAGTTTGGACGCGATCGCGTCCAAACCGATTTCGCTCTAGAGCAGGTTGACCGCCAGATTGACCGCCAGGGCCACGATCACCGTGTTGAACAGGAAGGCCATCAGGCTGTGCAGGGTGGCGATCCGACGCTGGCGCTTGCCGGAGATTTGGATGTCGGCGGTCTGGGCGGCGACGCCGATGACGAGGGCGAAATGCAGGAAGTCCCAGTAGTCGGGCAGTTCGTCGCCAGGGAACATCAACCCGCCCCGGTCGCTGCGGTCGGCCTCGGCCGGACCGTAGAATTCGTGGGCGTAATGCAGGGCGAAGATGACCTGAACGAACAGCCAGGACACGACGATGGTCGACATCGAGAAGAGGGCGGCGCTGAGCGACGGATGCGTCGAGCGGCCCGTCGCCTCGACCACCACCACGGCCACGCTGGCGGCGGCGGCCAGCAGGCTGAGCGGCAGGACGGCGGCGCCCGCCTGATCCATCCGCGCGGCGCGGGCGCGGATGGCCTCGATCGAACGAGTGCGTCTGATGCGGAGCAGGGTCAGGCTCAGAAAGGCCAGAGCCCCGGCGTCCCAGCCGGCGGCGACCTGCAACGGCCAGTCCCAGCGCGCGGGCGACAGCAGCACGCCCGCCACGACCACGATCAACGCCAGCATGAGGGCGGAGTGCAGGCGGAACAGGCGGCGCAGGAAGCTCATGCGATGATGATTACGCGGTTCCTTGGCGAGCGATAGAGGCTGAACGAAGCCGCGGGGCGGACGTTCTGCAGGCTGGAGGACGAAGTCATGGCCGCGCGACCGACCTGGCAGGGACATCTGAAACTGTCTTTGGTGACCTGTCCGGTCGCCCTCTACACCGCCACGACCAGCGCCAGCGACGTGCGCTTTCACCTGATCAATCCGGCCACCAACAACCGCATCCGCATGGTGACGACGGACCCGGACACGGGGCCGGTCGAGCGGTCCGATCTGGTCAAGGGTTATGAGGTGTCGAAGGACGAATACGTCCTGTTCGACGAGGCCGACTTCGACAAGGTGAGGCTGGAAAGCACGCGCACCATCGCCATCGACCAGTTCGTCGACGAGGCGGATATCGACCGTCTGTACTGGGACGATCCCTTCTATGTCGTGCCGGAAAAAGGCGTCGGGGTCGAAGCCTTCGCCGTGATCCGCGAGGCGATGAAGGCGGCGGGCAAGGTCGCCCTGGGCCAGTTGGTCCTGCGCGGCAAGGAGCGGCAACTGGCGCTGGAGGTCCACGGCAGGGGGCTGGTCGCCTACACCCTTCGCGCCCACGACGAGGTGCGCGCCGCCGACGACTTCTTCGACGACATCCCTGAGGTGAAGGCCGATCCCGACATGGTCGAGATCGCCGCCCGCATCATCGGCCAGAAGGAGGCGGGCTTCGATCCGACCCGCTTCCACGACCGCTACGACGAGGCCCTGCGCGAGATGATCGCCGCCAAGGCCAAGGGCGGCAAGGGCGTGGTCGCCGCGCCCGAGCCGGACGACACCAACGTCATCGACCTGATGGCGGCGCTGAAGGCCAGTCTGAAGGGGACGCCCTCGAACTCGACCTCGGCCAAGCCGGCCGCGAAGAAGGCGCCGCCGAAGAAGAAGGCGGGCTAGAGATCCTGGCTGCTGACCACATGCCTGAAGTGGTGGCGCCACAGCCGGGCGCCCAGTTCGCCCGACCGGTCCAGCGACGAGCCGACGGTCAGGTCGCTGATCAGGGTGGGGGTCAGCCCCGCGTCGAACAGGGCGAAACCGGCGGCCAGGACGCAGGTGTCGGTCTGGATGCCGCAGACCAGCACCCGCTCCGGGTTCAGCGCCTTCAGATGCACCACCGTCTCGGGCGTCGGCGCATAGCCGTGCTTCACATGGATCACGTCGGCGGCGATCAGACTGTCGTCGTCGGGGCCGGGGGCCCAGCCGAGCTGGCGCTGGAAGGGGGTGACAGCCTCGTCGTGGCGCTCGACCGTGGCGACCGAGGGCATGGTCCCGATCAGCCGGTTGATCCCCTCGATCAGCCATTTCGGCGGGCTGAAGCTGGGCTGGACGTCGATGATCAGAAGGGCCTGGCGCATTGATGAGATCAGCGCTTCTTGCCCAGTTCGGCGGCGATATCCTTGGTCATGCGGCCGACCTTGCGGTGGGCGGCCGTGATCTGGTCGCGGGTCACGCCCCAGCGCTTCATCCAGTATTCGACGGCCTGACGCTCGGACAGGTCGATCCGATCCTTGTCGATGAAGCCGCGCTTGTCCTTGAGGCCCGCCATGATCTTTGTCTCCGTTTCCAGCCAGCCATAGGCCGATCCGCCGTTCGACGTTAGAGGCCCAGTTGCTTCATGGCCGGCTTCAGCGCCGCGGCGGCCTTGCGGAAATCCGCCCACGGGTCGGGCTGTTTCAACAGGTCCGCGGCGGTCGCCAGGGTGAAGGCCCTAGGGTCGAGCCCCGGCTCCACCTGATCCCACGACAGGGGGAAGGCGATCCCCGCCCCCGGTCGCGCTCGGGGCGACCAGGGGGCGACGGCAGTGGCCATGCGATCGTTACGCAGATAGTCGAGGAAGATCTTTCCGCCGCGCGCCTTCTTGGCCAGGGTGGTGGTGAAGCGGTCGGGATGGTCGGCCTTCATCGCTTCGGACACGCCCTTGGCGAAGGCCTTGGCCTGACCCCAGTCGACCCGGCTGCGGGCGTCGGCCTTGATCGGGACGACGACGTGCAGGCCCTTGCCGCCGGTGGTCTTGACGAAGGGCGTCAGGCCCAGGGCCTCCAGCCGGGGCTTCAGCAGGGTGGCGGCGGCGACCACGTCGTCGAAGTCGAGCCCCTCGTCCGGATCGAGGTCGAAGGTGATCTGGTCGGGCGTCTCCGGATCGCCCGGCTTGCAGCCCCAGGGGTGCAGCTCCAGTCCGCCGGACTGGCCGATGGCCACCAGACCGCCGACGTCGGTCACGCCGACGTAGGGCTGGCGCTCCTTCACGTCGATCAGCTTCAGGCGCGGATTGTGGCCCGGCATGGCGTGACGCTGGAAGAAGCGCTCGCCTTCGATCCCGTTCGGCGCGCGGATGATCGACACCGGCCGGTCCGCGACGTGGGGCAGGATGCGGTCGGCGGCCATCTCATAGTAATGCGCCAGTTCGCCCTTGGTGATCGGCGGCGCGCCGTCATGGGCGGGCCACAGCACCTTGTCGGGGTTCGAAATGGTCACCCCCGCCACGATCAGCCTGGCCTTGGCGCCCGGCGCCACGGGCGCGCCCCGGGCCGCCGGCGCCGAGGCGGGCGGCTGGGGCTCGGCCGTGACCTCGTCGGCCGGCTTGTCCTCGCGCAGGCCCTTGTAGGCCGCCTGCCGCACCGAGCCGCTTTCGGTCATCCCGGCGTGTTCGATCTCGGCCACCAGGGTCGGGGTCAGCCAGTGGATGTCCTTGCCGCCCGCGGGCGCGTCCTTGCCCGCGAAGGGGCTCGTGGTCGCCGCCGCCGCCTTCAGCGCCGGCAGCAGGGTCTTGGTCAGCACGGCGGAGAAGCCCGTGCCGACCCGGCCCATGTAGCGCAGCCCGCCCTCGGCCTGAACCCCGACCAGCAGAGAGCGCAGCCGGGCGCCGCCTTCGGACGACCAGCCGCCGATCACCACCTCGTCCCGACCCCGGCATTTCGACTTCAGCCAGGTCGCGCTGCGGCCCGCGCGGTAGGGCGCGTCGAGCTTCTTGGAGATGACCCCTTCCAGATCCATCTTGCAGGCGCTCAGCAGCACCGCCTCGCCGGACGAGGCGAAATGCTCGACATATCTCAGGCTCGGCCCGGCCTTGCCGACCCGGTCGACATAGGCCTGAAGCCGCGCCTTGCGGTGCGACAGGGCCTTGCCCCTCAAGTCCTCGTCGCCCTCGAACAGAAGATCGAAGGCGAAATAGACCAAGTCGTCGGTCTTTCCCTCCGAGATCGCGGCCTGCAGCGCCGAGAAATGGGGCATGTGGTCGGCGTCCAGCGCGCACAGCTCTCCGTCGAGGACGCCGTCTGGCCAGGTCGCCGCCTGTTTCGCCAGCGCGGGAAAGCGGTCGGTCCAGTCCAGGCCGTTGCGGGTGCGCAGCACCGCCTGACCGCCGCCGACCGAGATCTGGATGCGATAGCCGTCGAACTTGATCTCATGCACCCAACCCGGACCCGGCGGCGGGTGATCGACCACCTTGGCGAACTGGATCGGAACGAAGGCGCGCGGCTTTCCGGCCTTCGACGCCAGGGCCTTGCTCGCCTTTGGCGGGGGCAGGGGCGGGGCCTTGCGGCCGGTGGCCTTGGACGAGGTCCATTGCGTCTTCCCTTCGGCGATCTCGGCCAGGCTGCGGCCGGTGGTGATCGAGGCGTCGATCTCGGCCAGGGCGTCGCCTTCGCCTTCGACGGCATAGGCGTCCTTCTCCTTGAGCAGCAGCCAGTTGGGCCGTTTGGAGGGTTTGCCGCGATCCGATTTGAGCCGGATCAGGGCCCAGCCGCCCTTCAGACGTTCGCCGTCGAGGGTCAGTTTGACGACGCCCTTGGCGAAGGCGGCGTCCAGGTCCTCATCCTGGGGCGTCCACTCGCCGACGTCCCACATCTGCACCGTGCCGGCGCCGTAGTTGCCGGCAGGGATGGTCCCTTCGAAGCCGCCGTAGTCGAGGGGATGGTCCTCGACCTCGACCGCCAGCCGTTTGACATGGGGATCGCGCGAGGGGGCCTTGGTCACGGCCCAGGACTTGAGCACCCCGTCGTGCTCGATGCGAAAGTCATAGTGCAGGCGCGACGCGGCGTGGCGCTGGATCAGATAGCGAAGGCCCGTCGCGCGCGCCTTGGCCTTGCGGCCTTTGGGCTCCGGCGTGGCGCCGAAATTCCGCTTGGCCTGATAGGTGTCGAGTTCGCCGCGTGCCGCCATCCAGCCTGAACGCGGCTGGGCGACGAAGGCTTCACCCCCGCGCCGCCGTTCCCGCTCTAGGGGCCGTGGCGGTCCGGGAGAGAAGGCGCGGCGGGAGGGAAGGCGACGTCAGGCCGGTTGGGCCAGCCTGACGTCGGTGTCGGCGGTCTCGGCGGCCAGAACGGTTTTCGGCGCGATGCGGACGAACCGGGGCGCGAACGTCGGCCAGTCGCTGAGGATGCGGCGGGCCAGAGGCGAGGCGGTGGCGGCGGCGTGGGCTCCGATCAGGGCCTTCAGGCGGGCTTCGGCTTCGGCGTCGATGCGACCGATGCCGGCCAGGTCGCCGTTCAGCGCCTGGGCGGCGCGGCCCTCGACGTCCAGCACGAACAACTCGCCGCCGCTCATGCCCGCCGCCAGGTTCCAGCCGACCGCGCCCAGGACGACGACGCGACCGCCGGTCATGTATTCGCAGCCGTGCGCGCCCAGGCCCTCGACCACGGCCTCGGCGCCGGAGTTGCGGACCGCGAAGCGCTCGCCCGCCGCGCCCGCCACGAACAGTCGGCCCGAGGTGGCGCCATAGAGGGTGGTGTTGCCGCAGACCTGCTGGTCGGCGCGCCACTCATAGGGACGGACATGGATGTCGGCCCCCGACAGGCCCTTGCCGACATAGTCGTTGACCTCGCCGGTGACGTCGAGGATCAGCCCCTTGGCCCCGAAGGCGCCGAAGCTCTGACCGGCGATGCCTTCCAGCTTCAGCGTCAGGCGGCCTTGCGGACCCTGTGGGCCGAAGCGGCGGACGATGGCCGACGACACGCCGGCGCCGGCGGTGCGCTGGGTGTTGTTCAGCGGATAGGACAGTTCCAGCGTCTGGCCGCGTTCGAGGAAGGCGGCGGCGTCCTTCAGCACCAGGGCGTCGATGCTGTCGGGCACCGGGCGGCGAACCTTGTCGGCCCAGCGGCCGGGGCGGTCGACGTCGACCTTCATCAGCAGAGGGTTGAGGTCCAGGTCGTCCAGATGCGAACCGCCGCGCCGCGTCTGACGCAGCAGGTCGGTGCGGCCCACGATTTCATCAATGGTGCGGGCGCCGATGGAGGCCAGGATCTCGCGCACCTCCTCGGCGATGAAGGTGAAGAGGTTGACCACCTTCTCTGGCGTGCCGGTGAACTTGGCGCGCAGGCGCTCGTCCTGCGAACAGACGCCGACCGGGCAGGTGTTGGAGTGGCACTGACGCACCATCAGACAGCCCATGGCGATCAGGCCCGAGGTGCCGATGCCGTATTCCTCGGCCCCCAACAGCGCGGCCATGACCACGTCGCGGCCGGTGCGGATGCCGCCGTCGGCGCGCAAGGACACCGAGGAGCGCAGGTGGTTCAGGCTGAGGACCTGATGCGCCTCGGCCAGACCGATTTCCCACGGCATGCCGGCGTGCTTGACCGAGGTCTGGGGCGAGGCGCCCGTGCCGCCGTTGTGGCCGGCGATCAGGATGGCGTCGGCCTTGGCCTTGGCCACGCCCGAGGCAATGGCGCCGATGCCGGTGGCGGAGACCAGCTTGACCGTGACCTTGGCGTCGGGATTGATCGCCTTCAGGTCGTAGATCAGCTGGGCCAGGTCCTCGATCGAATAGATGTCGTGGTGCGGCGGCGGGCTGATCAGGGTGGTGCCGGGAACGGCGTGGCGCATCCGGCCGATGAACTCTGTGACCTTGAAGCCGGGCAGCTGGCCGCCTTCGCCGGGCTTGGCGCCTTGCGCCACCTTGATCTCGATCTCGCGGCACTCGTTCAGGTATTCGGCGGTGACGCCGAAGCGGCCCGAGGCCACCTGCTTGACCGCCGAGTTGGCGTTGTCGCCGTTCGGACGCGGGACATAGCGCGCCGGGTCCTCGCCGCCCTCGCCGGAGACGGCGCGCGCGCCCATCCGGTTCATGGCGATGTTCAGGGTCTCATGGGCCTCAGGCGACAGGGCGCCCAAAGACATGGCCTGGGACAGGAAGCGGCGGCGGATGTCCGAGACGCTCTCGACCTCGTGCAACTGGACCGGGGTCAGGCCTTCGCGGAAGTCCAGCAGGTCGCGCAGGGCCAGGTCCGGCTGTTCACGGACGGCGGCGGAATATTGCTTGAAGCGCTTGAAGTCGCCGCGGTTCACCGCATCCTGCAACAGGTGGATGGTCTTGGCGTCGTGGGCGTGGGCCTCGCCGCCCGCGCGGATGCGGAAGAAGCCGCCCATCGACGGCGACGGGACCGCCGCGCCGAAGGCCAAGGTGTGACGCTTGAGCGCCGCCTGCTCCAGACCGGCCAGGCCGATGCCCGAGATGCGCGACGGGGCGCCGGGGAAGAACTCGGCGGCCAGGGCGCGGGACAGGCCCAGGACCTCGAACTCGCAGCCGCCGCGATAGGCGGAGATGACGCTGATGCCCTTGCGCGCCAGCACCTTGAGCAGGCCCGCCTCGATGCCGTGCTTGTAGTTGAGGCAGGCGTCGTGAAGCGTCAGGCCCGGATAGGCGCCGCGATCCAGCCGCTCCTGGAACAGCTCCTGCGCCAGCCACGGATTGACGGCAGTGGCCCCGACCCCGACCAGAACGGCGAAGGCGTGCGGGTCCAGGGTCTCGGCGGACCGCACGACCAGCGAGCAATAGGTGCGCAGGCCCGCCGCGATCAGGCGGCCGTGGGTCCCGGCGGTGGCCAGGATCATCGGCGCGGCCAGACGCTCGGCCGAGGCGTGCTCGTCGGTCAGGACGATCAGGGTGGCGCCTTCGCGGGCGGCGGCCTCGGCCTCGTCGCGGATGCGGTCCAGGGCCTGCCGCAGGCCGGCGCCGGGGCGGTCGCCTGCAGCCGGGACCGGATAGGTGCAGTCGATCACCGTGGTCGAGCCGTCGGCGACCACGCCCAGCAGACGCTGATACATGCCGGTGGTCAGGACCGGGCTGTCCAGCACGAAGACCTCGGTCTGGGCCTCATCCTGGGCGAGGATGTTGCCCAGGTTCTTGAAGCGGGTCTTCAGGCTCATGGCCCCGGCTTCGCGCAGGGGGTCGATGGGGGGGTTGGTGACCTGCGAGAAATTCTGGCGGAAGTAATGCGCCAGGGGGCGGGGCAGGCTGGACAGGACGGCGGGCGGGGCGTCGTCGCCCATTGACCCCACGGCCTCCTTGCCGTCGCGGACCAGGGCGTCCAGCAGCAGGTCCAGATCCTCGCGGCTGAAACCGGCGGCGATCTGGCGGCGGATCAGGGCCTCGCCGACAGCGGCGCGCGGCTCGGGTCCGGGGCCGATGATCGGCTCCAGGTCGACCATGTTGTCCAGCCACTTCTGATAGGGCTGGGCGGCGGCCAACGCGTCGACGGCCTCATGCTCGTCGTAGAGACGGCCGTGCTTCAGATCGACGGCGATCAGCTTGCCGGGGCCGATGTGCAGGCGGCGCTTGACCCGGCCCTCGGGCAGGGGGACCAGACCGGCCTCCGAACCGGCCAGCAGCAGGCCGTCCACGGTCTCGACGGCGCGCAAGGGACGCAGGCCGTTGCGGTCCTTGCCGGCCACGACCCAGCGGCCATCGACGGCGCACAGGGCGGCGGGGCCGTCCCACGGCTCCATCACGGCGTTGCAATAGGCGTAGAGGGCGCGGTGTTCGGGCTTCATCACCACGTCGTCCGAGGACCAGGCCTCGGGGACCAGCAGGGCCTTGGCCAAGGGCGCGGGGCGACCGGCGCGGACCAGAACCTCGAAGACATTGTCCAGCGCCGCCGAGTCCGAACCGCCCGGCTGGACCACCGGCTTGACCTCATGGTCGCGGTCGCCAAACGCCGAGGCCGCCATACGGATTTCGTGGGCGCGCATCCAGTTCAGGTTGCCCTTCAGCGTGTTGATCTCGCCGTTGTGGGCCAGCATGCGGAAGGGCTGGGCCAACTTCCATTCGGGGAAGGTGTTGGTCGAGTAACGCTGGTGGAAGACGGCGTAGCCGGCGACGACCGTCGGGTCGTTCAGGTCGTGATACAGCTCGCCCAGCAACTCGGCGCGGACCATGCCCTTGTAGACGATGGAGCGGGCCGACAGGGAGCAGAGGTAGAAGCCGTTCAGGCCGCACGCCTGCACCGCCTTTTCGATGCGGCGGCGGCACAGGAAGAGCTCGCGCTCCAGTTCCTCGATCTCCATGCCCCCATTCTGGAGGGACTCTGGCGCGGCCAGCATGATCTGTTCGATTTCGGGCCGGGTGGCGTCGGCGCGCACGCCGACGACGGACAGGTCCATCGGCGTCTGGCGCCAGCCGTAGATGTAGAAGCCCGAGCGGATGGCCTCGGCCTCGACGATGGCGCGGGCGTGGTCCTGGGCGCCCAGGTCTGTGCGCGGCAGGAAGACCTGACCCACGGCGATGGGGCCGGGACGCAGGGTCTGGCCGACCGCGCGCACCTGGGCCGCGAAGAAGGCCTGGGGCAGTTCGATCATGATGCCCGCGCCGTCGCCGGACAGGCCGTCGGCGTCGACCGCGCCGCGGTGGGCCACGGCCTTCAGCGACTGGATGGCCATGTCGACGATCTCGCGGCGGGGCTTGCCGTCGATGGCGCAGACCAGACCGACGCCGCAGGCGTCGCGCTCGGAGCCCGGATCATAGGCGTGGCCGGCGGTCAGGCGGTCGCGGTTGGCTTCGTACTGGGCCAGCCAGTTGGATTGCGAGGCGTCGGTCATGCGGCGGCTTCCTGGGTGCGGGCGCGCAGGTAACGGTCGATTTCGGCGGCGGCGTCCTGGCCGTCGCGCACGGCCCAGACGACGAGGGAGGCGCCGCGCACGGCGTCCCCGGCGGCGAACACGCCGGGCAGGCTGGCGGCGAACCCGCCGCGTGCCACCTGCAGGGTGTTCCATTTGGTCAGGGCCAGACCGGCGTCGATCTGTTCGGCGAAGGCTTCGGGCTCAAAGCCCAGGGCCTCGATCACCAGGTCGGCGGGCAGGTCGAAATCGGAGCCGGGAACGGGGGCGATGTCGCGGCGCTGGCCGGGGGCGGCCTCGGTCAAGGCCATGCGCTGGGCGCGGACGGCGACGACAGCCTCGCCCCTGGACATCAGGGCCTTGGGTGCGCCCAGCCACTCGAAGCGGACGCCTTCCTCTTCGGCGTTGGCGACCTCGCGAGCCGAGCCGGGCATGTTGTCGCGGTCGCGGCGATAGAGGCAGAGGACACTGTTCGCGCCTTGGCGGACGGCGGTGCGGACGCAGTCCATGGCCGTGTCGCCGCCGCCGACGACGACGACATCGCGACCGGCCGCGTGGGGCGCAGACGTATCGACGGCGTCGCCGCAGTCGACGCGGTTCTGGGCGATCAGGAAGTCGAGCGCGGCGACGGTGTCGTCGGGACCGCGACCGGGAACGCTGAGGGTGCGGGCCTGATAGACGCCCATGGCCAGAAGCACCGCGTCGTGGCGGCCGCGCAGCTGGTCCAGGGTTACGTCGACGCCGACCGAGCAGTTGAGCACGAACTCGACCCCGCCCTCGACCAGGCGGTCGATGCGGCGCTGGACGATGCGCTTCTCCAGCTTGAAGCCGGGGATGCCGTAGGTCAGCAGGCCGCCCGCGCGGTCGTGACGGTCATAGACAGTGACGGCGTAGCCTTCGCTGCGCAGGCGGTCGGCGGCGGCCATGCCGGCGGGACCGGCGCCGACGATGGCGACGCTCTGGCCGCGCTCGGCCAGGGGGCGGATGGGCTCGACCCAACCGTTGTCGAAGGCGGTGTCGCCGAGCCAGGCCTCGACCGAGCCGATGGTGACGCCGTCCCAGCCCGATTGCTGCAGGGTGCAGGCGCCTTCGCACAGCCGGTCCTGCGGACAGATGCGGCCGCAGATTTCGGGCATGGTCGAGGTGGATGCTGCGACGCGCCAGGCCTCGCGCAGGTCGCCGTCGGCCGACAGGGCCAGCCAGTCGGGGATGGAGTTCTGAAGCGGGCAGGCGTTCTGGCAGAAGGGCACGCCGCAGTCGGTGCAGCGCGCCGCCTGGGCTGCGCCGCCGTCGGCGGTCGGTTTGAGCGTGATCTCCGTGAAGGCGCCTACGCGCAGTTCAGCCGGCTGTTTTTCAAGCCGCCGCTGTTCAATCAGGAAACCGCCAGGGTTGGATCGTCCGCCTTTTTGCATCTGCTCATTAAGCGAAACATGGGGTTGATGTGCAAATATTTTTCTTAGCTAGGCTGTAAAATGCTGATCATCAGCATGAAGTTACGCAGAATTGTGTTCAATGCGCATCTTGTGACCGTTTGTATGTGTGCGCCGCAGCATTATTTCTCGCGCCGGCGGGCGCGCAGGACCGGATCGGCGTATTAAATTTTGGAAAGGTTTGTTTCCCGCGACATAGCAACGTTACGGTCGGTCATCGCGCTATCGCATCGGGGGACTTCATGACCATCACCGCACGCCGCCTGGCCCTTATGGGCGGGGCCGCCGTCAGCCTTCTGGCCGCCGCCGCCCACGCCGCTCCGGCGCCCGCCGCCGCGCCCGCCGCCCAGAACCGGGCCGCCGCCGCGGCAGCCCTTCCGGCCCTGCCGGACGTCGACATTCCCTTCACCAAGATGGTGCTGCCGAACGGCCTGACCCTGATCGTCCACGAGGACCACAAGGCGCCGATCGTGGCGGTCAACATCTGGTACCACGTCGGCTCCAAGAACGAGCCTGTCAGCCGTTCGGGCTTCGCCCACCTGTTCGAACACCTGATGTTCAACGGGTCGGAGAACTACAACAACGACTTCTTCAAGGGCACGGAGCTGCTGGGCGCGACCGACCAGAACGGCACCACCAACACCGACCGCACCAATTATTTCCAGAACGTGCCGACCTCGGCGCTGGACTCGATCCTGTGGCTGGAAAGCGACCGGATGGGCCATCTGCTGGGCGCCATCGATCAGGCGCGCCTGGATGAGCAGCGCGGCGTCGTCCAGAACGAGAAGCGCCAGGGCGAGAACCAGCCCTATGGCCGCGTCTGGGACGCCATCACCAAGGCCACCTATCCGGTCGACCATCCCTACGGCCACACGGTCATCGGTTCGATGGACGACCTGAACGCGGCTGACCTGGAGACGGTCAAGGCCTGGTTCCGCGACTATTACGGCGCGGCCAACGCCACCATCGTTCTGGCCGGAGACATCACGCCCGAGGAAGCCAAGGCCAAGGTCGAGCGCTATTTCGGCGACATCCCCTCGGGTCCGCCCGTCACTCACGCCAATCAGATGATCGCCAAGATGACCGGCGCTCAGAGCGAGACCATGTTCGACCGCGTCGGCCAACCGCGCCTCTACAAGGTGTGGAACACGCCGCAGACCGGCGCCGCTGACGCCGACTATCTGGGGATGCTGGGGCAGGTGCTGTCGAGCGGCCGCAACTCGCGCCTCTACAGGCGTTTGGTGTTCGACGACCAGGTCGCCACCTCGGTCGGCGCCTTCAACTCGGAAGCCGAGATCGGCAGCCAGTTCCTGGTCACGGTCACCGCCAAGCCGGGCCAGGACCTGAACCGCATCGAAGCCATCGTCGACGAGGAAATGGCCAGGCTGCTGCGCGACGGACCGACGGCGGATGAACTGGAGCGCGCCCGCACCAACGTCGGCGCGGCCTTCATCCGCGGCTCGGAACGGATCGGCGGCTTTGGCGGCAAGTCCGACATCCTGGCCAAGAGCCAGGTCTATCGGGGCGATCCGGGCGCCTGGAAGGCCGGCTATGACCGCATCCTGGCGGCGCGCCCCGCCGACCTGACCGCCGCCGGCCGCCGCTGGCTGACCGACGGCAGCTACGCCCTGTCGGTCCTGCCCTTCCCCGACTATTCGGTCGCGGCGACGGATGTCGATCGCTCCAAAGGCGTGCCGACCCCGGGCGCCGTGCCGGCGGCGGACTTCCCCGATATCGAACACGCCACCCTGTCAAACGGGTTGAAGGTCGTTCTGGCGTCGCGCGGCGGCGTGCCGACCGTCAGCATGAACCTGATCGTCAACGCCGGCTCGGCCGCCGACGGCGCCGACAAGGCGGGCATCGCCCAACTGGCTCCGGCGGTGATGACCAACGGCACCACCCATTTGGACGCCCTGCAGATCAGCGACCGGATTCAACTGCTGGGCGCCACGCTAAACGCGGGTTCGGCGACGGACTACAGCTCGGTGTCGCTGACGGCCCTGACGCCGCGTCTGGCGCCGTCGCTGGACCTGTTCGCCGACGTGATCGAGAACCCGGCCTTCCGTCCGGCCGATTTCGCCCGCGCCCAGGCGCAGCAGGTGTCGAGCATTCAGCAGTCGAACCGGAGCCCCGGCGCCATCGCCAACCGCGTGCTGGCGGCGAACGTCTATGGGCCGCAAAGCCCCTATGGCCGACCGACCTCGGGCACGGAGCAATCGGTCGGCGCCCTGACGCCGCAGGACGCCAAGGCCTTCCACGCCGCCTGGTTCCGGCCGGACAACGCCACCCTGGTGGTCGTCGGCGATATCAGCATGGCCGAGCTGAAGCCTCAGCTCGAACGGGCCCTGGGCGGCTGGCATGCGCCCTCGACGCCGCTGCCGGTCAAGGCTCAGGCGGTGACGGCGACCGCGCCCTCGACGCCTCGGGTGCTGATCGTGGACCGCGCCGGCCCGCAGTCGATCATCATGGCGGGCCGCCTGGCGCCGGCCTTCGACGCGGCGACCCAGCCGTCCCAGGTCGCGTTCAACACCGCGCTCGGCGGGGCCTTCACCAGCCGGATCAACATGAACCTGCGTGAGGACAAGCATTGGTCCTACGGGGCCTCGGCCGGCGTGCGCACCGCCAACGGGCCGCGCATGTTCGCGGCCACCGCGGCGGTTCAGGCCGACAAGACCGCCGAGAGCGCGGCCGAGCTGCGGCGGGAACTGAGCGAAGTGGTCGGTTCGCATCCGGTGACGGACGGTGAGCTGACCGCGGTCAAGGCCAACCTGATCCAGGGCATGGCCGGGGACTGGGAGACCAACGCCTCGGTGATGGGCGACCTGACCCAGATGGTCGTGTTCGGCCTGCCGGAGAACTACTACGACGGCTATGCCGCCGGGGTGAAGGCGACGACGACCACGTCCGCCGCCGTCGCTGCGCGCGCCATCGTCGGCGACGGCCCGACGACCTGGGTCGTGGTCGGCGACCGCGCCGCCATCGAGCCCAAGATCCGCGCCCTGAACCTGGGCGAGGTGCAGGTGGTCGATACCGAGGGTCGGCCCGTCAACTGACGGAAGGGTCCTGAAGACCGGAAGAGGGCGGCGCTGCGGCGTCGCCCTTTTTGTTGGGCCTACCGCCCTTTGGGCGGCTTGAGGCGCATTGTTCCAGGCCTACCGCCCTCTGGGCTGCTTGAGGCGCATTGTTCCCGGCCTACCGCCCTCTGGGCTGCTTGAGGCCCGCGCATGGTCGGCGTCATCCCGGAAACGGCGGAGCCGTTATCGGGGACCGCCCAAGATGCTGGCGGTGAGTCTGTGGCGGTCCCGGCTCGGCGCGGCTGAGCCGCTGGGCCGGGGTGACGGCGCGGGCTAGGGCCGGGTCTGGCCCTGGCCGCGCACCACGTACTTGTAGGTGGTCAGCTGTTCGGCGCCGACGGGGCCGCGCGCGTGCAGTTTCGAGGTCGAGATGCCGATCTCGCCGCCGAAGCCGAACTCGCCGCCGTCGGCGAACTGGGTCGAGGCGTTGATCAGGACGATGGCGCTGTCGATCCCGTTGGCGAAGCGTTCGGCGGCATCGGCGTCGGTGGTGATGATGGCCTCGGTATGACCCGAGCCGTAGCGGCGAATGTGCTCGACCGCGCCCTGCACCCCGTCCACGACCCGCACCGACAGGATGGGGGCCAGGTATTCGATGGTCCAGTCAGCCTCGGTCGCTGCGGCGGCCTCGGGGACCAGGGCGCGGGTCGCTTCGTCGCCGCGCAGTTCGCAGCCGGCGGCGATCAGGTCGGCGGCGACGGCGGGCAGCAGGCGCTCGGCGGCCGCGCGATCGACCAGCAGGGTCTCGGTGGCGCCGCAGACCGAGACGCGGCGCATCTTGGCGTTGACGGCGACGCGGCGGGCGACGTCGAGGTCGGCGGCGGCGTCGAGATAGGTGTGGCAGAGGCCTTCGAGGTGGCCGAGCACGGGGGCTTTCGCTTCCGCCTGAACGCGGGCGACCAGGCTCTTGCCGCCGCGCGGGATGATCAGGTCGATGGCCCCCTCAAGCCCAGACAGGATGGCGCCCACCGCCTCGCGGTCAGGCACGGGCACCAGCTGGATCGCGTCGGCGGGCAGGCCGGCCTCGGTCACGGCGCGGGCGACCACGGCGGCGATGGCGCGCGAGGACTCCAGGCAGTCCGAACCGCAGCGCAGGATGGCGGCGTTGCCCGAGCGCAGGCAGAGGGCGGCGGCGTCGGCGGTGACGTTGGGGCGGCTCTCGTAGATGACGCCCAGCACGCCAATGGGGGTGCGGACGCGGGTGATGTCCAGACCGTTGGCGGGGGTCCAGCGGGCCATCTCGGAGCCGACCGGATCGGGCTGGGCGGCGATGGTCTCGACGGCTGTGGCCATGCTCTCGACGCGGGCGGGGGACAGGGCCAGCCGGTCGATCAGGGCCTCGGACAAGCCCGAGGCGCGGGCGTTTTCGATGTCGCGGGCGTTGGCGGTCAGGATCTCGGCCTCGGCGGCGCGCAAGCCGGCGGCGAGGCGGGTCAGGGCCTCGGTGCGGGCGTCCGGCGTTGTGGCGCGAAGGGCGTCGGCGGCGGCGCGGGCGCGGCGGCCCATGTCGAGCATGAGGGCGGCTACGTCGGTCATCGGGTTTCCAGCACCAGGTCGTCGCGGTGGATCACGACGGAGGGGCCGCGATAGCCCAGCAGGGTTTCGATCTCGTCGGAATGGCGGCCCCGGATCAGGGCGATCTCGTCGGCGGGATAGGAAGCCAGACCGACGCCGACGACGGCGCCGCTGGTGTCGAGCAGGCGCAAGCTGTCGCCCTTTTCGAAGACGCCGCTGACCGAGGCGATGCCCGAGGGCAGCAGGCTCTTGCCCGACTTCAGGGCGCGCACGGCGCCGTCGTCCAGCGTCAGGGCGCCGCCGGGGGCCATGCTGCCGGCGATCCACTGCTTCCACGCGGCCAGCGGCGTGGCCGGGGCGGTGATCAGGGTGGCGCGGGCGCCCTCGGTGACGGCCTTCAGCGGATGCAGGGTCAGGCCCGAGGCGATGACGGTGGCGCAGCCGGCCGAGCGGGCGATCTGGGCGGCGGCCAGCTTGGTCGCCATGCCGCCGGCGCCCACCCCGGCCGTCATGTTCGGCCCTGTCGCCATGCTCAGGATGTCGGCACTGAGCGTCTCCACCAGGGGCAGGTGGCGGGCGTCGGGATCGCGGCGCGGATCGGCGGTGTAGAGGCCGTCCACGTCGGACAGCAGGATCAGCAGGTCGGCGCGCGCCAGTTGCGCGGCGCGGGCGGCCAGCCGGTCGTTGTCGCCGTAGCGGATTTCCTCGGTGGCGACGGTGTCGTTCTCATTGACCACGGGGACGACGCCGTGGGCCAGCAGGGCTTCGACCGTGGCGCGGGCGTTGAGCCAGCGGCGGCGGCGTTCGGTGTCGTCGCGGGTCAAGAGGACCTGGGCGGTGATCAGGCCGTGCGGGGCGAGGGCCTCTTCCCAGGCGTGCATCAGCAGGGTCTGGCCGACGGCGGCGGCGGCCTGCTTGTCCTGCAGCCGACCGGGCGTGGTGTTCAGCCGTCCGCGCCCCAGGGCCACGGCGCCGGAGGAGACGACGATAACCTCGCGGCCTTGCTGGCGAAGGGCGGCGATGTCCTGAGCCAGGGAGGCCAGCCAGTCGCGAGCGACGGCGCGAGTCGCGTGGTCGATGAGCAGGGAGGAGCCGATCTTGACCACCACGCGCCGCGCGTGCGCCAGCGCTGTCGCAGGCGAGGGGGCGGCGGCGATCTCGGCGGCGGCGGGGGAGGGCGCGGCGGGAGTGGTCACGCCCCTGTCCTAGAGCATTCTTCACGCGGGGGTCACGCCATGAGCGCACAAATTTTCTGCAAACGACCTCCAATAGTTCCAATAGAGGGTTGGATGACCTTGCCGCGGGACAAGCGGACGTCGAGCGCACGGGGCGCCCGATCCTCGGGTAAAGCCCTCCCCCTCGATGGGGGAGGGTTGGGTGGGGGTGGAGGCAGACTGTTCCAAATAAAGGCCGGAGAGACGCCGTGCCTCATGCGTTCAACCTTCGAGGTAGCGCCCTCACCCCCATCCCCGGCCCTTCCCCCATCGAGGGGGAAGGGAGACATCGGCATTGGCGATCAATGGACTGTGCCAACACTCAACGTGAATGCGGCCAAAAGAAAACGCCCGGCGGGGTCGAACCTGCCGGGCGTTTGCATTTTCAGCGATGATCGGACGATCAGGCTTCCGGGTTGGGGGCCTGGTCCCAGCCGCCCGCCAGGGCCTTGAATAGGGCGATCTGGTAGGTGGTGACCTGAGCTTCCGAAGCGGCGAGGGCGGCGTCGGCGCCGGCCAGGGTCCGTTCGGAATCCAGCACCGTCAGGAAACTGTCGGCGCCGGCGTCGAAGCGTAGGCGCGACAGGCGGGCGGCGGTCGCCGCCTGATCCCGCGCCGTGGTCAGGGCCGTGCGACGGTCCAGTTCGTTGGCGTAGGCGCTGAGCGCCGTCTCGGTTTCCTGCAGCGCCGTCAGCACGGTCTGGTCGAAGGTCGCCAGGGCCGCGTCGGTCAGGGCGCCGGCCTGTTTGATGCGGGCGCGGGCCACGGCGATGTTGGGGAAGGACCAGCTGATCAGCGGGCCGACGCTGAAGTTGAAGCTGGTGGACTTGCCCAGTTGGTTCGTTTCAAGCGCCGAGGTGCCGACCGACCCGCCCAGGCTGATGGTCGGATAGAGGCTGGCGGTGGCCACGTTCACGCGGGCGGCAGCGGCCGCCAGCTTGCGCTCGGCCTGACGCACGTCGGGACGACGGGCCAGAAGCGCCGCGCCGTCGCCGATCGGGATCGGCTGCGACAGCTGCGGCGGCGACTGGCAACCGCGCGCCGCCTCGCTGGCCTCGGCCGGGGTGCGCCCGGTCAGGGTGGCGAGACGATAGAGGGCGCCGTCGCGCTGAGCCCGCAGGGGCGGGAGGCTGGCGCGGGTGGATTCCAGCGACGCGCGGGCGCGGGCCACGTCCAGACCGTTGCCGGAACCGCCATCCAGCAGGCGCTGGGTCAGGTCGACGGTCTTGCCTTGCAGGTCGATGGTGCGTTCGGCCACCGCGATCTGGGCGTTGGCCGAACAGGTGTCGGCGTAGGCCCGGGCCGTTTCGGCAGCGACCGAGATGCGGACGATCTCCAGCGCCTCACGAGCGGCGTCGGCGTCGGCGCGGGCGGCGCGGATGACCGAGCCGACGCGACCGAACAGGTCGATCTCATACGCCATGTCGAGACCGGCGCTATAGGTCTCGACATTCTTCAACGGCTGGCCGTTGTTGCCGCCGACGGTATCGGCCGAGGCGCGGCCGTATTGGCCCGAGGCGCTCAGATTGGTCGAGGGCAGACGCCCGGCGCGGGCTTCGGACAGCGAGGCCCGGACGGCGCGCAGATTGGCCGCGGCCGCCTCCAGGTCATTGTTCTCGGTCAGCGCCTGCTGGATCAGACCGTCCAGCGTGGCGTCGTTATAGAGCCGCCACCAGTCGTCGCGGGCGGCCTCGGTCGAAACCGAGGCGTTCTGGGAGCCGATGAAGGCGCCCGACGCCTGGGGGGGAAGGGCGGCGTCGGGGGCCTTCGGCCCGACCGCGCAGGCTGCGAGAAGAAGCGCGGCGCTGGAGGCGGTCAGGAGGGGAAGGGCTTTACGGTTCATCAGGCGTCTCCCAGGCGCGGGCTGGCCGATTGGGGCGCGGCCGGCGCGGGGTCGGTGGGGTCGTACGGATCATGGGCGGGCGTACCGTAGGTGGTCGGCAACTCGCGCGGTTTGGAAGGCTTCTGGGGCAGTTTGGCCGAGAGCCAGCGCATCATGACGTAGAAGACCGGGGTGAAGATCAGACCGAAGAAGGTCACGCCCAACATGCCGGAGACGACGGCGGTGCCCAGCGACTGGCGCATTTCGGCGCCGGGGCCCGTCGCCAGCATCAGCGGCATGACGCCGAAGATGAAGGCGAAGGAGGTCATCAGGATCGGACGCAGACGCACCTTGGCGGCGTAAACAGCCGCTTCGAAGCGATCCATGCCGTTTTCTTCTTCCGCCTGTCTGGCGAACTCGACGATCAGGATGGCGTTCTTGGCCGCCAGCGCAATCAGGACGACCAGGCCGATCTGGACCAGGATGTTGTTGTCCAGCCCGCGGATGTTCACCCCGATCATGGCCGCAAGCAGACACATCGGCACGATCAGCACCACCGCGAGCGGCAGGGTGAAGGCCTCATACTGGGCCGCCAGCACCAGGAAGACGAAGACGACGGCCATCACGAAGATGATGGAGGCGCCGCCCGAGGCTTCCTTCTCCTGAAGGGCCAGTTCGGTCCATTCGTAGCTGAAGCCTTGCGGCAGAGCCTTGGCCGCCAGCTGTTCCATCGCCGCGATCGCCTGGCCGGACGAGACGCCCGGCGCGGCCTGGCCCTGAAGCTCGGAAGCCGGGAACAGGTTGTAGCGGACGACGCGGGCCGGACCGGAGTCCTCGCGCAGGTTGGCGACGGCGCCGATCGGCACCATAGCGCCGGAGGCCGAACGGGTCTTCAGGTTGGCGATGTCGGCGATGTCGTCGCGGGCCGACGGTTCAGCCTGGGCGGTGACGCGGAAGGTGCGACCCAGCAGGTTGAAGTCGTTGATGTAGGACGAGCCCAGATAGACGCCGAGGGTGTCGAACACCGCTGAAGGCTGGACGCCCATCATCAGGGCCTTGTCACGATCGACGTCGGCGGCGATGCGCGGCGAGCCGGTGTTGTAGGTCGAGAAGACCTGCTGCACCTTGTCGGGCATCTGGGCGGCGCCGCCCATCATGGCGAAGGTGGCCCCTTCCAGCGCGCGGTAGCCTGCGCCGGAACGGTCCTGGATCATCATCTTGAAGCCGTTGCCGTTGCCCAGGCCCTGAACGGCCGGGGGGGCGATGACGAAGATATTGGCTTCCTGGATGCCGGTCGTGGCGCCGGTGATGGTGTGGGCCAGGGCGACCGCGGCCTGTTCCTTGGTGCGGTTCTCGAAGGCGTCGAGGCGCACGAAGATGGTCGCGGCGTTGGAGCCGAACGAGAAGCTGGAGCCGTCGAGACCGGCGAAGGCGACGGTGCCGTCGACGCCATCGGTTTTCTGGATGATCTCGTTGGCGCGCTTCATCACGGCTTCGGTGCGGTCCAGCGAGGCGCCGGCCGGAAGCTGGATGACGCCGATCAGGAAGCCCTGATCCTGTTCGGGGATAAAGCCCGACGGCGTGTCCACCAGGCGCCAAGCGGTCAGGCCCAGCAGACCGACGTAGACGATCAGGACGAGCATCACCGTGCGCACCAGGCGCGCGGTCAGGCGACCGTACTTGTCAGAAAGCCAGTCGAAGCCCTGGTTGAACTTGGCGCCGGCCCAGCCGCCGTAATAGGCGAGCGTGCCCCACAGGCCGGGCTTGCGCTGATGGCCGTGGACGTTGTGCGGCTTGAGCAGCAGGGCGGCCAGGGCGGGCGACAGGGTCAGGGACACCACCAGGGAGATCAGCGTAGCCGAGGCGATGGTGACGGCGAACTGGCGATAGAAGATCCCGGGGATGCCGGGCACGAAGGCGGTCGGCACGAACACCGCCGTCAGCACCAGGCCGATGGCGATCAGGGCGCCCGAAACCTCCTGCATGGAGCGGTAGGCGGCCTCCTTGGGCATCAGCCCCTGGCGCAGGTAGCGCTCGACGTTCTCGACCACGATGATGGCGTCATCGACGACGATGCCGACGGCCAGAACCAGGGCGAACAGCGACAGGGAGTTGATCGAATAGCCTAGCGCCAGTTGAACGGCGAAGGTGCCGACCAGGGCGACCGGGATGGCGATGATGGGGATGATCGCCGCGCGCCAGGTCTGGAGGAACACCAGGACGACGATGGCCACCAGGACGACGGCTTCGAACACCGTGTGCTGCACCGCCTCGACCGAGGCGGCGACGAATTCGGTCGGGTTGTAGGGGATGGAGGCGGCCATGCCGGCCGGCAGGTCGGCCTTGATGGCGTCGACCTCGGCCAGGACCCGTTTGGCGGTGCCCAGGGCGTTGGCGCCGGGTTGCTGGACGATGGCGATGCCGACGCCGCGCTGGCCGTCGAAGAAGCCGCGGATGCCATAGTCCTGAGCGCCCAGGTCGACGCGGGCGACGTCGCGGACGCGGGTCACGCGGCCTTGGGCATCGGTCTTGATGACCACGTCGGCGAACTGATCAGGATCGGACAGGCGGCCTTGCACCTGGACCGGCAGCTGGAAGGCGGCGGCGTTGGTGGCGAAAGGCGGCTGGCCGATGGCGCCGGCCGCGGCCTGGACGTTCTGGGCGCGCAGGGCGGCGACGATGTCGGGACCCGTCAGACCGCGCTCGGCCGCCTTGGCCGGGTCGATCCAGATCCGCATCGAATAGTTGCCGCCGCCGAAGACCTGGACCTGACCCACGCCGTCGATGCGGAGCAGGCGGTCGCGCAGGGTCGAGTTGGCGTAGTTGCCGACGTAGTCGTTATCCAGGCTGCCGTCCGGCGAGGTCAGGCCGACGATCATCAGGAAGCCGCTTTCGGCCTTGTTGACCGTCACGCCGATCTGGCGGACCTGTTCGGGCAGTTTCGGCTCGGCCAGGGCGACGCGGTTCTGCACCAGCACCTGGGCGGAATCGAGATTCGTGCCGGGCTGGAAGGTCACGGTGATCGCCACCGCCCCGTCCGAGGTGGACGAGGAGGTCAGGTACAGCATCTTCTCGACGCCGTTGACTTCCTGCTCGATGGGGGCCGCCACGGTCTCGGCCAGGGTCTCGGCCGAGGCGCCGGGATAGGCGGCGTTGATGGTGATCGTCGGGGGCGCGATCTCCGGATACTGCGACAGGGGCAGCAGCGGATAGGCGAACAGGCCGATCAGGGTGATGAACACCGATATCACGCCCGCGAAAATCGGGCGGTCGATGAAGAAGCGGGAGATGTTCATGAAGGATCAGCCCGCGTTGGCGAAGGAGGCGCTGGAGGCCGGCGCCGCCTGGGTGACGGGGGCCGCACCCGCTTGCGGGGCGACCGGGGCGATGGTCCCGTTCTTGGGCGAGACCTTCATGCCCGGCATCTGGATGCGCTGACCGCCGGCGATGACGACGCGGTCGGTCGGCTTCAGGCCCGAGCGAATGACGCGCAGGCCGTCGACCAGCGGGCCGGTCTGGACCGCGTGCGGGGCCGTCGTGCCGTCGGCGTTGACGACGATGACCACGCGACGCGCGGCGTCGGTGGCGATGGCGGCGTCAGGCACCAGCAGGGCCTGATAGGAACCGCCGCCGGCCAGTTGGGCCTGGCCGAACATGCCGGGCTTCAGGAAGCCGTCGGCGTTGGGGACCACGGCGCGCAGGCGGATCGTGCCCGAGGCGGTGTCGATGGCGTTGTCGGTGAAGTCGAGCGTGCCGCTGCGGTCATAGCTGGTCTCGTCCTGCAGACGGATGCGGATCGGCGCGGCGCCGCCGGTACGGGCGTCGCGCTGATATTTCAGCGCCAGGGCTTCGGAGCCGTCGAAGACGAAATAGATCGGCGAGGCCGAGACGATGGTGGTCAGGATGTCGCCCGCCGAGGAACCGCCGCCGATCAGGTTGCCCGGATCGACGCGGCGGTCGGACACGCGGCCCGCGATGGGGGCGACGACACGGGTGAATTCGACGTCCAGCTGACGGGCGCGGATGGCGGCGTTGGCGGCCGAGACGGCGGCCTGGGCCTGGGCCACGGCGCCGCGCTTGGCGTCGACCTCGGCTTGCGACACGGCCTGCGAGGCCAGCAGGCCCTCAGAGCGGGCGAACTCGGTGCGGGCCAGGGTCAGCTGGGCCTGGGCCTGGGCCAACTGGGCCTGAGCGGATGCGAGCGCGGCCTGGGCCGGGCGCGGATCAAGCGTGAACAGCAGTTGGCCCTGGCGGACGAAGTCGCCGTCCTTGAAGTGGACGGCCTGGATATAGCCGCCGACGCGGGCGCGCACATCGACCGAGCGAGGGGCCTCGAAGCGGCCGGTGACCTCGTCCCAGTCGACGACCTGACGGACCAGGGGGGTGGCGACCGTAACGGGCGGCGCCTGAGGCGCGGGGGCCTGGCCTCCCTTGGAACAGCCATAAAGGGCGGCCGTCATCAGGACGGACGCGACCGCGATCTTCACCGTGCGCATCGGCGCATTCTCCTGTTGGGAGGGATTTCATACATAACAGACCGGCGCTCTTCGGGGGAGAAAGCGGCAGTCAACGTTGGGTGACTTAATGATGAGGGCGGTTCCGCTTGTCAACGCCTGATGACAAAGCCATATAGGCGGTAAGGTTTATTGGAGTACGACCAATTGGTCCTTTGCGACGCCCCCCGACCGCGTAACGCCAACGCGACCCGTCAGGCTATTCTGGAGGCGGCGCGTGAACGCTTTTGTTCCGAAAGCTACGACGACGTCGGCATGCGCGACGTGGCGCGCGATGTCGGCGTGGATGCGGCCCTGATCAGCCGCTACTTCGGGTCCAAGGAAGATTTGTTCGTCGCCGTCCTGGACAGTTGCAAGAACGGCCGCGACCTGATGGACGGCGCGCGCGAGGACTTCGGCGAGCGGCTGGCCCGCGAGATCGTCTATGGCGAGGTCATGCCCTGTCAGGACGAAGACGGCGGCGCCAAGATGCGGGGCCTGCTGATCCTGCTGCGCTCGGTCGGTTCGGCCAAGGCCATGGACGTCATGCAGCGCACCTCCAACAATCGCTTCTTCGATCCGCTGGCCCAGTGGATCGGCGGTCCCGACGCCCCGGTTCGCGCGCGTCTGGCGGCGGGCCTGATCATGGGGATGGCGATCGGGCGTGAGTTGTCGGACGGCTATTCGAAGCTCGATGAGGGTCAGAAGGCGGAGTTGGCGCGCCGGATGGCGGTGGCGCTGCAGGGCCTGATCGACAACTGAAAGCCAAAAGGGCGGACCGCGAGGCCCGCCCTTTCTTTATATTCTTAGGCCTCAGGCCCAGTGCATCGGCACGTGGCGCGCGGCGGCCCAGTGGATGGCGCGGATGGCGTCGACGATGGCGCGCGTGGCCTCGACGGTGCCCAGGGCGCCGCCCAGATCAGCGGTGACGGCGCCGGACGCTTGGACGGCGGCGACGGCGGCTTCGATGGAATCCGCCTCGTCCTCCAGGTCGAAGCTGTGACGCAGCATCATCGCCGCCGACAGCACCATGCCGATGGGGTTGGCCAGATCCTGACCGGCGATGTCGGGGGCCGAGCCGTGGATCGGCTCGAACAGGCCGGGGCCGCTGCCGCCCAGCGAGGCCGAGGGCAGCAGGCCGATGGAGCCGCCCAGCACCGAGATCTCGTCCGACAGGATGTCGCCGAACATATTCTCGGTCAGGATGACGTCATACTCGCGCGGTTTGCGGATCAGGTGCATGGCCATGGAGTCGACCAGGGCGTGCTCCAGCGTGATCTGCGGATATTCCTCGGCGTGGATGCGGGTCACGACCTCGCGCCACAGGCGGCTGGTCTCCATGACATTGGCCTTGTCGACCGAGGTGACCTTGCCGCGACGCTGGCCGGAGGCCTGGAAGGCGGCGCGGGCGACGCGTTCGATCTCCTCGACCGTATAGACGCACAGGTCCGAGGCGCTGGTTGCCGTGCGGGTCTTCTCGCCGAAATAGACGCCGCTGGTCAGCTCGCGGAAGACGATCAGATCGACGCCCTCGACGATCTCCTTCTTCAGCGGCGACAGGTGGGCCAGGACCGGCGAGACCTGCAGCGGGCGCAGGTTGGCGTACAGGCCCATGGCCTTGCGGATGGCCAGCAGACCCTGTTCGGGACGGACCTTGGCGCCATCCCACTTGGGACCGCCGACCGCGCCCAGCAGGACGGCGTCGGAGGCCAGGCAGGCGGCCTTGGTGTCTTCGGGCAGGGCCTCGCCGGTCGCGTCGATGGCGGCGCCGCCGATCAGGTGCTCGGCGAACTCGAAGCGATGGCCGTAGATGTCGCCGATGCAGGTCAGGACGCGCTCGGCGGCCAGGGCCACCTCAGGGCCGACGCCGTCGCCGGGCAGGACCACGATGTTGAAGGTGCGGGTGTTGGGCATCAGTTGGTCTCCGGCTCACGGAAGCGTTCGTAGGTCTGGATGTAGGGCAGCTTGGCTTGCAGCCAGCCGAGGGTGTCGACGCCGTCGAGCAGGCACTGGCGGGCGAAGGCCTCGACCTTGAACGGGACGGGGGCGACGTTGCCGCGCCGGATCTCGCCGGCTTCCAGGTCGATGGTGACGGGCTGTTCGGGATGGGCGGACAGGTCGTCCCAGGTCGCCTGATCGACGACGATGGGCAGGAAGCCGTTCTTCAGCGCATTGGAGGTGAAGATGTCGGCGATCTCGGTCGAGATCACCGCCCGGAAGCCATAGTCCAGCAGGGCCCAGGGGGCGTGCTCACGCGACGAACCGCAGGCGAAGTTGGGGCCGGCCAGCAGGATGCGCTGTTCGGTCGGATCGATGCGGTTCAGCACCGCCTCGGGCTTGGCCGAGCCGTCGGCCTCATAGCGCCAGTCGTGGAAGGCGTGGACGCCCAGACCCTCGCGCGTCGTGGTGGTCAGGAAGCGGGCCGGGATGATCTGATCGGTGTCGATATTGGCCTGGCTCAGGGTCAGGGTCTTCGACGTCAGGACTTTGAACGGTTCAGACATGATGTTTCTCCCCTACCGCCGCGCGCGCGGCGCTCGGCTGCATGAGGGGAGCCTCCGGCAGATAGGCGCGCGGGTCGGTCAAGACGCCGGCGACGGCGCTGGCGGCGGCGGTGGCGGGGCTGGCCAGGATGGTGCGGGCGCCCTTGCCCTGACGGCCCTCGAAATTGCGGTTGGAGGTCGAGACCGCCAACTGGCCGGGGCCGACGAAATCGCCGTTCATGGCGATGCACATGGAGCAGCCGGGGATGCGCCATTCGGCGCCGGCGGCGATGAAGACCTGGTCCAGACCCTCGGCCTCGGCGTCGCGACGCACGGCCTCGGAGCCGGGGACGACCAGCATGCGAACGCCCGGCTGGACCTTGCGGCCGCGCAGGACGTTGGCGGCGGCGCGCAGGTCGGGCAGGCGGCCGTTGGTGCAACTGCCGATGAAGACCACGTCGACCTTGTGGCCGGTCGTCGCCTCGCCGGCGGTGAAGCCCATGTAGTCGATGGCCTTGCGGTCCGAGTCCGAGCGCGGCTGCGGCACGGGGGCGCCGACGGGGGCGCCGGCGTCAGGCGTGGTGCCCCAGGTGGCCATGGGGCGGATGGCGGCGCCGTCCAGCACGACTTCCTGATCGAAGGCCGCGCCGGGATCGGAGGCCAGGGTCAGCCAGTCGGCGGCGGCGGCCTCGAAGTCGGCGGGGACATGGCGGCGGCCGCGCAGCCAGTCGATGGTGACGCGGTCGGGGGCGATCATGCCCGCGCGGGCGCCCGCCTCGATGGACATGTTGCACAGGGTCATGCGCCCTTCCATGTCCAGGGCGCGCACGGCCTCGCCGGCGTATTCGATGACGTAGCCGGTGCCGCCGCCGAAGCCGATGGCGGCGATGACGGCCAGAGCCATGTCCTTGCCCGAGACGCCGGGGCGCAAGCGCCCGTCGACGGTGACGCGCATGGATTTCGCCCGGCGCTGCAACAGGCATTGGGTGGCCAGGACGTGCCCGACTTCGGAGGTGCCGATGCCGAACGCCAATGCTCCGAACGCCCCATGCGTGGCGGTGTGGCTGTCGCCGCAGACCACGGTCATGCCCGGCTGGGTCAGGCCCAGTTCGGGCCCCATGACGTGAACCACGCCGCGTTGGTCGGAATCCCAGCCGGCCAGTTCGACGCCGTGGCGTGCGCAGTTGGCCTCCAGCGTCTCGACCTGGTTTTTGGCGGCGGCGGTGAAGTAGGGCCGCTCGCCGTCCGCGCCGGCCGGCAGGGTCGGGGTGGAGTGGTCCAGGGTGGCGAAAGTGCGGTCGGGGCGGCGGACCCTCAGTCCGCGCGCCTCGATTTCGGAAAAGGCCTGGGGCGAGGTGACTTCGTGGACCAGGTGCAGGTCCACATACATTACACCGGGCGTCTCGGCCGTTTCCGGCACGACGACGTGCCGGTCCCAGACCTTTTCATACAGGGTCCTAGGCGGGCTCATGCACGCGCTCCTTGGGAGAGGTCGCAGCCTCGCCGATGGGCTCCAGCCAGCCGAAGCGGTCGGGCGTCGTGCCGTCGAACAGGCCGCGGAAGGCCTTGTTGACTGCCTTGGTGATCGGGCCAGGACCGTTGGCGCGGGTAGGGATGCCGTCAACCGAGCGGACGGGGGTGATCTCGGCGGCGGTGCCGGTCATGAAGACCTCGTCGGCGACGTAGAGGGCTTCGCGCGGCAGGGTCTGTTCGCGGGCCTCATAGCCCAGGCTGCGCGCCAACTTCATGACGCTGTCGCGGGTGATGCCCTGCAGGAGGGAGGCGGCGGCGGGCGGCGTCATCAGCACGCCGTCCTTGACCACGAACAGGTTCTCGCCGGCCCCTTCGGACAACAGGCCGTCGGCGCCCAGGGCGATACCTTCGCCGAAGCCGCGGACGCGGGCTTCACGCCCGATCAGATAGCCGGACAGGTAGTTGCCGCCCGCCTTGGCCCCTGCCGGGATGGTGTTGGGGGCGACGCGGTTCCAGCTGGAGATGCAGGCGTCGACGCCCTTCTCCAGCGCTTCCTCGCCCAGATAGGCGCCCCAGGGGAAGGCCGAGATCATGACGTCGGTGCGGATGTTCTCAGGCGACGGGGACACGCCCATGCCGCACTCGCCCAGGAAGGCCAGGGGGCGCAGATAGGCCGAACGCAGGCCCTCGGAGCGGACCACGTCCTTGCAGGCCTGGACCAGCTCGTCCTCGGTGAAGGGCAGGGGGAAGTGATAGATGCGCGCGCTGTCGAACAGGCGGCGGATGTGGTCGGTCAGGCGGAAGCCGCACGGGCCGTTGGGGGTGTCATAGACGCGGATGCCTTCGAACACGGAGGTGCCGTAGTGCAGGGCGTGGCTCATGACGTGGATCTTGGCGTCGGCCCAGGGCGTCAGTTCGCCGTTGATCCAGATATTCTTAGCCAGCGGTTGCATAGGTCTTGTCCATTTGTGCGGAGGCGCCTGCGGCCGTCACGGCCGCGATGATGGCGCTCAGTTCCGCGTCATTGATTTCGCCGATCTGGTCGGCGCGATGTTTGAAGCCGGCGAAGACGTCGGCCAGGCGCTGGCCTTCCAGCACGTGCCCCAGGGCTTCGGCCCGCTTGCCGACCGCGTGGCGGCCGGAATGCTTGCCCAGCACGAAGTAGCTGCCCTCGAAACCGACGTCCTGGGGACGCATGATCTCGTAGGTGCGGGCGTCGGCCATCATGCCGTGCTGGTGGATCCCGGCCTCGTGGGCGAAGGCGTTCAGGCCGACGATGGCCTTGTTGCGGGCGATGACCGTCTCGGTCACTTCGCGCAGGGTCTCCGACGCGCGCACCAGGTGACGGCTCTCCGCGCCGACTGTCAGACCATAGCGGTCCGCGCGGGTGCGCAGGGCCATGATGATCTCTTCGATCGAGGCGTTTCCAGCGCGTTCGCCGATGCCGTTGATCGCGCCCTCGATCTGACGCGCGCCGCCCTCGACCGCGGCCAGGGAGTTGGCGACGGCCAGGCCCAGGTCGTTGTGAGCGTGCGACGAGAAGATCACGTCCGCGTGGCGCGGACGGATGATCCCGTCCAGATAAGCGAAGCGCTGACGCACTTCTTCGGGCGTGGCGTAGCCGACGGTGTCCGGCACGTTCAGCGTCTGGGCACCCGCATCGGCGGCGGCCATCAGGGCCTCGGCCAGGAACTCCGGCTCGGTGCGGAAGGCGTCCTCGGCCGAGAACTCGACGTCGTCGAACATCGAGGCGGCGTATTCCACCGTGCGCGAGATCGTGGCCAGCACCTCGTTGGTGCTCATCCGCAGCTTGGCCGAGCGGTGGATCGGGCTGGTGGCCAGGAAGACATGGCAGCGACGATGCGATTTCGGCGCCGGCGACAGACCCCGGAACGAGGCGTCGATGTCCTTCTCGTTGGCGCGCGACAGCGAGGCGAAGACCGGGCCCTCGATCTCGCCGCAGACGCGCCGGATGCATTCCTCGTCGCCCGGCGAGGCGGCGGCGAAGCCGGCCTCGATCACGTCCACGCCCAGGTCGCGAAGGACATGGGCCATCTTCAGTTTCGACTCGACCGACATGGAGAAGCCGGGGGCCTGTTCGCCGTCGCGCAGGGTGGTGTCGAAGATGATGACGCGGTTGGGATCGGTCGCCGCGATTTCTGCGGTTCTGGATACTCGTTCTACTCGGGACATTTTACGCGGCCTCAGGGTGGAAAGACTGGATGCGAGCGACGCCGAACAGGCGGTCGATCTGGCAACCCAGGTTGTCGATGGAACGCGCGGCGTCGCGGCCGCGCACGGTCAGGGCGATGCGGCGCGAAACACCCTCGTCGGCCATGCTCATGCCGTCGATGTGGAAGCCGCGGCGCTCTACAAGGCCGATGAGACGCTGAAGCGAGCCGTCGGCCCGGTCGATCTGGATGTGAATGGTGTCGCTCATGGTCATGCGCCTTCCATCATTTCAGCGTTGCTCTTGCCCGGCGGAACCAGAGGCCAGACATTCTCTTTGGGGTTGATGATGACGTGGGCCAGGCAGGGGCCGTCGGCCGCCAGCAGGCGGGCGATGCCGGCCTCGACCTGATCGCGACGGTCGATGCGGAAGGCCTCGATGCCGAAGGCCTCGGCCACCTTCACGAAGTCCGGATTGTCGGACAGGTCGACCTCGGAATAGTTCTCCTCGAAGAACAGCTCCTGCCACTGGCGCACCAGGCCCAGCGAGGCGTTGTCCAGCAGGACGATCTTCAGCGCGACGCCGTAGCGTTTCAGCGTCGCCAGTTCCTGGATGTTCATCATGAAGCCGCCGTCGCCAGCGATGGTGACGACCGTGGCCGAGGGGGCGGCCAGCTTGGCGCCCAGGCCGGCGGGCAGTCCGAAGCCCATGGCGCCCAGGCCGCCCGAGGTGATGTGGGCTTCAGGACGCGAGAAGCGGCAGTGCTGTGCGGCCCACATCTGATGCTGGCCGACGTCGCAGGCGGCGACGAAGCGGTCGCCGGCGGCCTCGGACAATTGCTTCAGCAGGGCCGGCGCATAGACGCCCTCGCCCGGGGCGTCATAGCGGGCGGCGTGACGCACCGCCGCTGTGGCGCAGCGGATGACCCAGGGGTCGATGGCCAGGGGCGCAACAGCCAAGCGCGCGGTCAGGGCCTCGACGCCGGGCTTCAGTTCGCCGGCGACCGCGACATGGGTCTCGCGCAGCTTGCCGATCTCGGAGGCGTCGATGTCGAAGTGGACGACGCGGGCGTGGGGCGCGAACTCGGCCAGCTTGCCCGTGGCGCGGTCGTCGAAGCGGGCGCCCAGGACGATCAGAAGGTCGGACGACTGGACCGCCTCGTTGGCGGCGCGCGTGCCGTGCATGCCCAGCATCCCCAGGAAGCCGGGGGCGTCGGTCGGGATGGTGCCCAGGGCGTTCAGGGTCGCGACGGCCGGGATGCCGGTGGCCTCGGCGAAGGCGCGGACGGCCTCGGTGGCCTTGGCGATCTTCACGCCGCCGCCGATGTAGATCAGCGGGCGCTCGGCGGCGCGGATGAAGCGTTCGGCCTCGGCGATCGCGTCGTGGTTCAGCGGGATCGTCTCGTTGGGGACGTTGAAGCCGAACGGGGCGACGGCGGTGGCGAACTGGACGTCCTTGGGCAGGTCGACCAGGACCGGGCCGGGACGGCCCGAGGCGGCGATGTGGAAGGCCTGTTCGACGGCGGCCGGAATCTCCGACGCGTCGCGCACTAATATAGAGTGTTTCACGATCGGCAGGGTGACGCCCAGGATGTCGATCTCCTGGAAGGCGTCGGTGCCCATGACGCCCTGGGGGACGTTGCCGGTGATGCAGACCATCGGCACCGAATCCATCATGGCGTTGGCGATGCCGGTGATCAGATTGGTGGCGCCGGGCCCGGAGGTGGCCATGCAGACGCCGACCTTGCCCGAGGCGCGGGCATAGGCGTCGGCGGCGAAGGCCGCACCCTGTTCGTGACGGACCAGGATATGCTTCAGGCCCGTGCCGGTCAGGGCGTCATAGATGGGCATGATGGCGCCGCCAGGATAGCCGAAGACGACATCCACCCCCAGCCGCTCCAGCGTGGAGACCAGCAGGCGCGCGCCGCTCTGGGGAGCGGCGTCGGGGGATGTCTTCAAGGCGGGCGCAGCGGCGCTCATCACGATCACTCTATGCTTTCAACGGTTCAGGCGGCTTCGGACTTGGCCGTCTGCAGCCAGGCCATCCGTTCGCGCAGGCGCGCGCCGGTCTGTTCGATCTGGGACTCGCTGTCCGACTTCAGCCAGGCGGCGTACTGCGGCTTGCCGGCCTCGTTCTCGGCGATCCAGTTCTTGGCGAAGGCGCCATTCTGGATCTCGGTCAGGACTTCCTTCATGCGGGCGCGGGTCTCGTCGTTGATGACGCGCGGACCCGAGGCGACGGCGCCCCACTTGGCCGTTTCCGAGATGAAGTGGTGCATCTTGGAGATGCCGCCCTCGTAGAACAGGTCCACGATCAGCTTCAGCTCGTGCAGGCATTCGAAGTAGGCGATCTCGGGCTGGTAACCGGCCTCGACCAGGGTGTTGAAGCCCGACATGACCAGCTCTTTCGCGCCGCCGCACAGGACGGCCTGCTCGCCGAACAGATCCGTCTCGGTCTCTTCGCGGAACGAGGTCTCCAGCAGGCCGCCGGTCGCGCCGCCGATGCCCTTGGCGTAGCCCATGGCGCGGTCTCTAGCCTTGCCCGTCGCGTCCTTCTCGATGGCGAACAGCGAGGGGACGCCGCGGCCGCGCGCGAACTCGCGACGGACCAGATCGCCCGGACCCTTGGGGGCGACCAGGATGACGTCCATGTCGTCGCGCGGCGTGATGCGGTCGTAGATGATCGAGAAGCCGTGGGCGAACAGCAGGGCGGCGCCCGGCTTGGCGTTGGGCTCGATGATGTCGCGATAGACCTCGTTCTGGATCATGTCCGGGGTCAGGATGGCGATGATGTCGGCGCCGCGAACGGCCTCGGCCGGCTCGGCGGTGGGGACGCCGTCGGCGGTGGCGTGTTTCCAGCCGGTGCCGCCCTCGCGAACGCCGACGATGACGTCATGGCCCGAGTCCTTCAGGTTCTGGGCGTGGGCGCGGCCCTGCGAGCCATAGCCGATGACGGCGATGCGCTGGCCGGCGATGGCGCCCGGCTTGATGTCGTCGTTGGTGTAGATGGTGATGGCCATGGTTCAGGCGTCCTCAGAAATCGGGGCGTTGGAATAGGTTTCGGCGGTTTGGGCCGGCGGGGGATTGGGAATGGTCACGGCCCCTTGCGAGGCGGAGGCGACGGCGGCGCGGTATTTCGCGAAAACGCCTTGCGCCGGACGGACCCGGTTGGGGGCGAAGTCCGCCCGGCGCGCCTCCAGATCGACGAGCACGTCGATCCGGCGGTTGGTGACGTCGATGACGATAGGATCGCCATCGCGAATGAGGGCTATCGGGCCGCCCGCCGCCGCTTCGGGCGAGACGTGGCCGGCGACGAATCCGTAGCTGGCGCCCGAGAAGCGGCCGTCGGTCAGCAGGGCGACGTTCTCGATCTTGCGGCCCTTCAGGGCGGCGGTGACCTGCAGCATCTCGCGCATGCCGGGACCGCCCTTGGGCCCTTCGTAGCGGATGATGATGACGTCGCCTTCGCCGACCGAGCCGTCCTGAACCGCGTGGAAGGCGTCTTCCTCGCAGTCGAACACGGCGGCCGGGCCCTCGAAGCGATCGACCTTGTGGCCGGTCAGCTTGATGACGGCGCCTTCAGGGGCGACGTCGCCATAGATGACGGCGTAGGAGCCGCGCGCCATGACGGGGGCGTCCATGCTGGTGACGACCTGCTGGCCGGGCGTTTCCTCGGCCTCGGCGGCCTCAGTAAACAGGCTGCGGCCGGAGACGGTCGGCGTGTTGACGATCTTGCCCGCCTCGGCCAGCCGCTGGGCGACCAGACGCGTGCCGCCCGCCGCGAACAGGTGCGAGGCCAGGAAGCGGCCGCCGGGTTTCAGGTCGCAGATGACGGGGGCCTCGACGCAGGCCTGGTGGCAGTCCTCGATACCGAAGTCGACGCCGGCCTCGGCGGCGATGGCGGTCAGGTGCATGACGGCGTTGGTCGAGCCGCCCGAGGCCGAGACGGCGATGGCGGCGTTCTTCAGGCTGGCGCGGGTGATGTATTTGCGGGCGGTGTCGCCGGCGAAGACGCGTTCGACGATCAGGCGGCCGCAGCGCTCGCCCTCGGCGCCCTTGCCGGGATCGACGGCGGGGACGTCGTTGGCGCCCATGGGCGAGATGCCCATCATCGACAGGGCCATGGCCATGGTGTTGGCGGTGAACTGGCCGCCGCAGGCGCCGGCGCCGGGGCAGACCGCGCTCTCGACCGCCTTCAGGCCCTCGTCGGACAGGGCGCCGGCGCCGTGGGCGCCGATGGCTTCGAACACCTCCTGGACCGAGACCTCCTTCTCGCCGATCCGGCCGGGCAGGATGGTGCCGCCGTAATAGACCAGGCCGGGGATATCCATCCGGGCCAGGGCCATGGCCGCCGCCGGGATGGTCTTGTCGCAGCCGACGATGCAGACGACGCCGTCCAGCTGGTGGCCCTCGACGGCCAGCTCGATGGAGTCGGCGACGACTTCACGGCTAATCAGCGAGGCCTTCATCCCCTGGGTGCCCATGGAGATGCCGTCGGTGACGACGATGGTGTTGAAGTCGACCGGATAGCCGCCCGCCGCGATGATCCCGGCGCGCACGTCCTTGGCGAGGCGGTCCAGGTGCATGTTGCAGGGGGTGACGGTCGACCAGGTGTTGACGATGGCGATCATCGGCTTGTCGAAGTCGGCGTCCTGCATCCCTGCGGCGCGCAGATAGGAGCGCGCCGCGGCCCGGGTGGGGCCCTGGGTGACGGCGGAACTGCGCGTATTGGGTCGTTTTTTGCTGTCGGAAGAGCTGGTCATCGGATTTTTGGAAGGTTCTGCCTAATGGGTCCGTGCCGGGCACATGAAAAACCCCGCTGCCGGAAGGGAGCGGGGTGAAGCGGGCGATTCTGGCTGGGTTCAGGTCAGGTCGCAGGCATCCACACCGCTCGGCTGAGCGGAATAAGGGATACGGTAAGAAGGAGGAGGCCCAGCGACAGCAGGCGCAGATCCGCAGCCGCTTTCGCGGGGCTCTGGATCACAGCAATGGCAGCGCGGTGGGACAAGGGAAAACCTCTAAACGAGGCGCTCTTATGCCGCCCTCCATGCTGCGATGCAACCCGACCTGGCGCGAATGTGGAATAAAAATGCGCCAAGGCGCCTCTCGCCCCATCTGCGACGCGCCTGTTCTGCGTTGGAGCGGCGATGGCGCAACATTTCACCCGTCTACTGGCGGCGGGGCGCTCGGCGCGTGTTCGGGGCGGGTTGTGTGCCGGTTCTGGCTCGCCAGGCCGGGCTGTCGGGCTGGCGCGCATCGGCGGGGTGGGGCCAAGGTCTGGAAAGCTTGAAGTGGCTTGTTCTGTCCGCGCGGCGGTCTGGACGCTCCTGCATAGGAGGGGGCTGCATCCTGGTATTTTTCCTGAGCGTCTATGGAGTCCTGTTCGTTCGGTTTTTCATGGAAGTGTCGTTCGCGGGGTTGTGGAGTCGGGGGGTGGTTTGTATATCCCCGCCTCGCTCGGAGACGGGCGGGGCCGCAGGGTTTCGGGATTGAGTTTCCGGGGCTTTGGCGGGAAGAGGGAGCTGAAAAACTTCTTGCTTCTGCCGGGCGGTTCGATTAGTCTCCGCGCTTCGATCAAATCGCTGATTTGCCGGTGCGAGAAGCTTCTTCGCTTCTCCTGTCGGTCTTCTGCGGCTCTGAAAGCTTCGGCATTTGGAACTGCAGAAAGGTTGGTTGGTTCGGTTGACTTGGAGCTCGGCCTTCATTAGATAGCCGCCTCCGCTGTTCCTTCGGGAGCGGCCGGGTGAAAAGAAGTTCTTTAAAAAGAACTGCTTGACACTGAAAACCAGGGGCGGTACACACCGCCTCCGCCGCAATCGGGCGTTAAA